>JBEBGW010000025.1:0-21431 GCA_040081025.1 Pyrinomonadaceae bacterium | reverse complement strand
TCCTGCGTTCGGATTGAACATACCCAACAGGAACAGGAATGTTGCGATGCAAGCTATCGTAACTACGAATCCGGCAAGCGAATATGCCGTCAATGCAAAAAGGGCGGCGGCGACAGCAATGATCGCGACTCCGGTGAACTCTGCTATATGGATCGTCGAGAAACGTTGCAGCAAAAAGCGATTCAACTGGCTCCCGACGATCAGACAAAAAGCACAGAAGCTGAAGGTCAGGCCGAATTGAGCTTCCGTCAAGCCGTGCACCTTCATGAACAGGATCGGCGAGCTCGTAATGTATGCGAAGAGTGCCGCTGTCGAGAAAGACATCGCGAGCGTGAAAAGCATGAATCGAGGGTTCATAGAAACGCCGAAATATCCTTTCACTACCTTCAGCGGATTCAGCGAAACGCCAGGGTCGGACTCTTTCGATTCCGGAAGCACAATAGAAACTGCCGTAAAGATCGCTGCGGCGATCAACGCCAACGCAACGAAGATCGCGTGCCAATCGAGCGTAGTAACGATAAAACTTCCTATGCTCGGAGCGATGATCGGGGCAACGCCCATCACAAGGATCAGTAGCGAAAAAATGCGTGCGTTCTCTTCGGGTGGAAACAGATCGCGGACATAGGCCCGGCTCGCGACCATTCCGGCGCATCCGCCGAGGGCTTGAATGAACCGAAGAATCACGAGCTGCTCGATGCTGCCGGCAAACGCAGAGGCAATCGACGCCAGAAAGTAGATCCCAATCCCGATCATCAGCGGCCGTTTTCGTCCGAACCTGTCGAGGAGCGGGCCGTAGATGATCTGGCCGATGCAGATTCCGGCAAAGAAGCTTGAAAGAGTCAGTCCGACGGTCGCCGTATCAGTTCCGAGGTCGGCCGCGATCGCAGCGAATCCCGGCAGATACATATCGATGCTGAACGGGTTCAGTCCGATCAACGTTCCGAGGGTGATGATGATCGGTAGATGAGATCTTTGACCCGCATGGTCCATGCATCCGATTCTAATTCAATAGACGCATCAGTTACGAACGCAGTGGCCGTAGGTGTGACCGGCCTGTTAGAATTGCCGTAGCATTCGATCAACGTTCCGCAGGAGAAAATTTGTGATGAGAAACGGTTCCATTCGTTGGTTTCTGACGGGGGTCTTTGCATTGTGCCTCGCGGCCGGAGTAGTCGGGCAGACGACGGCGACGCAAGATGCCGAAACTCGGACTAAGAGAAAGGCGATCGAGGCCGAGCTGCAGTCGATAGCCGTAGTCGAACGCAAGGTCATGGTTCCGATGCGCGACGGAAAGCGGATGCAGGCTGACGTTTATCGACCTAAAGATCCTACGAAAAAGTACCCGATCATCCTTTCGCGAACGCCGTACAACTTCAATTGGTGGGATGTCCGGCTCGGCGCGCCGCGTGATATGACGACGGTTCTTGATGCGGTAAAACGCGGCTACGCCTACATCATAATGAACGAACGCGGTCGTTTCTTTTCGGAAGGGAACTACGAAATCCTCGGACCGCCAACAACCGATGGCGACGACGCTTTGACGTGGATGTCCTCGCAGCAGTGGTCGAACAAGAAGGTCGGGGCGATCGGATGCTCGTCGACCGCCGAGTGGCAGATGGCCGTTGCTTCGCAGAACAATCCGGCGTTTACGACAATGATCGCACAGGGGTTCGGAGCGGGTGTCGGACGGGTCGGGCCGTATTACGAGCAGGGGAATTGGTATCGCGGCGGTGCCGTGCAGATGCTGTTTATCGCGTGGCTCTATGGACAGCAGAATCAGGTGCGACCAATGTTCGCGCCCGGCACGACGCAGGAAGATTTGATCCGTGCGTCGAAGTCTTTCGATCTCTCGCAACAGGCTCCGCAGGTCGAATGGTCACAGGCATTGCGACATCTGCCGGTCAAGGATATCTTCACTGCGGTTGACGGCCCCCGAGGGATCTTTGCGGATGAAATGCCCGTTCCGACTGGCGGAGCGATGATCCGTCGCACGCCGAACGATCCCGCGTGGTACAAGGGTGGCTTGTGGCACGACAACATGAAGGTCAACATTCCGGGCTTCTATTTTATTTCGTGGTACGACGTCTCAACCGGGCCGAATCTTGCAATGTACAACCACATTCGCAAGACCGCGGACAAGGATGTTGCGGATAAGCAGTACGCCGTGATCGCGCCTGTCCTCCATTGCAGCTATACGCGAGCGACCGAGACCACGGTCGTAGGCGAGCGAAGCATGGGCGACGCGCGGCTCGACTACAACAAGATGACGTACGACTGGTTCGACCACTTCCTGAAGGGCGAGAACAACGACATTCTCAAACGGCCGAAGGTTCAGTACTTTACGATGGGGTCGAACAAGTGGCAGTCGTCCGAACAGTGGCCGCCGACCGGTGCCGAGCCAATGAAGTTCTATCTCGCGAGCGGCGGCAAGGCAAACACCGGTAGCGGTGACGGCAAACTTGTCCCCGCGGCTCCGGCGAGCGATGCTCCGGACAGATTCAAGTATGATCCCATGGACCCGGTTCCATCTTACGGCGGTAACGTCTGCTGTACCGGCAATGCCGTACGAGGCGGATCGTTCGACCAGAGCAAGATGGAAGAACGGCCGGATATTCTGGTCTATTCGTCGGATGTTCTGACCGAAGGCGTGGAGCTGAGCGGTCCGATCGATGTGACACTCTACGTCTCATCCGATGCGAAGGATACCGACTTCACCGTAAAACTGATCGACGTGGACGAAACTGGAAAGGCATGGAATCTCGACGAGACGATCCAGCGGATGCGATACCGTGACGGATACGACAAGCCGATGGCATGGATGGAAACCGGAAAGGTCTATCGCGCGAAGTTTTCGCCAATGAATACGAGCAACTATTTTGCTCCCGGTCACCGGATCCGCATAGAGATCTCAAGCAGCAATTTCCCGCGATTCGATCGCAACATGAACACCGGCGGCGACAATTTCAGCGAGACGAAAGGCGTCATCGCGAATAATGCCGTGCATCATTCAAAGCAGTATCCATCGGAGATAACTATTTCGGTTGTTAGGAAGTGATCGGTTAGGGATGATCGGTTTCGGTCGTCCAGCCGTCTGGGTAATGTGTGACCATCCCGTCTTCATTTACGGTAAGAGTCGCGGTAAAACCCGACGTGGTCTCGTACTTAACGGTCGAATCATCGATCCGCGTATACGTCTGCTCGAGTAACTCGAGTTGAAACGAAGGAAATCGCAGCCAAGCGGCTCGGACGGTTTTGCTCTCGCCGGCCTTTAGATCGAGACGACGGATCGGAATCGTGTTGGTAACAGGGCTGAAATTGAGGTCGACATCTATGCATCGTTCGACGCCCTCAACTTCCTCGCCGTTCATTACCCAGAGGCCTCCGGTCACCTCGATCTCGACATCTACGATCTCGTCGCCGACCCAGCCGTTGACCGTCACATAACTGGTCTTCCAGTTCGCGTCGCATTCGATCAGATAATCGAGCCGGACAGGTTCGCCTTCGTGTAGGAATATCGAGACGCCATCGATCGTCCAGCCCTCACCTTCATCGCCGTAAATCTTTGCGGTCTCGTGTCCCGGGGTACTCAGAGTTCGCCAAAGTATCGTTGGATAATTCTCTTCTTCCGACATAGAGCTAGACTAAATGTTTGCTGCCTAAACCTTCAGCAGTAACGGATTTGGGGGCGAATCACCGACACGAGTTAGAGTGTTTATGTCGATGTGATCGAACGGCACGCCTTTGTCGCTCGGTTCGAGGACGGTGGTGTATTCGTATGACCAACTATCCTCCGAATGGATCGTGATCTTGCAGCGGTATTCGAGAGTTTTGAACGCTTGTTCGAGAAACGGATTCGACGAAATGCCGTTTACCGTGGATCCTCGTACCGCCTTCAGCTCAAATTCCGTGGCGTCAGGTTCAGCGGTACCCACTGCCATTGCTATCTGCCCGCGTGGGATCGCAAGAGTTTGGATGACGGTCTTTGTCGCCGGTTCCCAAAGCCAGTATCCGACCTGATCGTGAAACGTCGCTTCTTCCTCCGGGTTTTCGATGAACTGGTGGTAACGCAGTCCATAATACAGCTGTGGCCCGTTCAACTGCCGATCAATGAGAATATTCTTGAAGGTCTCAAAATAGCCGTTGTGCTCCGGTCCGTCAGCCTTAGGGTTCACGTCGACTCCCTTCGAGCCACGCCAAATTCCCGCCAACGACCTCAACGGGCCGAGATTCTTTAGCGTGTCCGGATCGGGATCAGGTTCCGTGTAGATGTCCTGGGGGTACTCGAATTCCTCCATTGAGTTATTGTGGAGGCTCCATGACGGAGGAGCATTCTCTACACGTCCTCAGGTTCTCGCTTCCGTAGAATTTCTTGAAGACGCCTTGGAATTGCGTGGTGATGTCGGTGAGCTGGAAATACTCCTCGTAGAGCCTGTTGTTGCAGTTTTCGCAGAACCACAAGAGCCCGTCGAGTTCACCCATCCGACGTTTGCGTTCGATGACGAGGCCGACGGTGTTGGCGCCTCGGATAGGATTGTGCGGGATCCGCGGCGGTAGCAGGAACATCTCACCTTCGCTGATGGGCACCTCGACCGCCTTGCCGCCCTCCTGGACGAGCACCTTGATGTCACCCTCTAGCTGATAAAAAAGCTCCTCGCCCTCGTCCCAGTGATAATCTTTTCGCGAGTTCGGCCCGCCTACGACCATCACGATGAAATCATCGTCGTCATAAACACACTTGTTCCCGACCGGAGGCTTTAGCAAGTGCCGATTCTCGTCGATCCAATTTTTAAAGTTGAAAGGCTTGCGAATTGGCATATAATCCGTCCCGCTGTCAGAACATTATAGCCTGTCTCGGAAATTTTCTGTTGGGACTGTCCTGTTCCGATCTGCGAAAGCGTCTCTTGAAGCACACACTACGCCCACGCGGACAATTCCTGAAATGTTTTGGAGAGAAATATGTCATTGAACGAAGATAAATTGAACGCACTTCTCGGCAAATTTGTCGGTGATCTCGGTGCGACGATGCATGCGGGATCGATCGTGATCGGCGAAAAGCTGGGCCTTTACAAGGCGATGGCGACGCCGGATGAACGTGTCACCGCCGCCGAGCTCGCGAAACGTACTGATACGAACGAACGCTACGTCCGCGAATGGCTCAACGCCAATGCCGCGAGCGGTTACATTGAGTACGACGCGGACAAAGACAGTTATTACATGACTGCCGAACAGTCGTACGTAATGACCAGCGAAGAGAATGCCGCCTATTTGCCGGGAGCATTTATCCTTGCGACTTCTGCATTGCGTGCGGTACCGACGCTGATCGACCGCTTCAAAACCGGCGACGGATTCGGCTGGCACGAGCATCACGAAGACCTCTTCCGAGGTACAGAACTCTTCTTTCGCCCCGGCTACATCGCGAATCTTGTAAGCGCGTGGCTACCGGCTCTTGACGATGTCGAGGACAAGCTCAATACCGGAGCGAAGGTCGCAGATGTCGGATGCGGACTCGGAGCCTCAACCATCCTGATGGCGAAAGCGTTCCCGAATTCCGAGTTCATCGGGTTCGACTATCACGACAAATCGATCGAGTCGGCACGGAAGAAAGCTGACCAGGCAGGAGTAGGAGATCGGGTGAAGTTCGAGGTCGCTGCGTCGAAAGCTTTCCCCGGCGAAGGCTACGACCTCGTGACATTCTTTGACTGCCTCCACGACATGGGCGATCCCGTGGGGGCTGCTGCTCATGTGCGGAAAGCCTTGAAAGGAGACGGCACCTGGATGATCGTCGAGCCGTTTGCCAACGATGCAACCGCCGATAATCACAATCCGGTCGGCCGCGTTTACTACTCAGCCTCCACATTGATCTGCACGCCCGCGTCGCGGTCGCAGGAAGTCGGGTTGGGATTGGGGGCTCAGGCAGGTGAGGCAAGGCTTCGCAGCGTGGCGAACGAAGGCGGTTTCACGCGATTCAGACGGGCGACAGAAACGCCGTTCAATCTTGTGCTCGAAGCGCGGCCCTAGGCTTCGAGGTCCATCTCGAACAGTCCTAGCTGTATACCTCTATAGTGTTCGGGCATCGTCGGCGAATCCTCCGGCGAGACGGTGCCCTTCCATTCAAAACCACAGCCCGTGTAGTAATCCTTAAGCTTGAGATTGTCCGCCCACGTGTCCATCCGGATGTACCGTAGATCGTTTTCGGCAGCGTGCCGGCGAGCCCAGTCGACTATCGCTCGCACGTATCCGCGACCGCGAAATTCCGGATTCGTCACGATCCGGTGGATGTACATCGCGCTGACATGGCTGTCTTCGCCCCAGATGATCGGATCCTCGTACGCGACTGAATAGATGCACGCCACGCCGCCGTCATCCACGATCTTCCACAGCCGTCCTTCGGCGATCTCGCGATTTACGAGATCTGCATCAAACCCAAGCCACTGTTTATCGAAGACGGTTTTCTGAAATTCGATCGCCTTGTCGTAAAGATCAAAGATCAGGTCGAAATCGGCTGCGGTAGCGTGTTCGAAAGTCATAGGAATTAAACGCGATCAAAGCTCCGCAAGTTTCTGAACCGTCCGCCAATTCCTCCCAGTAGCGGAGAGTTTTAACTTCTTCTCCAGGAATGATTTACCCAAAAGGCTGTCAATCACCCCTTTCGGCAGATGGCAATAAAGTTCGCGGCCGATGCATTTGTACCGCTCGCCTTCGGGAGTCGCGTCGAGCAGTTGCTTCTCTTTTTCGTCCGACATTTCCTCGCTCAAAAAGAGAACGTGCATTTCCTTGTGACTCTCGAACTGGCCGTCAATCGGGTTATTCGCCAGCACACGGTCGATGTTCTTTTGCTCGCGAACCATCACTGCAACCTTCTTCCCAAAGGCTTCCTCGATCGCGCTCTCGATCTTCGTGACGAGCCTTTTCTCCGCGGTCTTGGGCGAATCGAACCCGATGTTGCCGCTGTTGATATAGGTCTTCACGCCGCTAAATCCGAGCGACTCAAACATTGCCGATAGCTCGGACATTTTGATCATCATGTTCCCGCCAACGTTGATCCCGCGAAGCAAGCAAACGTATCTCATACAAGTTCCTTTCTCATGATTATGCACTCGATCTCAACGCCGTCGCCGATAGGAATATTTCGCGGAGCGATCTTCCGATAACCGCGGACCTCGTACAGAGGTACACCGGGAAGCGTCGCCATCATCTCGGCCGAGCGAAAACGAAATGTTCGGGCCTCCGTCTCGCATCGCTCGAGGATCGCACTTCCGACTCCGCGGCGTGCCATGTCCGGATGAACAAAGAACGCGCGGATCTTTGCCGGTTCCTCGTCCGGATCGAGCAGTTCCGGGTCGCGTCCTTCATACGCACTGGCTCCGAACAGTGTCTTCCGTTTGCTCCAGCCGCCGCAGCCTGCCATTCGCCCGCCAAGCTCAGCCACGAAATACGTTCCATCCTCGATAAGTTGATGGTCGACACCGAACACAGTGCGGATCGAATGCTCTATCTGCTCGTTCGTATAGAATCCCTTAGCCAGCTCGCGGACCGACTCCGCGATCAGCGCAGCCAATTCCTCGGCGTCATCCGTTCGTGCCTTTCTGATCAGGATATTCATACGATCTTTAAGCGCAAAATCTAAAAGGCGGCCCGAAGACCGCCGTAAATTGCTCTATCAGAACGCTCTAGGCATCCTTCATATTGATCACGAACCGGTATCGCACATCCGATCTGACCGTACGTACGTAGGCTTCGTCGATGTATGCGGGATTGATGATCTCTACGTCCGACGTGATTCCGTGCTTGGCGCAGAAATCAAGCATTTCCTGAGTCTCCGCGATCCCGCCGATCATCGAACCGGCGATCGCCTTGTTCCCAGCGATCAACGAAAACGCATGAACCGGAACGGGATCTGTAGGAACACCGACGACCGCCATTACGCCGTTGAGTCCGAGGAGGGCCAGATAAGTACCGTAGTCGTGCTGCGCCGAAATGGTATTGAGGATGATGTCGAAGCTGCCCGTCGCCGCGGTGCGAGCTTCCTCGTCGCGGATGTTCAGGAAGCCTTGAGCGCCGAGTTTCTTCGCGTCGACTTCCTTCGCAGGCGAAGTGCTGAGCACCGTGACCTCCGCTCCCATTGCTGCGGCGATCTTGACGCCCATATGTCCGAGCCCGCCGAGTCCAGCGACAGCAACCCGCTTGCCCGGACCGGCTCCCCAGCGTTTGAGCGGAGCGTACGACGTAATTCCAGCACACATTAGCGGAGCGACGCCGGGCAGATCGGCCTCGGCAAAATCGACCTTCAGGGCGTAATTCTGATCGATCACGTAATGCTTCGAATAGCCGCCGTATGTAGGCGTAACGCGGTCCATTTCGGTGCCGTTGTAGGTCATCGCGCAGCCGTTTATACAGAATTGTTCGACTCCGGCGGTACATCCACCGCATTCGCCGCACGAATCGACGAAGCATCCGATGCCTGCAAAATCGCCCTCTGCAAATTTGGAGACGTCCGAGCCGACCTTCGTTACGCGGCCGACGATCTCATGGCCCGGCACCATCGGATAGATCGACGGGACAGCCGGTTCCCATTCCGCATGGACCTGATGGATATCGGAGTGGCAGATGCCCGAATAGAGAATGTCGATGAGGATGTCGTTCGGCCCGACCTCGCGGCGGGCGAACTCGAACGGCTCAAACCTGGCGTCCTTACTTTCGACCGCATATCCGCGAGTCGCAATTCCTTGTGTAGCTGCTGCTGTCATTTAATGCTCCTGCTTGAAAAGTCTAAATGGTTGCGATCACCTTTAGCTCGATCGCGATCGGCGTGGGAAGCGAATTGACCTCGACCGTCGTTCGGCAAGGCCTGTTGTCTGCAAAATATTCGGCGTAGATCTTATTATACACCGCGAAATCGGCTTTCATATTGGTCAGGAAAACCGTCACATCGACGATCCTCTCCCATGACGATCCGGCGTCTTCGAGAATGTAGCGGACGTTCTGAAACACCGATCGGCACTGGGTTTCGATGTCGTACGAGACGATCTCCCCCGCATCGTTCAGCTCGACTCCGGGGATCGTCTTCGACCCGCGTTCACGAGGGCCGACACCCGACAAAAACAGCAGATCGCCGACACGTCTCGCGTGCGGGTAAAGGCCGACCGGCTCAGGCGCCCGTGATGATTCGATGGCATCGTTCATTTTCTACATCTGATTCTAGGCAATCTTCGAATAAAATGTCACTGTCGAGGTATATACCAGTATGCGCACAATAGTAGTGATCCTGTTTCTATCGATAAGTTGTTTCGCCGCGGAGCAAAAGGCGGTGTTTGCGGGCGGATGTTTTTGGGGCGTCGAAGCGGTGTTTGAGAGCCTCAAGGGTGTGATCGATGTACGCTCAGGCTACTCGGGCGGGACGGCCAAGACGGCTAATTACAACGACGTCAGCTACCACCGTTCGACTCACGCCGAAGCGGTCGAGGTCCGGTTCGATCCGGCGAAGATCACGTACGAACAGCTTCTCAATATCTTCTTCATCGTCGCTCACGACCCGACCGAGCTAGATCGACAGGGACCGGACACAGGGCCACAATATCGCTCGGCGATATTTTACGAGAACGACGGACAACTCAAAGCGGCTAAAGGGTTTATCGCCGCATTGGAAGCGTCCAAGGTCTATAAAAAACCTATCGTGACCAAGCTCGAAAAGCTCGAGAAGTTCTACGCAGCCGAGGAAGAACATCAGGACTACGTGAAACACAATCCCGACGACGCGTATGTCGTCCGCAACGATCTTCCAAAAATTGCGGCTCTTAAACAGGCATTTCCACAGCTTTTTGTCCCAAAATAGCGACGAAAAGAGCCAAAAACCTGACAAAACTGTCGAAAAACTGCTCTTTTTGAAAGTAACGAAAAAACAGCCAGAATCTACCAAGTCGACTAAATTCAATAAGTTACAGTTGATCTCCTCTGGATTTGCTGTCCCACCTTGGGACACTTTTGGGACACTTTTCCGTCGCCGTAAGCTACTGGAAATACAGAAGTTAACCATCCAGTTACGAAAGTGTCCCACTGTCCCAGCGAATCACACACGCTGAATAAGCACGTTCCGAGCAAATTCGATGAAACTCCTCTCTCTCTTTTCAAAGATCAACCCGCAGGCCGGGTCGATCAGTGTTGCACAGATCGTACAAGATCGCAAGTAAAATGCGAACGAGCATGGAGAATGGTATTGGTGGAGGCGGAGCTATTCCGGACAGTCGCGTTCGGCGTCGACCGTTATCTTTGAACCTGGGGTCTTTCGAAAATGCTTGCTCTTCTTCGAATCAATAGTAAATTCGCGTGACTTAACGGAGCCGTCCTCACTTGTTCGGGAGAGATAGAACTTCACACAACGGCCGCATTTGTTCCCAACTTTGATGGTGTCGGGCTTTTCGCCGTCGGCTACCAGGGCACAGCTCGGTTCGCGGGTTGCGGTCTCGCCTTGCTGCGTCAGGATCTCCCATCGATGCTGCTTTGCGGTCACTTCGTGCTCGCGGCCCGCTAGATAGGCCTCGTTTCGAGTGTTGACCCAATCGCTCAAAGCTCCGTCGCCATCGGCGCAGAACGCCATGAAACGGGTCGAAACCGTCTGTGAGGTCGCGGGCATCTGTAGCCCGAATGAAAGAACCGTGAAAATCAGGAACGCGGCTGCAGGAGTTCTCTTCATCGTGTGCCCTCCGAGGATTGTTGATGTGTGGTACCGGGAATGTTACACCACCCATTCAAGATGTCAAAGAATATTCGAATTTCCGAATGAGACCCGGCCGTTGGCCGCGACTCCAACAAACCATCCGAGGATCGCGATATCGACACTCTCCAACTGCCGTGAGATGGACGATCTCGCCCAGATCGAAGCGCCTCGCCGACCTGATCCGAGCCGTCCCTTTTTACGTACTTGTCGAAGCAGCCAGAAACAACGCTGACGGAAACGCGCACCCAGCGACGCGTTTTTCGATCGGGGTTACGCCCAGCTACGCGAATCTCGACCGGCCACGGCCAAAACACGGAACAGATCTACGAACTGCACGTACTATGGAGAAGAATGTACTGTCCAAAATGTGGTTCGCAGAATGGGGAAGATGTCATCTACTGCCGCGGGTGCGGGGTGGACGTGGCGTCGGTGCGGACGATACTCGAAGCGTCGGACCGTTCGCTGACCGCATCACCGCAGCTGCATCTATCCGAGCGCCAGCTGCGCCGGATGCGCCGACGCGGTATCGACGGCGCCGAGACACCCATGACGCTGGCGGCGCGCAAGATCGAGCTTCAGTCGGGGGCGGTGAGGTCGGGTCTTATCGGCGGCGGGTTCGCGTTCCTCACGTATGTCGTCTATTCTCGTCCGCCGGTCGATGGAATTTTCTGGCTCTTTTTTGCAGCCATCACGTTCTTCTGCTTCGCCGCGACCGTATCGCGTTTTGTTCAGGCGAGCATGATCGGGAAACTCCTCCGCGACACGGCTCAGCCCGCCGCATTGCCTGACACTCAACCGGATTACCTCCAACCGCCGCGATCGATCTACGAAACCGACGACCTTCAACCTCGATCAGTTACTGACGCGACGACTCGACATCTGCGATAGGAGGTCTAGAGTCTCGCGGCTTGCCGCAATGATGAGCGGAAAGGCTTGCCTTTCCGAAGCGTCTCCTTTAATTTTGCTCAGGAGGCTGTGCCTCCATTTCTATGACGCGAATTTCCCTCGACACTCCCTGTTACTACTTCACATCGGTCACTCATCATCGTCTGCCAGTTTTCCGTACCGATAAATTCAAAGACTTAATGTGCGCGGCGCTTAACGAAGCTCGAACCTCATCCGGAATGTTGCTCTTCGCATATGTGATAATGTTCGATCACTTTCACATCATCACGGACGGCAAGCGAAAGATCTCCGACACGCTGCGATACCTGAATGGTATTTCGGCGAGGCGATTGATCGACCATCTGAAGGAGAACGGACCAGAAGAATCGCTTCGGAAATTACAGCTTGAAGAGAAGGCGGGCAATTACAAGTACTCGCTCTGGGAGCACCATCCGGACAAGTTTCTTTTGACCAGCGAATCGATGTTCATGCAGAAGGTGAATTACATCCACGACAATCCTGTGAAAGAAGGACTGGTCGAGCGGCCTGAAGACTATAAATATTCAAGTGCTCGCTACTGGCTCCGCAAGCCGCTGCTCGACGATGAACCGCTCGAGATGGATATAAAGCAGATCCGCTGGTATTCGAAATAGTCGGAGGCATAGCCTCCTCCTTTTATTTGGGAAACTCGTTTCGGAAGGGCACAGCCCTTCCGCTCATCATGGCGGCAAGCCGCCGAAATTTACTGACATCGGGTACCTTGTCTAAGCCGGTTCTCACTTTCAACTCTTTGGTGATAGGATAGCCGCGCCCACAAAGGACAAGGCGGAGTTTCTGGACCGGTTGTGCACAGACTGCAAAACCGAAGGAGGACATATGGCTGTTGTAGTGAGATTTGCGCCGACGGGATTGACCGAGGCTTCGTATGCCGAATGCTTAACGAAGCTTGACGCGGCAGGAGCGGGCTCGCCCGCGGGACGACTTTTCCACGTTTGCTTTGGCGACAAGGACAACCTTCGCGTAAGCGATATCTGGGATTCACGCGAATCCTTCGAGCAGTTTTCGCAAAAGCTCGGCCCGATCCTCGGGGAGCTTGGCGTCAAAGGCGAACCCGAGTTCATTGAAATTCACAACATTATCGAAGGCTCAAAGGCGAGTTCCACCACGGGATAACGCCCCAGCCTCGAGGCCTAACCGTGCCGCAGCACATGGCATATCGATAGCTACAAGTGAAGGCTTTTTGTCGGAACATGTAGAAACTCGAACCACCCCAACATCAGGGTATGAGGAAAACGCGGAGGCGTCGTCCTCATGCCCATCCAAATAAACCCGAACTCGGCGGGCTCTCACTCTGCGGGCGTTTTCTTCCATTCGATCGGTTCGGTCTTTTCAACGAATCTCCAGAGTCGGTTACCAGGAAAGAAGAATTTCATCGACAGCTGCTGCTTGGCTCTATAGCTGATCTTCCCTTCCGCCTCGAAGTAAGCAATTTCGACCGAATACTCGTCTGGAGGCTTCTTTTCCGACTCCTTGATATCCAGAACGTAGTCAAACGCGTGACCAATACGTTGTCCCGGCGGGAGTGAAGGTATCGAATCGAGCAGAGCGTGCAGGTGCTCAAGGCTGAAATGTTCATTGCATCTCTCAAGTTCAGGTTCGAACTCGATTCGGATGTTCGTCGCGGTTGCATTGCCTACGTTGTGGACTGTCAAGAAGATTCTGCGGCCGCCGTCTTTGTAAGGATTCTCAAATGCAACGAAGAGGTTCGGACGAAAAAGGGTTTGCATCTGAGATTTCGCATCGTCTACCTGATGCCTGCTTTGCCCTAGGGCTCGCTCGATGTTGGACTTAGAACTTGCAAGGTGCTGGGCAGACGTCTCCGCCGCATTCACTAGCGAGGTAGTATCTGAATTCTGCCTAAGCACATAGAGCAAGGAGATCACTCCGGCGATAAAGTTCACGCCCATGAGTAATACTTCGAGCTTTTCGAATGAGGTGGCTACTGTTTGCATAAGCCCGTTGGGGAGCCTAGGTCCAAAGCAATGATTTCTTGGTATTTCGCTCGCGTGTTGCCGTCCTTGTATTCGACCGCGAGATCGAATCCCGTATGAACACCTTCTTCAGGATGAACGAATTTGCCCGCCCGCTCGAAGGGGCAATAAAACTGGTAACCGGGCGGCAGCGACTTCAAATCCGGCAATAGTTCGAACAAACGATGCACCCGATCGAATTGATCGGCGTCCAGTTGATGGGTGACGCGGATACACACATCTTCCGCCAACCCATTGCCAATATTTCGAATCACCAGCAGGAGATTGTCACCGGGACGTTCATGGTCACGCAAGAGGAACGCTACTAGTCGAGGACGATACTGGATCTCTACGGTTTCTTGTGCCAACCGTATCTGTTCATCGACGAGCTGGAGCTGCTGTGCGTTCAGGTCCAATATCTGCCGATTGACACTGGAAGACAGTTCGGAACTTAGGGCAACCCGCGCGTTCTTCTTGACCAGAGAGATCAAAAGTAAAAGTAGACCGATCTGAACGCCCAAGTTTAAGACGGCCAGAATGGCCTTCCAGCCTTGCAACGAAGAGAATATTTCTTCCATATCAATCACTTCTGAAACGCCGCTATCTCACCGCAGGCCGTCATTCCACATTCTTTTTTTGGTATTCAGCGTAGTGCTGTAATCGTGTTGAGACCTTTACGATTTGACTTGCGAAAACGCCTTCGCAGACCAGTCACTCCTCCTCACACTCGATGCCTTTGCTGATGCGGAAGACGTGGCCGTCGGGGTGGCGGATGTGGAGCTCGCGGACGTTCCAGGGTTCGTCGGTGGGCGGCATTGTGACTTCGATGTTGTTGGCGAGGCAGTGTTGATGGATGGTGTCGACGTCGTCTACCCAGACGGACATCCAGACGCCTTTGTCGTTGTCGTCGGCGGTGAAGGTTTCGGTGTTCGTTCCCTTGCCGCGGCCGCCCTGGCCGTCTTGACACAGGAAGATATCGACCTTGCCGCTCGAGACCGCTCCGAACGTGGGCGGGTCGCCCCAATCCCAGTGCTTCTTCCACCCCAGCCGCTCGAACCACGCCATGCTCTCGGCGAAGTTCGACACATTTAATATCGGTGTTACTCCATGTGCGATCATAGGTTCGGTGAGGATATTGCGGTTTGTGTGCAGATGTCAATTTGCTAGGAAATTTGCTAGTGTCCTTTAAATCTATGACAGAGATGTGGAGTTACGATAAGGATAAAAGGATTGGCAAGAATGGCATGCGCTGGCACTTTGTGAAGCACTATATTTTTGTCGCCGGCTCCGACGATGAGCCCTACGAATTGTATTTTCGGAACGATGAAAGAACCGAGTTTGGGTTGTTACGGTTCGAGAGAAGAAGGGATAATCCCTACAGAGATTACCCAACGATTCTGGCAAAGATAATGAATAGTGCCGAGTTTAGGGCGACCCTATTGAAGCCGGAAACTGCGGACGTGTGGAATAAGAATTGGAAGTAAACATTGGTTGCAGGCGGCAACACTGACGGTAATTTTTCCCGCGGATGGACGCAGATAAACGCGGATTATGCTCGCTATTTTTCTTATTTTTTCTTCTTTCGTGTGATTCGTGGTTAGCCTTCTTCGGTCTCAACTAAAGCCTCGGTAGGAAAGGTGAAATCCCTTCCACGAAATACACGAAACGCACGAAAGAAAACCAAGAAAGGAATCTGAATGGAGTTGCGGCCCTGGTTTTCGGGAAACCAGGGCCGCTAGATTTTCGGAAGGTTAACTGTAGGCAATGCGGAGTGGATAGGCAAAAGGCGGTTTATTTTTTGGTTGGTGTTTGCCGGTTTGTGGGCTCCTCCGCATTGCCCATGTCCCCGGCTCGGGAACTCAGCTTCAACTTGCTCTGGGGGCGAACAAGGCCGTACTTCTTTGCCTCTCGCTCTATAGTATCCGTGTCGTTCTTCAGGTAATAGATCTCTTCCTGAAGACCAAGATTCTCGTCGTTCATCTGCTGAACTCGCTGGTTCAGCTCTTCGTGCTGCTTCTGTTCGTTCGCAAGGTCGATCCAACTTCGAACGTTGACGGTCGCCGTGATCGAGAGCACCAGCGTCAGCGATGCAGCGATCGGGACCCACCGCGGCAAGATCCGCCGCTTTGGTTTTGACACGCGCGCGATCTCGTCCCGCCGTGTCCGGCGAACTCGCATGTTTCTTCGTGTCGTTTCGTTTTTCATCGATCAAATTTTTGCCACAGAGCACACAGAGTTTTTCTATGTTTTTGTGTTTCTGTGGTTCGCCTTTTCTTGTCTTGTTTTCTGTGGTCGTTCTTGGAGACTGGAACCACAAAAAACACAAAAAACCTAAAAAAGAGATCAGCCAAGGAGATAACGTCGCCCGGCTTCTACTAACTCATCGACTTGCTGGTTTGTCTCAGCTTCGGCGTAGATGCGGACCATGGGTTCGGTGCCGGAGGGACGCATGAGCATCCAGGTGCCGTCGGTGAAGTTGAACTTCACGCCGTCCAGTCGATTTATGTTGTCAATCTTTCGCCCGCCGATCTCGGTCGGTTCCTGTGCGAGCTTTTCTTTCAACTTTGCCGCGACATCGTCGGTCAGCTTTACGCCGATGCGTTTCGATTCGAGCTTGCCGACGCGTTCGTATAGAGCATCAAGCTGTTCCCCGATCGATTTCCCCGTCACCGCGACCGATTCGGCCGCCAGCAGGCACGCTATCAACCCGTCTTTCTCGGGGTAATGATGGCGGATCGAAAGCCCTGCGGACTCTTCGCCGCCGAGAATGATCTCGTCCTTAATTATCAATTCGCCGATGAACTTGAAGCCGACCGGCGTTTCGTATAGCTGCAAGCCGCGATCTTTCGCGACGCGGTCGATCAGGTTCGTCGTCGCCACCGACCTCGCGAGTCCGAGTTTCCATCCGCGGGTCTCCGCGAGATAATCCGCGAGCAAGGCGACGAGCTTGTTCGGTTCGATGAACGTTCCGTCGCTGTCAATGATCCCAAACCTGTCGCCGTCACCATCGGTTGCGAGTCCGAGGGTCAGACCTTTCGTCGTTACCGCCGATTTCAACTCGTCAAGATGATCTTCCCCCGGCTCAGGAGCTTTTCCGCCGAACGTCACGTCACGCCAATCGTGTATCGTCTCGACCTCGAGGCCGTGATCGCGAAGAATTTTATCGAGGTATCCGCGGCCCGTGCCGTATAGGCAATCGTAAGCGTATCGGCCTTTTGCCTTTGAGATAGCTTCAAAATTTATCTTCGACTTCAGATCGCCGAGATACGCTTCACGCGGATCGAAACTTTCAATACTGCCGCCCGGTGATTCTGCCGGATCGTCGTTATTCTCGACCGCGGCTTCGATCAATTTTGTTACGTCAGGTAATGCCGGGGCTCCGTCGTGCGTCGAGAACTTGATCCCTTGGTACTCGGGAGGATTGTGCGACGCCGTGAAATTCAACGCTCCCGCCGCCTTCATATTGCGTATTGCGTGCGAGATCGTCGGCGTTGGGACGGGATGGTCGCAATGCAATACGCGAAAGCCCTTTTGCACCGCGATCGCCGCGGCCACCGCTCCGAACCGCTCGCCCATGAACCGCGTGTCGTTACCGATGATCAGCGTGTTGCCGAGTTCAGGCTGAGTTTTCAAATATCCGCAAACCGCTCTCGCGACCCGTTCGACGTTCGCGAACGTAAAATCTTCTGCGATGATCGCCCGCCACCCCGACGTGCCAAACTTGATCTTCATTACACGAGGCTCTTCGAGCGTCCGAACTTACTTCCTGATTCGATTCTTTGGAACTACTTACCTGAAATACCCTTGAAGTTGATGTACGGTAGCACACCTGCTTAGCTTTGTAAAGTAAAATGTGAAGCGTTTAACCTGTGGTTTGGTAACAGTTAAACGCTGTACCCTGAGAAATCAGCTAAAAGATGCGCTTAAGGTGCGGTTTTGGTGGATGTCCGATCTTTGCTAGGGAAATCGACATTCGGACGACTCGACGCTCTATTTTTGTCACCTCTTAGTTAAGCGGCGGCTTAAGGCAGGCCTACTGTGCAAAAATGACACATTCAAGCGAACGCCTCTTGGACGTGTCAAAATGACTCACAAGAGGTTTTCTGGAATACGACGATTTTGGTGAAAATCCCAGCAATTTTGGTGGTTTTACAAGAGTCGCCTAGGGCATAGAAATTGCAGTCCAATGGTGACATTCGTCCGCGACTGCCTTCTTACGATCTAATAATCCGGGCATCCGACGCTATTTAGCTGAGATACGGCTATTTGGAGAAGATATTTTTATGACAAGACCGATCAAGCATTTTGAAAAAGGCCTTACTTATTTAGCAGCGGGTGCGTTTAACGCGATCCGCTCGGTTAACCAGTTCAAGCCGAACGCATCTTTCATTCCGAAGTGGTCGGATAAGCCGATCTTGAAATCGTGGCAGAAGACGAAGCCGACGCTTGGATTTCCGCGGCAGACGGATTCGCTTTGCCCGAACTGTGTTATCGAGGCCCGCGAGGCGATCATCAACGGCGACAAGGAAGTTTCCGTACTGATCAACGAGAAGGTCGGCGAGATCAAGGCGCAGATCATCGAACGCGATGGCGAGGTCTGGATGATCAAGGATTGTCCGGAGCACGGCCACTTCGAAGATCTGATGGCGATGGACTCGAAATTCCTTCAGCACATCGAATCGCTTTTCCCGGGACGCGATCAGGAGGCACACAACGACGAGAAATTACACAACCACGGCACCTCGACCATCAAGTATGGCCGCGGAGCGGTGTTGACGGTCGACCTTACGAACCGCTGCAACATGATGTGCGACCCGTGCTTCATGGACGCTAACCAGGTCGGATTCGTGCACGAGTTGTCGATGGAAGACGTGCAGGAGATCCTGGACAACGCTATCCAGATCAAGCCGCGACGTCAGATGTCGGTGCAGTATTCGGGCGGTGAGCCGACGCTGTCGCCTTACTTCTTAGATGCGGTCCGATATGCACGCAAGGTTGGATACAACTCGGTGCAGGCGGCGACCAACGGTATTGAGTTCGCGAAGTCGAAAGAATTTTGTAAGGAAGCGGCTGAGGCCGGACTGCGATTCGTCTATCTGCAGTTCGACGGTATCGGCAACGACGCCAACTCGCATCGTCAGATCGGTAACCTGTTTGATGTAAAGCTCCGTGCGATCAACAACCTGCACGAAGCCGGCGTCGACATCATTCTTGTTACAACGCTGGTCAACGGTATTAATAATGACCAGGTCGGAACGATCATCCGGTTCGCTCTCGAGAATCCCAAGAAGATCTCGTTCATCGCGTTCCAGCCGGTATCGTTCACGGGACGTGACGAGCACATCACCGAGCAGCGTCGTCTGCAGCAGCGTTATACGCTGGCCCACCTTGCACACGATGTGAAGGGTCAGGTCGGCATCACCGAACCGACGCGTGACTGGTTCCCGCTTTCCTTGATGGGAGCGTTCGCCGATTTCGCGGACGTTGTTCACGGTGCGGACGCGGATTGGGGACAGGTCAGCTGCGGCTGCCACCCGAACTGCGGCGTCGGCACGGCGGTGATGGTCAATAAGGAAACGAAAGAGATGGCTCCCGTTCCGCAGTTCCTGAGCATTCAGGGCCTGGTCACGGACATGCAGCACATCACGGACACCAACCGCGGCAAGTGGTTCTCGAACATCATGATGGGCCTTGCCCTTCTGAAGAACTACAACCCGTACGGTGCTCCGAAATCGTTGACGCTCGGCGGCATCCTCAAGAAGTTCGACAAGTCGTTCGGACTGTCGGGCAAGGATTACGGTAAGGTCGGCGGCGATCGTACTGTCGAGGATATCGAGAAGCGTCGTCAGGATCCGTGGAACTTCCTCTTTATTGCAGGCATGTGGTTCCAGGATCTTTTCAACTACGACTTCCGCCGCACCGAGATGTGCATCATCCCCTACGGCACACAGGAAGGCGAGATCTCGTTCTGTGCTTATAACACAGGCATCGGCTGGAGAAATATCATCGAGCACATGCACCAGAACGCGACCGTCGCACAGTGGTATAAAGATCACGGCCGTCACGAAGTTTTCGCACGCGGTAAGGAAGTTGACCTTGGCGATGCCTCGCACAATCTCAACCTGAACCAGGTCGACCTGACCCGTCCGAACAAGCCGGAGATGGAAGGTCCGAAGACCGCAGCCGAAGAAATGCAGATGATGCGCAAGCTCTACAACCAGATGGTTTTGGAGAAAAACCAGATCAAGGGCGAATCACTCGTCCAGATCGGCGGCATCAAGCGTGAGAAGAAGGCTGACAAGTCGATGGCAGTGGCTGAGTAGAAGTCAGAAGTCAGTAGATGGAAAAGCCCGCGAGAGATCGCGGGCTTTTTTTGTTTGCCCGCGAAATACGCGAACGTTTCTTTGATCGCTCAGTTGCCGGGCCGACGGGTGTTCGGTTCGCGTTTGACTGGCTTTGCCGGTTTGACTGCGTTTGCCCGGGTAACGTTGGCGGTATTCGCATTAGGCCCGGTGTAGATGTTTGTGTCGGGCGGGGCCTTGTACGGGTTGGTGTTGACGTAGTTGCCGTTGCCGCTCGGTCGCCGGTTGCCTCGCGACGGGAGCGCATTCGACATCCTCGGAGCGTTCGACAACGCGTTATAAGCGTTCGCGGGATAGCTAGCGGGCATGTTTGCGATCGAGTCCATCTGAGTGCAATCGATCTCCCAACGAGAGGTCTTCGCGTTCCAGTCAGCCCGTGCCCACGCCGTCGGCTGCAAGATGCCTTGGAGGAACTCATCTGATAGAGCCGGACAGGTTGGTGGTGCGGTGTCAGAGCTTTGCGCCCAGGCTATGCCGATCATCATCAGCAATAGACCGGAAAGTAGGATCGCGGAGTGTTTTGCGTTCATATAAACCTCACTCTACATTGACCTTATTTGAGCGGAGGATAACGCCTTCGGCGCGGTCTACGAGGTCGATGAAGATCTTTTTGGGTTGGGGGTCAGTGGCACGCATCATGAAGCGTAGTGAGCCGAGTTCGCCGCTGGTCTTAATTCCGCACCACCCATAGATGCGGACGCTTTTTTCGTCGTACAGATTGATCCATGTGCGCGACGAATCGGCGTTCTTTCCGCACGGCGGCAGGGCCGGGGCGGCAAGGAAGAATTCGTCCAGCATATCTGCGCGGTTCACGACCTCTAACTCATACACTCTCACCGCAACTCCGTTATTAGCCCCATCAGTCACGCCGGCGAGTTTCAGCTTCGGCTTAGGCATGCTCTGGCCGAGGGCGGCTATGGAAAGCGCGGTGACAACGAGTACGAGATATATAAGTTTCATGATCGAGTATTTTTATTCGGGATCGGGCAATGTGTCAATCATTTGAAATTTTGCCCACGAAATATGCGAAAGGACACGAAAGAAATCTTTACCGCAGATTAACGCGAATGGACGCGAATATCTTTGGCCCTTCTTATTCTCGTGTTCGCCGTTTGTTACTTGTCACCTGTCACTCGTTCACTTGTCACTAACATGGCCACCCTGTAACATCGCTCGAAATGACCTGGGGGAAGATATTGAATGGCTGATACGAGGGAAGCGGAGTTGATATCCAAGGTGCAGGGGTTAGTGGCCGGTCGGTTTGCGGGGAATTATCGGACGGCGTTTGATCACTATGGTGAGCGTGGGCGGATGAATGAAGACGGGCTTGAGAGACTTTTGAAAGATGCTGGCGTGGGGAATTTCGCGACGCGTGGGACGTGGACCGCAGCGATAATGGATAAGCTCGACGGCGATCGCGATGGGTTTATCTCGTTCGCG
>JBEBGW010000273.1:0-6021 GCA_040081025.1 Pyrinomonadaceae bacterium | reverse complement strand
ACTCCAAGGTCGGCGAGATCGGCCGGACTCAGCTGAGTACCATCTAAGCCCATAACAACGTTCACTGGGCGATCTACCGAGCCGACGACTGCGGCAAAATCCTCCTTCAGCGGGCGTGGAAGTCCAGGTCGGTGACGTCCGTGCTTAAATCTACGAACTGAGTCGCGTTGTCAAACTGGTTGCGGCGCGCCGAAACCGTGACGACGTATCCCTCGCCCGCTGGCAGATCCGCAAGACGGTAATATCCGAAAGTATTTGTGAGGCCTTGGAACGTTTGACCGGCGGTTGAAACGGCAGTGACGAACGCCCGGCTGACCCCACGCCCCCCGGCATCTGTGACGCGGCCCGAGATGTTCGCGGATGCGGCCGTCGGAGCAGAAAGTCGAACCACGGCCCACGTCGAAAAATGCCCCGTCACTCCGGAAAACCTAATGACGGCTGGTGGATCGTTCGTTGGTTCCCGGTTTTCGTCAAGGGTTTCTACGAGGACGCAGCCGCCGGCCGTCGGGGCTATCCCGATCGGACAAACCGGAAAGGCTTGATACGATGCACCTGGTTTATCCGAGCGTGTCGCGAGCGTTGCATTAGCAGCGACGATCGCCTCGAT
Source organism: Pyrinomonadaceae bacterium (assembly GCA_040081025.1). GTDB lineage: Bacteria > Acidobacteriota > Blastocatellia > Pyrinomonadales > Pyrinomonadaceae > OLB17. The sequence goes on along the minus strand of JBEBGW010000273.1, from coordinate 5,414 downwards.
CAGCGAGCCTCTCGTCTCTGCGTCTAAGCCGTCGAGCAAAACTTCGAAAACCAGCGTCGCTTCCTGTTGGAGCAATGGAATGTCGAAGTTAAACGAATAGGCCGCGACCGGATCGATCGTCCCTTGTCCTCCGCCCGGGAGTGTACCCACTTCGGGATCGAGCGTTGCGGGGTCGTGATGAGTGATGGAAAAGTTGACCGGTGTCGTAAACGCACCTTCCGGCAACTGGACTGACATGACAGCCTCGGCGGTTTCGTTGCTTACTAAAGTTTCTCCGCCTGCGGTCGTGCCGCTCGCGGTGGTGTAGCCCGAGAGGTCGAGAATTAGATCTCCTGCCGGAGCCCCGCTGCCGAGTGAAAATGAGCCGGATCCACATGATTCAACTGACTCGTCACCGGTGACCGTTGCCAGCAACGCTAAGTTAACTGTAGTGCAGGAGCCATTGGCATTGATCGCGAGGTCGCCCGAGACGGTAGTGAGCGATCCAAGGTGGAGATTTCCCGCCGAGCTATTGCCAGTTACCTGAATTGTCCCGCCGACTTCCGTAAGCGAGCCTAGGTCGAGGTTTCCCGCCGCAGGGTTACTTTGGATCTCGAGATTGCCGGACACAGTTTCAAGCGAACCCAAGTCGAGATCTCCCGCAGGGGTGTTATCGCTGATATTCACGTTGCCGCCGACTGTTTCCAGCGCTCCCAGATCTAGGACACCGGCCGCTTGATTGTCTGTAAGAATTAGATCGCCGCTGACACTGGTTATACAAGTCAAATTGATCGTCGCTGTGCTGCCGGATATTATCAGGTCACCGTTTATCGCGACCGGGTCGGATGTCGGGCATATCGCCGTTTGGGCGAAATTCACCGCGCGCAGGCGATTGTTCAACCCGTCAGAGAGGATGACCGTCTCTCCACGGAAGCCCACAGCGCTGATGAAATTGAATTCGGCATCGATTGCCGGGCCTCCATCGCCGCTGAAGCCAAACGCTCCAGTTCCTGCAAACGGTGACAAGAAGCCCGAAGTGCCATCGACGCGGTACACACGGGCGAGCGCGGCAATGTAAAGGTTGCCGAGGGCGTCGAAGGCCATGTCCTGGACGTTGCCGATATTCATCGTCGTCGCCGGGCCCGAGCCGGGTACCGTGACACCACCGCCTGCGACCATATCGATCACACCGGTCACGGCGTCTATCCGACGGATCGTATTGTTGTCGTTGGTCGAGGTGTTGTTGTTGTCGAGGACGAAGACATTGCCGTCAGCGTCCACCTTTACGCGACGCGGGGCGTCGAAGCCCGCCAAGATGGCGGGTGACCCGTTGCCCGAAGACTCGCACACCCCGCTGCCCGCGATCGGGGTTATGACTCCGCCGCTGACTCTGCGGATACGACAGTTTCCCGTGTCGGCGATAATGACTGAGCCATCAGGCGCGACCGACACGCCTTGTGACCGGCGAAGGCGCGCAAATATCGCCGGTCCACCGTCGCCAAGAAAGCCGATGGTTCCAGTGCCGGCGAAAGCGTGGATCGTGCCCGCGTTAAGATCGATGCGGCGGATGCGGTGGGTGTTGGTGTCCGAGAGATCAAGGTTGTTCGACGCCGGATCGAGCGAGATGGAAAGAAGCAGCGAAAGCGTCGCGTCAATCGCGGGTCCGCCGTCGCCCGTATCGTCAGCAACGCCGGTGCCCGCGATCGTCGAGATCACACCCGACGTGTCGATCTTGCGGATGCGGAAGTTACCGTTGTCCGCGAAATAGATGGTGCCGTCGGGAGCAACCGCGATGCCTTGAGGTTGGGACATCGCTGCATCGAGAGCTGCGCCGCCGTCGCCGCTAAAGCCCGGCGTGCCATTGCCCGCAATGGTGTCGACGATCGGGGTCGGCGTAGGTTCCGGCGTCGTTTGGCACTTTCCGGCTGGTCCGGCGGCGTGAATGGAGGCTATCTCCGTAGCTGAAAGCGCGCGGTCATAAACGCTCGGCTCGTCGATCAAACCTTTAAAGTTGATCTCGTTGGCAATATGTTCTCCAATTACCAACTTGCCGGTCGTCGGGCTGACAGGTCCGCCGACGGTGTGGATCACGCTCCCTGCATCTACGCCGTTGACATAGATCCTCAATGTTGTCCCGTCATAGGTTCCCGCAACGTGCGTCCAACTATTGTCAGGCACGGCAGCAACAGAGCTTATAAAAATGAAATGCCCGCCGATGGGTACTGCCCAATAAAGCGTCTTCGAGGCGGAGCGTTCCAACGAGTATCCGGCGTTGTTGGCGATCGTTCGCTTGTTAATTATCGAACCTCCACCCGGAAAAGGCAGCGTTGGATAGATCCACGCTTCGGCGGTAACGTGTCCCGTAGGCGGGTCAAGCGTCGTGTTTGTCGGGACTTCAACGCGGTCGTCGTCTCCGTCGAAACTAAACGCTGCTCCGACAATCCCGGACGCGAAAGTTGCTCCGCCCACCAGCGTCCCGTGGTTCCCCGAGCGCGAGTCTGACGCGTTGCCGTCCGCCCTCCACCACGAAATCAGACCGGCCGGCGCGGGAGTGCATGACTGACTCGATGCCCGTTCGACAAAGGACGGAAACACGAGAACCAGGAGGAAAATATAGAAAACTGCGTTGTATCGTTTCATGCTAACTCCTAGGAAGGCCGAAAGTGCCATTGATCGCGAACCGGCGTTCGGCGCTTATGCTTTACAGATCTCGCCTGCAGGATTCTCATTTCAAACTTGCCGTCCGTTCAAAGTGTCGGTTTCCTAGATCGGGCTGCCGTTTTAAAGACGCCAAACAGATCAGCAAGTGACCGGTTTCTGTTCGCGGCGAGTGGATCAACCCTGCCGCAATTCGTTCAATGAGCTCGGACGCATGGATTTCAGTCGCCGATACGGCCGCGTTCAGATCGATCATCGTGCTTTCGACGCCGCAGGATTCGCAATGGATCCGGACCAGGTGATTGCGACCTATGCAGACCGAGAATGTTTCGCGCACATTCGTCTCGATCAAAATTTCTATAGCGTTTGCGGGCATTTTCGTATAAAGTCTGCTTGACCAAAAACTGAAGGAGAGGGACTGTTGCTCGTTGCGAAGATTCCACCAGATAGCCGCGCAAAAGTCTTGAATTTTCTCTCCAATAAGTTTCCAATTTGAGTTATTTCTGAACTATGAGCGAAGTTACTTCAGATCAGTGGCAATTCGGCGAGTTTCGCCTCGATGCTGGACGCAAGATCCTGCTACATCGGAACAAGACGATCGACATGCCTCTGAAAGAGATTGAAGTTTTGTGCATGCTGGTTCGAAGCCGGGGCGAGTTGGTAACCAAGAACGATCTGTTTGATGAGATATGGGGAGGCTCCTTCGTTGGCGATAGCAACCTTTCGCGTCACATCTATTTGTTGCGGAAAACCCTAAGGTCTTTCGGAGCAGAGAACGGGCTCATCGAGAATGTTCCGCGTCGTGGGTACAGGTTTACTGGCGAAGTGAAAGTCGTCGAGCCCGACGAGATATTCGTCGAAAGGCATATCCAGACACGCACGCGGATCGAATTTCAGGATCCGGGCGAAGACCTTCAAACACATCGCAAGAGCAAATTCGTTGGTGCCGCGCTGGTCGCGATGTTGGTCAGCGTATCCGCGTTCTTTGGCTACCATTATTTTATTCAAGAAAGCCGGAACGAGATCCGGTCATTGGCCGTGCTTCCCTTTGGTGTGGAAGGCTTCTCCGAAAACTCCCTGCACGCCGGAGTTGGGCTTGCCGACATCTTGACGACGCGTCTCAGCAACATAAAACAACTTAAAATTCGGCCGGCCAGCGCTGCGTCGAGCCTTACGGGTCAGGATGCTATAAAAGCCGGTCAACAGCTGCACGTGGACGCGGTACTTGAGGGCTCCATCTACTATTACGACGAACGAGTGCGCGTTATGGCAAGGCTTATTCGCGTTAGTGATGGGTCGATCGTCTGGACAGGCGAGTTTGAAAAGCTGAAGAAGGATGAAATGCAGCTTCAAAAAGACTTCGCGTTGCAGATCGTCCCCGCGATCGCGGATAACTTGAGCGGTAGTGAGCGGGACGCCATCTCGAAAGAGTACACACGGAATGCCGGGGCTTACGACTCTTATCTGAAGGGCCGGGGCGAGTGGAACAAGCGCAGCGTTCCCGCAATGACCGAGGCCCAGCGGCTATTTCGTAACGCGATCGCGGCAGACCCTAACTTTTCGCTCGCATACGTCGGACTTGCCGATACGCTCTTGACCCACCAACCCTCTCAACACGAAGCCGCTGTTTTGATTTCAAAAGCGCTCGATCTCGATCCGAACCTCGCTGAAGCACATGCTTCCCGAGGATTCTATCTGATGTTTATGGAGTGGCGGTGGAATGACGCCGAAGCGTCGTTCAAGCGCTCCTTAGACCTAAATCCGAATTACGCGACTGCTCACCATTGGTATGCAACGCTGCTCGCGATCAAAGGCGAAACTGCGGCAGCAAAGTCCGAGATGCACCGAGCCATCGAACTGAATCCCGTGTCCTACAATTTTCTCGCCGATCTCGGGCAGCTCCATTATTTTTCGGGTGAATATTCGGCTGCTAAGGAATATTGCCTGAAAGCCTTGGATATCTATCCAGACTTTGCGTTTGGACACGAATATCTGCATTACATTTATCTGAAGACGGGTGAGTTTGAAAAAGCGGTTTACGAGATCGAGAGAGCGGACGAAATCAATATGGCTTTCGGCCACGGTTCACCGACAATATCCCAGGGACGGACAAACCGGGAGATGGCCCTCCGAGAGTCCGGAATCAGTACCTATCTCGAATCCAGATATCCTGAAGTTCCCTACGAAACGCATGCGTTTTACTTCTATGCGAAGAAACATGCATTGCTGGGCGACAACCAAAAGGCTCTTGAGTATCTTGAGAGATCCATCAATACTCGACAGTTCCTCGCTGCTTTCGTTAAGGCCGATCCCGTTTTCGAACCCCTGCATTTGGAACCAAGGTATCAAACGATACTTAAGAAGATCGGGCTAGGATAGAAAACATATAGGGCGGGTGAAACAGGCGGAACGACGTCTTGCGCTCGAGGCAGTGGAGAAAAAGGGCGAGAGGAATTAGTTGCCCTCTCTGTCGACTGGGAGAGAGCCTCAAGACCCCGGTCATTTCTGGATCAGTGTGAATAGTAGCTCCTTGTCTTGATTCGACGAATCCCTCAGTCAGCAATGAGCTTTTCTGCGTTGCCTAAACATTAGTCCGGAAACCATATGGCGTGTGGCAACCCATCTCGATACGTATCTGGCGGAGCAGGAGATAGGACAGTCTGAAGGCTCCGAGTTGAATGAATAGCTAGGTGCGTTTGGGCCATATCGGAAGGTTGCGCATCGAATCGCTGGCGTCGGCCGAATGCGGATCCCTGATCGAACCCATAGACGTGACG
>JBEBGW010000272.1:0-6050 GCA_040081025.1 Pyrinomonadaceae bacterium | reverse complement strand
CATCGAACTGCCATCAGTCGAGAAGGAGATAGTTCCTTTTTCGCCGGTGGTCTTAACCGTCACGCCGGCGGCCTTCCACCTATCCACGACGTCCGAATGCGGGTGTCCGTACAGCGAACGCCTGCCGACCGGTATCACCGCGATTTTCGTACTAACCGCATTGATAAACTCTAGGGTCGACGAAGTTCGGCTCCCGTGATGCGGAACCTTTACGACCGTCGTATTTATGGCTGCTCCGCCCGCGACCATTGCGGCTTCGGATTCTCTTTCAATATCACCGGTCAAGAGAAATGCGTGATCGCCGTAAACCAGACGGATCACGACCGACCCGTTATTGTCAGATCCCGTTAGCTCCTGACCTTTGATCGGCCACAGGACTTCAATCCTTACGCCGCCGATCTCAAGTTCGTCCCCGCTGCCGATCTGCTTTATTGGGACGGCTTCCGTTGCTGCTTGATGAAGCACATCGTCCAATTCCGACGCGCCCGACGGCCAGGCTCCGAAGCTGAAGGAACCCACCGAAAAGTTTCGGATGACGTCGGCGAGGCCCTGCGAGTGGTCTGCATCGGCGTGCGTTACGACGAGGTGATCGACATGCGAATATCCTTTTCCCCAGAGACACTCCGACACGACCATCTCGCCGATCCGCGGAGCGTCAGGCTCGAACGGTTCGTCCTCGTCATTATCCGTGGAGTAGCTCACGCGTCCACCGCCGTCGATGAGCATCGTCTCTCCGTTCGGGAAGGTGATGAACGTGGAATCGCCTTGACCGACATCGAGGAACTCGACCATCAACCGACCATCGGGCTTGGGCGCACTGAGCGGATGAAAGACGATCAGGCATGCGAGAATAACCACTGCCAAGCCACTCGCTGACGCAGAGATCATCGCCGAACTACCGGGCCGACGTAGAGCAAACGGCTCCCAGCGGTACAAAATAGCCCCGAGAACAACGACCGGTATAAAGTAAACGATACATATCGTCTTGCCGAAACCGGGATAGATCGGCACGCGAAAACTTGCCCACCCGAGATCGGAAAACAATCGAGGAAACTCGATCAGCAACCAGTTCAGACCATTCGTCAGCATCGAAAAAGGAGTCGCGAGATTCACACTGAGTTCCGCGAAAAGCACGGCGAGCAAAGCAGCGAAACTCTCGGCCGCGATCACGACGCCTACCCATATGTTCAGCAAAACGGAGATCGGCGACACTCGGTGGAAATAATAGACTAGCAGCGGCAGCATCCAGAGTTGGACGATCAGCGAGACAAGGACGCCTTCGAACAGGTATGCGAGCAGGCCGCGAACTACGTCCGAGAAAGACCTGAGAGGAGATTTGAATATTCGTGCTCGCCAGATTTGCCTTCCCTTTTCTATGTCCCAAACGTGCGGCCGCCAATAGAGCGTCTCGCAGAATCTTCGCAACCAATTCGGGACGTTCGGCGGGAACGGCGAGCTTGCGTCCGGCAGCCATGAACCGATCGATCGGAGTTTCTCGATCAGCGGAAATGCCATCCCGACGATGGCCCCGACGCTGACAACGGTGAGTTGAAATGATGGAGTAAACAGGTCGGCGGGGCGCCATGCGAGCAAAATCAGGCAGCAAAGTCCGAGAGTATTCAACAAAGTTCCCTGACGATACAGCGCTCGGCCTAGAAGCAGAACAGTGAACATTATCGACGCTCGAACCACGGGCACTTCGGCTCCAACAGCCAGCGTATAAAGCCACAAAGCTCCACAAACCACGATGAACTGCGTGAACCGATTCCGCGTGAAAACGCTGACAAGCCAATAGATCAGTCCGCCTATAAAGGTGATGTGCAGGCCGGAGATGACAAGTACATGAAACGTGCCGCCGTCACGAAATACTTCTGCCGTATCTTTGTCCAGATAATGCTTGTCGCCGAGCAGCGAGGCGATCATCACGCCTGCGGCTTGGGGAGAGAGACGTTCGCGGAATTCTTCGATCAGTTTCGCTCGCTGCTCGTAAACGAGATCGAACGGTGATCTCAATGTAGGTTGTGCGACGACCTCGATCAGGAGCGGACTCTTCACCGTACAAGTTGCGTCAATCCCCTGCTGATCCAGTAACTGCCGCCGTGGCATTACGCCCGGATTGAGATACTGATCTTCACGAAGGAGTTCGCAAGCTGTTCGGATGGTGGCGCCGGAGCGCAGATCAAGTGATGCGAGATCGGCCTTCTGTTCTGGTTCGGAAAGCGGTACGAACATTCGAACCTGTCCCGACGCCGCGACCGCGTTCTTCGTCGCGACGATCCGAAAAGCCTTGAGGCGAATGACGGCTCCGTCGTACGCCGGTTCGGGAAGTCCGATCAACCTGCCTTCGATCTCGACCGGCGTCCCCGATGCGATGCGGCCTTCTTCGTAGATCCGCTTGATGCGATCTTCGGCGACATTTGCTATCTGAAATTGCTGGATGAAAGCTCCGGCGAAGAAGACGGTGAGCAGTGCGAGATATCTGCCCGATCGACTTCCGCGAGCCACGAATGCGACGATGCCGAGAACTACCGCCGAGCCGAGCCACACTCGCCAGTCGACACCGCTGATCTGAGCCAGCACGATCCCAAACCCGAACGCAATCGCCGCCCAAAAGAGCGGGTACAGCGAGAATTTAGTTGTCGGGTTGGAAGGGGAGAGTTCCGCAGTCATTCGACCCTCACCAGCGGCCGAATTTTGCGGAAGCGTTTGTCGGAAATTCCTTGGATGAGCATCAGGTGCTCGACGCGTCTGAATGGGCCGTTTTCTTCGCGGTGTTCGATGATCAGTGCGGCCACCTTTTCACCGACATGTGGGATGCGTTCGAGTTCGTCGAGCGTGGCAGTGTTAATGTTGATCGCGTATTCGGATGTTACTCCATTTGAAATCGACACCCTTGTCACGACCGGAGTCCGACCGCACGATGCGGTGAACATGCAAAGAAAGAGGATGGCGAGGAAAAGTCTGCTAAAACGGATCGACTTTACGCAATAAAAGAAGGACATACTCTCAAAAATATGTCCTTCAGGATACGTGATTTACCGATGACGTTCAAAGCGATCTAGGCGGGGGCGGCGACGAAAAACGCGCCCTTCCATGTGTCGCCTTCTTTGACGTAAACAGTCGTCGCCCATTGAGGCATGACCGTGAAATCGCCGCACTTGCCGTTGGCCGTTCCTTTGTAAAGGAACAGCGCAACTCCGGGGCTGATCTCGACGGCGTGTTCGTTTGATATCTTGATGTCCTTAACATCGCAAGGCTCGGTCCATGACTTAACGATGTCAGCCTTCGCGGCCATCCGATCGCCCATCATTCCAACTGCCGAGGCTCCGGATGTTACGAACTCTTCGATCTTAGCCTTGTCGTGAGTCTTCCATGCGTCCCAAATAAACTTTTCGCGCTCGATAAGCGTCGCGGCAAGCGCGGCGTCCGACTTAGGTGCGGCCGAGGCAGGAGCGGGCGGAGGAGGAGGACCGGGTTTTGCATCGGGGGTAGTGATCGGGATCTCGGTGTGATACGCCCCTTTCCATTCACTTCCGTCACGGACATATACCGAAACACTCGTTACGGGGCTCGGCATCTTCTTGCCTTCGCAGGTAGTGTCGGCGGTCACTTTCATCGTGATCACCGCAACCTGCGGCGAGACGTTGGTGACCTGTTCATCCGACATTGCGTAGCTCTTTACCTCGCACGGATTCTCCGAGATCATCTTTGCTGTCGAGACTTTGTCGCCGCGATAGCCGCCGTCCATCATTACGAAATTCGGGATCAAGAAAGTGTCGAAAAACTTTCCGTCCTTGCCTTTCCAGGCCTCGAAAGCCTGTTTTTCACGTGCGGTTAACGCTTCTTTCGTTGGCGCCGCAGAGTTGGAAGCAGCATTGGTATTGGCGGCAGAATTGGTGGTATTCGTATTCGCATTTGCGGTGTTTACCGGCGGAACACCTGCGTTGTTGCAAGCTAGAGATACACAAAGAATCGCGAGGAGAAAAAGTCCGATTTTCAGTCTCATAGGGTCCTCCGAATAAGATCAAGATTTAAGGCTCAGCATAAGCGCGGGAGGCGGCAAAAAACACAACTGTATTGCCCGATCTATGCCGAATCGCGGAGTACTATGTCACAGTTTATTTTTGATAACAAGAGAGAGGTTGAAGCTCAAGCAAATACGAGGCGTCCTCTGGGCTCAGGTATTGTTCTGCCCAAGTCGCGAGCTATCTCGATCCACTCGCCGATGACGATCTCGGCGTTTGCAAGTGCTTCCTGATATGTTCCGCCGTCAGCGATACAACCTGCGAGTTCCGGCACCTCAGCGACAAACGCGTCGTCTTCGTCGCTCCAATAGATGATTATTTCGTATCTACTCACTTCGTGTAGTCCGTTACATCAAACCTACTTAGGGGACCGCTGGGTTGACCGCAATCGTCTTGTTCGTCCATTTAGAAGGATTGTGCTGATCAAAACTCTCAACATTTATCTTTGTAAGATAAAAGGTTTCTTTTCTGCATTCGAAAATCAGTCTCTTAAAGAAGTAATATCGGCTGCCATATTCGATAGCTATCTCAAACCCTTCTGTCGTCTTTTTCGCCTACTCAAGCGAGAAGCCTGCTACTCGGCTTTCCACTTGCCGAGGGAGGTTAATCGCCTTGATGAGCTTTCCCTCAATCGTAATATTTACGGTTCTCTTTTCTTCATCGCTAGTACTAACTTCAAGACTATCGGCGTTTCTGCAATCGGCTGTTGTTGCCTCTTCTACTAACGGGGGAGTAATCTGCGATTTTGTAGGTGTCGAGCTTTGCTGGGTAGAGTCATGGACCAATGGCGAAGTACAGCCAACTAAAGACAAGAGAAATATTGAGAGGAAGCGCCGCATAGGCATGTGATTCTTGCGAGGCCGATAGTCTGGTAAGCCGGTCCGGCTAGGAGTTCATCTCCTGAACATCTGCGAGATCTTCGTAAGCCTTCTGAAGCACAGGCCGGGCGCGGGTGGAGCCATCCATGTCGCCAATGTAGCCCTCCTTGACCATCGCGTCGAGGATCGCGGCGGCGCGGCCGTAGCCAATGCGGAGGTGGCGTTGGAGAAGCGATGTAGAACCGCGTTTTGCCTGTACGACGCATTTGAGAGCGTCCCAGAACAGCGGATCGCGGCGACCCGGGAGATCGCCCGAATCGTCGAGTTCCTCTTCGCTCTTCGTGATGGTCGTGTCGTATTCGGGCCGGCCCTGTCGCTTCACCTCGTCGACCACACGTCCTATCTCCTTCTCGTCTACATAGCAGCCGTGAATGCGGACGACCTGCGAGCTCGCCGGCGGCAGGAAGAGCATGTCGCCCTTACCCAACAGTGCCTCGGCCCCGTTCGCGTCGATGATCGTTCGCGAATCGACCTTTGAAGATACTCGATACGATATGCGCGCCGGAAAATTTGCCTTGATCAATCCTGTGATCACGTCGACAGAAGGTCGCTGCGTCGCGAGAACGAGGTGAATGCCTACCGCGCGTGCCATTTGAGCAAGCCTCGTGATCGACTCTTCGACCTCTTTCCCTGAGACCATCATTAAGTCGGCAAGCTCGTCGATGATGATGACGATGAGCGGCAGCGTCCGGTGCGGCTGGCCGGTATCATCCCATTGCTCCGCTTCGTTCCGCTTCTTGACCTCGGTGTTATACCCGTCGATGTTACGCACGCCCCAGCCGGCGAGATCTTTGTAGCGGCGTTCCATCTCGGTCACTGCCCATTTCAGCGAGATCGCGGCTCGTTTCGGATCGGTGATGATAGGCGTGGCAAGGTGGGGAATGTCCGCATAAAGCCCAAGCTCGAGCCGTTTCGGGTCGACCATGATGAACTTCACTTCGTCCGGCCTCGCTTTAAAGAGGATCGACATCACGAGCGAGTTTACCCCAACCGACTTACCCGCACCGGTCGCGCCGGCGATCAGCAAGTGGGGCATCTTGGCGAGGTCGGCGACATAAGTTCCACCGTCGATCGTCTTGCCCAGAGCGATCGTGAGCAGACTTTTTTCGGCATTGAACCTTCGATGATCGATGATCTCACGAAGCAC
>JBEBGW010000271.1:0-6060 GCA_040081025.1 Pyrinomonadaceae bacterium | reverse complement strand
CGCGGATGAAATAGCGGTACTTCTCAAGCCGGCGAAGCGGCAGGCAAACACTGACGCCGCCACGATCGCATCGATCGTACCCGGAAATCAGCAGAATGTTCAGGATCTGAACGGATTCAACAATCAAGTTTTTGAGGCGTCACCGCTTGATGAACTGTCGAAGCTTGAGCTGACGCAGGACGAGCTGCAGGTTGAAGGGAATCCTGAGGCTCAGCAGCAATATCAATACATTCAGTACGCGGTCGCGAACCGGTCGCTCGGGTTTTCATTCCAGGTCCACCCGATGATCCAGCAGTACATCAACTACTATCGTGGCCGCGGGCGGACGACGATGGAAGTTGGGCTTTACCGCTCGGGTATGTTTATGACGATGGCTCGCCGGATCTTCCGCGAAGAGGGAATTCCGGAGAACGTTGCGTGGCTTGGACAGGTCGAGAGTGCGTGGAAGCCGGTGGCGATGTCACACATGGCTGCGTCCGGGCTTTGGCAGTTCATTCCGGGTACAGGATCACGATATGGCCTGCGTCGGACCGCCCATGTCGATGAGCGAAACAGTCTTGAAGAAGCGACCCGTGCTTCCGCTCGATACTTGAAGTTTCTCTATAACCGCTACGGTAATTGGGAACTCGCGATGGCGGGTTACAACTGCGGCGAGGGCAACGTCGACCGTGCGATCCGACGTGCGGGTGTTTCTAACTTCTGGGCAGCGTATCCGTTCCTTCCGAGGGAGACACGCAATTACGTCCCGAATATTCTGGCGACGATCTTAATGGCGAACAATCCCGGTGCATATGGCTTCGGACACGTTCGGCCGGCTCCGGCTCTGCGATACGATCGCATTCGCGTTCCGGCTTCGACCAGTTTGAATATCATCGCTCAGGCAGCGGATACGACGTCACAGTACATTCGGTACCTGAACCCGCACCTTCGCACCAACATGACGCCGCCCGAGCCGTACATCATTAACGTACCGGCGGGAAAGGCAAACGATGTCGTGGCTGTATTCAAACGGCTGCCGGCGAGCAAGGTGAACGATACTAATCTTGCGAAGAGTATTCAGGGCGAGACGTGGCAGACGATCTCGAATCGTACAGGCGTTTCGGTGGATGCTTTGATGGCTGCGAATCCTGGAATGAAGTCTCCAACGGGGAAGGTCTTTGTTCCGATGGCTGCAGGCAATCGAGTCGCGGCTACGACCTATTCGCGTCCTGCGTCTCCAAACCCGACAGCGGTTGCTAGCAACGTGAAGGTCGTAAAGGCTCAGGCCGGCGATACAGTGTCGAAGCTTGCGGTTCGCAACGGAGCCGATCCGACGGAAGTCGCTAAGTACAACGGCCTGCTTCCTAACTCAGTACTCGGAGCCGGCCGCGAGATCAAGATACCGTCAAGATAGTTTGTTAAAATAGACATGAAAAGGTCGGACATATCGTCCGGCTTTTTTTTTTGGCATTGACCTTGCTCCTACCAACTCTGGAGGAATGGTAGAGTTCAGAGTTCAAGCTTTAGCTTGTTTCGTTAACTACCCAGGCCACTTGTGGTAAACGATCACAAGCTAAAGCTTGAACTCTGAACTTTAGGCTTGACAAGATCGCCAATTGTAACTATAGTCGTTACAGATGGCAGCGAACAGTCAATTTTCAATGGCAGTACACGTATTGTCGATGCTCGCGAGGTCGAAGGACGAGAATCTCAAGTCCGACTACCTTGCCGGGAGTGTCAATACGAATGCTGTCGTCGTGCGTCGTCTGCTGGGCCTTTTGGGTCATGCGAAGCTTGTCGTATCACAGACAGGTGCGAATGGCGGGACGCGGCTCGCACGGTGTCCCAACGAGATCGATCTATGGGAGATCTACCAGGCGGTAAATTGTGGGGAAGTCTTCGCACTGCATGCGAAAGCGCCCAATCAGGACTGTCCGGTCGGGAAGAACATCGAAGCCGTACTGTGCTGCCTGCAGAAAGACATCGATAAGGGAATACAGGAAAAACTTTCGAAATATACGTTGCAGAGCGTTTTCGAAATGGTCGCCCAGGGCGCCGCGGTAGCTTAAAAAAATTTTGCATCTATTTGTAGCTAATACAGTTACAAACACTAACTAGAGAGGATATGAACGAATTTTTATTGTCATGGTCGCAGCGGGTTTTGAGTGTGCTGCGGATAGTCGCGGGCTTCTTGATGATCGCGCACGGCGGCCAGAAGTTGTTTGGTTTCCCGATCCCGCTGCCTGCGGGCGTTGAAGGTCCGGTGATCCTGATCGCCGGTGCGATCGAATTCTTCGGCGGATTGCTCATCTTGGTCGGACTTCTTACCCGTCCGGTTGCCTTCTTAATGAGCGGTTTGATGGCGGCGGCCTACTTCATGGCTCACGCGTCAGGTGGTTTCCTGCCGCTCGTGAATGGCGGAGAGTTGGCGGCGATCTATAGCTTTCTTTATCTCTACCTCACGTTTGCCGGCGGCGGAGCGTGGAGCGTAGACAACCTCCTGTGGAAGGCGAGCGAGTCGACCGCGCTTGGTAGAGAAGCGGCATAGTTTTTACGTGGACGAGCAAAGGGAAGGTACGAACAAGGGAAGTAACGAACAAGGGTAGTTTCGAGCAAGGGAAGGTCTCCCACCTTTTTAACGAACGAGGGAAGTAATGAGCTTACGATTTTCGGAGTGTATATCGATCGAGTTTGAAACGCCGCGATTCATGTTGAATGCGGCCAGCGGATTGCTGAGATTCTATCCGGCTTTTTTGAAGGCGAGCATGCTGCTCAATCGGTTCGTGCAGTAGTGAGGTTGGGATGGCGAACAAGTTTCACGAGATCGTGTTTACAGACGCCGTGAAGTCGGTTCAGGAGAAGTACGGAACGCGCCGTCATTACGCGAAGATCGAGAGCCGCCCGGACAGCAACGACACGATCGGTGATGCCGAGGCGGATTTTATCGAGAGCCGCGATGGGTTCTATTTGGCTACGGCGAATGATGAGGGACAGCCGTATATTCAGTTTCGCGGCGGGCGGCCCGGATTTCTTAAGGTGCTGGACGACCGCACACTTGGATACGCTGATTTTCGGGGAAACCTTCAGTACATCAGCGTCGGCAACGCGTCGGCAAATAATAAGGTAGCTCTGTTCCTGATGGACTACGCTAATCGCCGTAGGTTGAAGATCCTCGGTGAGATCGAGTTTCACGAAGCCTCGGAACGTCCGAATCTTATCGCGCAATTGTCCGATCCATCGTACGAGGCAAAGATCGAGCGTGCTGCGGGCAGTTCCATTCAAGCCCTTTCACTTTAATTACCGCAGCACATCACGCCGCGATACACGATGGATGAGGTGAAGGTGATGATCCAGCCGCTTTACGAACACATCGAATCGCTCGAAAAGGATCTGGCAAAGTACAAGGAGGAGTCGAATGAAAAAGTATCTTGAGGCGTCAATGTCGTTTGGCGAGTATCGAGGTTTGGTCGAGCGACTCGTCGAAGAAGGGAAGACGACGGGGCCGAAACAGTCTGAATCGCTGGCGAACTTCACGCGACTTAACCTGCAGCGGATGAATCGATTGTCGAAGACGATCGAACTGGGCGAGGAGGTCAAGGTGGCTGTCGGATCGAATCAACGGCCGCAGGTCTGGCTGGTAATAACCGAGGGCTGGTGCGGAGACGCGGCGCAAAACATTCCGATAATTGAGAAGATCGCGGCCGAAAGCGATATCATAGAGACACGTTATATCTTGCGGGACGAGAATCCCGAGTTGATCGATCGCTTTTTGACGTTTGGAGCACGGTCTATTCCGAAGGTGATCGCGTCGGACGCAGACTCTCACGAGATCCTCTGGACTTGGGGAGCGAGGCCGAAGGCGGCTCAGGACCTATTCCTGGAGTTGCGTGAAGAAGGCTCCGAGAAATCAGGGATAATGGAAAGGCTCCAACGCTGGTATAACGAGGACAAAGGCCGCTCGATCCAGGCCGAGTTCATGAGTTTGCTGACCGGGAAAGACGGCCAATTGGCTGCGGTATCGGCGAGCTAATTATTGAGATCGTACTAAGAAAACTTTGAGGAGATTGAAGAAATGAAACTTGTATTGACTAGCGTACTGGCACTATCACTGTTCGCTGCGGCGTGCGAAGACCCGGCGGCGAACAAAACAAAGGCGACCGTCAACGAGCCGTCCGCGAATTCGGCAAACACGTCGAATGCGGGAGCAAACACGGCTCCGGCCGCTCCCGCTGCGGCAAAGGGCGAGTCACTTGCGATCAACGGTGAGAATTCGAAGGTGGAGTTTACCGGTTCGAAAGTGACCGGCAAGCATGAGGGCGGATTCAAGACTTTTTCTGGAACCATCGACTTGGTCAACAGCAAGCCGGTCGAGAGCGGCGTTTCGGTTGACATCGATGCGGCATCGGTTTACGTGGACGACGAAAAGCTCGCTACGCATCTGAAGTCGGCAGACTTCTTTGACGTTGAGAAGTTTCCAAAGGCGACTTTCAAGTCGACCAAGATCGAAGCGGATGCGGCAAAGGGCGCTGATGCATACACGGTCACCGGCGACTTCAATCTGCACGGCGTGACGAAGTCGATCTCATTCCCGGCTACGATCAAGGCTGGTGCGGATACTGTTGATGTAAACGCCGAGTTTGCGGTCAACCGAAAGGATTTCGGGATCGTTTATGCCGGTAAGGCTGACGATCTGATCCGCGACGATGTCGTGATCAAACTGACGCTGAAGGCTTCGCGAAAGAAATAGGTTTAAGTTTCCCGCGAAACGCGCGGAGTGATGCGAGGGTAGTTTCCTGTCTTCAAGCTATCGCATCCATAGCGTGTTTCGCGGGCATTATTTTATGAAAGCCTACGAGATCCAGGAATTTGGGGTCGACAAGCTCGCACTGGTTGAGCGGCCGACGCCCGAACCGGCGGCGGGTGAGGTACTGGTTAAGTTTCACGCCGCGTCGCTGAACTATCGAGACATAATGATCGTCTCGGGGACATACAACCCGAAGATGAAACTGCCGACGGTTCCAATATCGGACGGTGCCGGCGAGATCGTCGCGGTCGGTGATGGTGTAACGAAGTGGAAGGTCGGCGACCGGGTAATGCCGATCTTTGCTCAGCGATGGTTCGACGGCGAACCGAGCGAAGAGAAACGCCGGACCTCGCTTGGAACGAGTCCCGAGTGGGACGGCGTGCTCCGCGAGTTTGGAACGTTCGGTCAGGAATCTGTTGTTGCGATCCCGGAACATCTCTCGTTCGAAGAGGCGGCGACGCTTCCGTGTGCCGCTATAACGGCTTGGAATGCGATCGCGGTGTCGGGGCGTGTTAAGCCGGGCGATTCGGTGCTTACGCTCGGAACAGGCGGCGTTTCGATCTTTGCGGGGCAGTTCGCGCAGTTATTCGGTGCTCGCGTGATCTCGACGTCGGGAAGCGCGGAAAAGATCGAAAAGCTGCACGATGTCGGGATCGCAGAGACGATCAACTATCGCGAGCGAGAAGATTGGGACAAGGCAGTGATCGAGATCGTCGACAAACCGGGCGTGGATCACGTAGTTGAGGTCGGCGGTGCGGGAACGCTTGCAAAGTCGATCAACGCGGTTCGGATCGGCGGGCATGTTGCGTTGATCGGTGCACTGACGGGTGCGGCAGGATTTTCGCCGACTACCGTGTTCATGAAATCGATCCGGCTGCAGGGCATTTACACCGGCTCGCGTGCGATGTTCGAGGATATGAACAAGGCGATCTCGGTGAATAAACTTGAGCCGGTGATCGATCGGGTTTTTGAGTTTGATGAGATCGGCGACGCATTGAGGCATATGGAGAGCGGGTCGCATTTTGGGAAGATCGTGGTGAAGATCGGATAGACGATCGCTTTTAAGAACCGAACCACAAAAAACACAAAAAGCACAGAAAAAGAAAGGCGAGAAAAAATGAGCGAACAAATATTTTCAATACCGGTAAACAGGATCGATGGCTCGGAAACGACGCTTGGTGAGTTTGAGGGCAAGACGCTTTTGCTTGTGAACGTGGCGTCGAAGTGTGGACTGACACCGCAGTACGAAGGGCTGGAGAAGCTATACGAAAACTATC
>JBEBGW010000270.1:0-6063 GCA_040081025.1 Pyrinomonadaceae bacterium | reverse complement strand
TGGCTTTGCGCTTTTGTCATGTTTCGCGGCGTGTCGAACCAGATCAACCCGATCGGCCCGTAGCCCGTCAGAATCTCGCGAACCTGCGGCTTTACCTTTTCTTCCAGGTATTTTGCGAAATTCTTTTTGCTCTCGTCCCTAAAATCCCAGTCGTTGCCGACTGCGTCCGGCTCGTGCCAGTCCTGCGTTTGCGAATAATAAAAGCACAGTTTTATGCCAGCTTTTTGCGCAGCATCGGCCAATTCCTTCAGCGGATCGCGTTTGAATGGCGTGGCATCGTAAATATTGTATTTGCTCACCTTGGAGTGATACATCGCAAAGCCGTCGTGGTGCTTTGACGTGATAACGATGTATTTCATCCCGGCGCTCTTTGCCAGGCTGACGATCTCCTCGGCGTTGAATTTTACCGGATTAAACTGCGGCGCGAGCTGCTCATATTCCGCGACGGGAATTTTCGCACGGCTCATTATCCATTCGCCGATGCCGGGGATCAGTTTGCCTTTCCATTCACCAGCCGGAACGGCGTAAAGCCCCCAATGGATAAACATCCCAAAGCGCGCTTCGCGAAACCATTTCAGCCGGCGCTCTTTGATCGCATTTTCCGAGCGAGTCGAAGCAGCCTCGTCTTGTGTCATTTGCGCAGAGGCAGAATCTGTTAAAAGAAGAATGCCGAGGAGCAGAACGAGTATTGAGTTTTTTAATATCATTACGATGGTTTACCTCTATTCACACACCAACAGTTTGGCCGAGCGTGGAGGCAGATCTTTTACCGTATATGAGCCCTGATGACGCCCTAGCTTTTCGTCGCTCCAAAAATCGGTTATGGAACAAGCCTTTGGTAGACCGAACGAAATTGTCTGCGGCGTTTCTTCCCAGTTAAACACGCACACGAATCTCGATCTATTGTTTTCGATAATGCCGACGCGCAGCGAGTCGTCCTTGAAACTCGCAGCGACGGGCTGCGGCGGCACAAGTTTTTTGAGGATTTCGAGGCGCTCTAGTGAGATCTTCGTCAGATCGTCACCCGAAAGGATCATCCCGCCCGACGCGTAAATGGCCGTCGCGTGAAACTTGTACTCCTCGGGCTTCAGGTCGCCGGTGAGCACGACCGCGTCCGGATCGTTCCACCAAAGCTGGCCGTTTTGCCAGCAGCGACTCAGGTTCTGGCGGGCCGTGCTTTTAACACGGTCCCACGTCCGCTTGATGTCGTTGGAGCTGCGCGAGCCGTGAACCAACCCCGCGGATGCCCAGATCGGGTGATTGCAGCCGAGAATAAATCCGTCACCCGCTCCGGCAATGACCGATTTCATTCCACGGCGATAGGCCTCGATGCGCGTGGCGTTAGGATCGTAAAATTTGCCGCCATGGATCGCACCCCAAAAATTTGCATCGAGCTTAAAATACGTAACTCCCCACTCGTTTCGCATCGTGCCGAAGACGGCTTCAAGATGTTTTTGCGTCTCTGGATGCGTGCCGTCGAGCGCGTACCAGGGGCCGCGCCGCCAGCCGCCGAACGTAACGGTATCGGAACGCAGCGGCTTGCCGTCCGCGCCCTTTACGAACCAGTCCGGATGTTGGCGAAACACATTTGATCTTTCTTCCGCGACGAACGGTCCGACCCAGATCGCCGGTTCAAAGCCGCGCTCGCGTATTTTTTTCAGTACGCCCTGAACATCGCCGCCAAACGCCGCGCCTGTTTCCAGCCAATCGCCCATCGCGGGCTGATAACCGTCGTCGATCTGAATGTATTTGAGGTCGGGAGAGTTTTTTGCAATAAAATCGAGATTGTCGAGTACCTGCTGTGCGGTCACCCGCGGTCCGAAGCAATACCATGAACACCATCCGGCGGGCGGCGAGGCGAACTGCAGCCGCGGATGATTTTGATTAAGCCGCGTCGCAAGATCGTCCAAAAGCCCTCCGCGATCGGTCCCTTTTCTATAGGTGAATTCTTCCAGTTCCCAGGTTTCGCCGGGCTTTAACTCAAGGCCTTCCGCATCGACGACCACTTGAAGCGATCCCTCTCGAGACAAGAACTGTCCATTAAACCGCCGGCACGACGTAAATGCGAGCAGATCGTTCGTTCCGTCCGCGCCCGCAAGGGTCATCATCCCGTAAAACGCTCTCGTGTCCGTCGGGATCGGCATTTTGTAATGCTTCGCGTCCGTGTGAGAACCGTAGTCGACCGGTGCCGCAAGCGTACCGCCGGTCTGGCTGAGCATCTGAAAGCCTTCGCCGTAGAGATGCGTTTCACCAGGCAGCGCGTGGACTATTTCGAAAAGAACGATCTCTCTTATTCGGACCGATTTTGTCCCGTTGTTCACGATGCTCGAATGGCAAAGATCCCCTTTCCATTGCCGGTCGAGTTTTAGTTTGTCTATTTCCTGGGTCGGGTCAGCCGGAACTATTTTCGAAGGTGAGTTGAGAAAAACCCGTTTGTCGAGGCGGCTGGCATTTCCCGCCCGAGCGTGACCCGCGATCGGTAACACGGCCGCCGCAAGAGGCGAAATGAGAGTTAGACGCAAAATGTGGCGCCGCGAGATTTTCTCTGCCCTGTAGTTCATTCTCGTTCAAAAAGATCACGTTGCTGGAGTTCCGTCTCAGACTTGCCCCCTTTCGCGTTTGCGGACAAAAATATTGTCCTGCGTCGGCACTCCTTCACACTCTATGGCGATCGTCGTGATCGGAGAATCGGGAGCCTTTTCCGGTAGCCCGGTAAACTTAATGCTATAACCATCCTGCGTAAAATCTACCTTCTGCCCGTTGGATAGCAGCTTTGCCGACCTGGCTTTGGTCATAAGGCCGGCGAATGCCACGGAGCTGCCAGGATAGTGATGGATGTGAAAATAGAGCGTGCTCCCCTTGCGGGTAAAGCTGCCGTTTCGCGAACGCAACATCTGGCACTTGTCCGCATCGTGGATCGCCTCGTTGTTCTTGCTCATCCACTCGCCGACTTTCGTAAAGATCTCCGTAGTCTCGGGCGGAATCGAGCCATCCGCTGTCGGGCCGATGTTGAGCAAGTAATTTCCACCGTCGCGGGAGCAGGTAATGAGATTTCGCACAACTTGCTTCGGCGTCTTCCACGCATCGTCAGCGCGATGAAATCCCCAGCTATCATTGAGCGTCATGCACGCTTCCCACGCACGACCAGCTTCGGCAGCTTCGATCCGCTGTTCGGGCGTTGCGAAATCGCCCGGAAGCTTGTTGCGGTTATTGACGATAATGTCCGGCTGCAGCTCGAACACCATTTTGTTCATCTTGTCCGATTCCCAACCTTTTGCATCGAGCGGCCACGAAACGTCGTACCAGAGAATGTCGATCTTGCCGTAGTTGGTCAGCAGTTCGCGGATATGTGTGTGAATATAATCGACAAAACGCCGCCGGGCTGCTTCGTCATCCGCGCATCGAGCGCCGTCAGGATGGTGCCAGTCCATCAGCGAATAATAAAACCCGACACGCAATCCTTCCGCCCGGGCAGCTTCGACATACTCTTTAACGAGATCTCGCCCGGCGGCCTGTTTGGGGGCACAAAAGTTCGTGGTCTTTGTGTCGAAATGGCAAAACCCTTCGTGATGCTTGGTCGTCATCACCATATATTTCTGGCCGGCTCGCTTGGCGAGCCTAGCCCATTCGCGGGCAAATCCCTGCTTCGGCTTAAACTGCGCCGCCAGCTTTTCGTATTCCTGGGCAGGAATCCCCTCCATCTCCTGAACCCATTCGTGGCGGCCTAAAATGCTGTAAAGACCCCAGTGGATGAACATCCCGAACTTCGCCTCGTTCCACCATTTCATCCGGCGCTCGCGATCCGCCTTCACCGCCGGGCTTTCGTCCGCAGCAAGATTCTGCGGATTCTGAGCCAGCGTAGGCGAAAACCCCGAAGCCGCAACCGCCGCACCTGCTCCCAATATTTTCAGGCAATCCCTTCTTGATAATTTGCTCATTGTTATTTCGTTGTCAGAACGGTCAGGACCGCGGGTGCCTTCCGCGCAATTAAATTACGCAAAAGGCACTCGCCGCAATAGCGATCAAAAGTCGATCTGTATCGAAGCCTGCATGATACGCGGTGCGCGAGCCGAAGTAGGCGCACCAAAAGTGCTTCGGGTTTGCGCAAAACTTGTCGTGCAAGTATTCGCGGTTGGGACCAGTGGCCTGTTACAGGTGGTTCCCGGGCTGCTTTGATTCAATACAAGGCCATAGGTTATGGCGACGTCCATGTCCCTGAAATTGGCGCGATTAAAAATATTGTATATCTCCCATCGCAGCCGGACATTTCTCTTTTCGCCCCAGCGAATGTTCTTGAAAAATGCCAGGTCATTGTTAAAGACCGACGGCAGTCGGATCGCATTTCTGCCTACATCGCCAATCTGACCCAGTCCCGTTGGTTTAGCAAAACAATTGGGGTTGAATACAAAAGGCGTACCTGCTGAGTCGGCGCCGCTTACACTTTGCGAAGGATCACAGGTCAAAAATGCTCGCGCATTAACTTGGCCGCCCGTATAGTCAGTGATCGGAGTGCAAGGGATCAAACCCGCAGTCGCTCCGGTGCCTGTTATTGCAGCACCCTGGATCGTTCCCGATGGACAAGCCCCCCCGGGAGAAATATTGATGGCGGTACCCGTATAGTTGTAATCCAAGGTTTTGGGTTTACCGTTTGCAAATGACGTAGATCCTGAGATCTGCCAGTTATCGAAAATGGCTTTGACAAAACCATTGTTCCAAACCTTACTGAGTCCCGGTACATCCCAAATATAGTTGACCGTCAGAATGTGCGGCTGGTCGAAGTCAGACACTGAATAGTTGAACGCTTTGTACGGCCTAGAATTATTAACATCAGATGAATCGTCGTTTGCATAATCCTTAGCCTGCGAGTACGTATAAGCAACCCCATACTGGAAGCTGGAAGTGTAACGGCGATTTACCTGGACCTGCAAGCTGTTGTAATTCGACGTTCCTCCCCACGTAACCTGATTTATGTCCGCAAAACCTTGATATGGCCGAAGGAAATCATTATTCAGATTTGCGGTCGCAGTAAAGGGATCCCGGTTTTCAGGATGGCACTGAATACCCGAAGGCAAGGTGGGACAGTTCACGAATCTTTCTCCATCGGGGACGCCGTTTATATTTCGCCTTTCACCTAAATGACGGCCGAAGGTTCCTACATAGCTGACCTCTACCACCGTGTCGAACCCTATATCCTGCTGAACCCCAACCGAAAAGTTGTATGAAACAGGCGTATGGGACATAACTTCCACTGCATTTAATGCCGTTGGAAAATTCAACTCGCTACCGACGAGGCTGGCTAAACCGTCGATGTTACCAGGGCCGAGCTGGAAGCTGCGGTTGGCCGGAGGATTATTCACAAGATTGCCTCCGGTTGTCCCGCCGCCAACTCGGGGAGAATGATACATCCCACCCATTGCTCGGAGTACAGTCTTACCTTTGCCGAAAATATCCCACGCGAATCCGACGCGCGGTTCCATATCAACTGCCCTCGTAGTTCTATATCCCTGCGGAGTATTCGGGTCGGTTCCAATGGCGAGGCCGTTGTTGCGATTGCCGACCCCCGGTACAAACGATCTTACATATCTTGAAGAAAGAAGCTGGCCACCGGTCGGAATCCCTCCACCGGCTATGACGCGCGGATCCACGGCCCGTTGATTCCCGGTGGAACAAGCAGTTCCCAGTGGGGGCACACCGCCCGGCTGGCCGACGCAGTAAGGTACATACAAAAGCGGAGCACTTGCTGGATTCCAAAGCGTCGGATCGAAGTTAGATCCCTGCCGATCGATCTGAAAGAACGGGCTGTGCCAGCCAAACCGCACGCCATAATTTACGGTGAGCCTCCTGTTTACCTTCCATTGGTCCTGGGCGTACCACTGAAACAGTTTTAGTTCAAGGTTTGTAAAGGGACGAGCACTGGTTTCTGTATAAGTGAGAAAATTTCCCAGAAGCGCATTCGAGTATGCAAAGCTCGTATTACCGGCACTCGTCGGAAAAGTAGCCGAGCTTCCTATGCCAAAATCGAAAACGCCAGACCATTGGCCGCCGGGAGCTTCACCGTTGCGC
>JBEBGW010000269.1:0-6073 GCA_040081025.1 Pyrinomonadaceae bacterium | reverse complement strand
GCCTTCGTCCGCGTTTCGGTAAATTCGGCAAAGACGAACTACGACACGTCGATCTGGACAGTCCGCGTTGACGGCAGCGGCGAGCCATCGCGTATTACCAGCGGCACTCGAGACACAACACCGCGTTGGTCGCCCGACGGACGGTTCCTTGCGTTCGTCCGAGCCAACGAAGTTCCCGGCCCTTCAAGCTCTCCACAGATCTACCTGCTTACGATGTCCGGCGGCGAGGCTTTTCAGGTAACAAATATGCCGCGAGGCGCCGGCGGTCCGGTGTGGTCGCCAGATGGAAAGTCGATCGCCTTTGGAAGCTCTGAAAATCCGGACGATGTTGCTCGCCAAGCCAAGCCGGCGTCACCGGGCGAACGCGAATCGGATGTCCGTGTAATAACTCGCGCGGTGTACAGGTCCGACGGCTCCGGCTATCTCGACCCTACACGCCCGACTCACCTTTGGACAATAGCAACGCCATCGAACCCCGGTGAGAAAACAACGCCTAAGCAACTGACATCCGGCCAGTTTTCCGAGGGAAATTTCACGTGGTCAAATGATGGCTCGAAGATCTATTTCACGACGAACCGCGATCCGGAACCCTATTACGACACGCCCAAAACTCAGGTATATTCAATCTCTCCGGCGGGCGGTGAGCCCGCGCCTTTGACGCGACTCGATATGGGTGTTGGGGCATTGACCCTGAGTCCGGATGGAAGGCGTTTTGCGTTTGTCGCCTCGGCGAGTTCAAAGCCAGTAAAGTCGTATACCCAGCCCGATCTTTGGATCCTAGACACCGCGCCGAATGCTCAGCCAAAGAATCTGACGACCGCGTTCGACTACGACATCGGAGGCGGTCTGACGGGCGATCAGGCTCCGCCGCGGGCCGGTGGAGGAAATCAGCCGATCTGGAGCAGCGACGGCCGAAATATCGTCGTTGGATTTGCGAAAGAAGGGCGGCTGAATCTTGCGACAGTTGATGCCTCGACCGGCAGGCTTTCGGAGCTTACAAAAGGCGACCAGGCCGTGATGAGCTATCGGTTGACTAATGACCGAAACAAGCTCGTTTACCTTTTGTCGACTCCGACGCGTGTTGGCGACCTGTTCGCGGCCGATCCGTCAGGTGCGAACGCGAAACAGTTGACGCGATTCAATGAAGCCCTTTCAGCGAAACTGAATCTCACCGAGCCGGATGATGTTTGGTACACGAGCTTCGACGGCAAACGCGTCCAGACGTGGGTGCAAAAACCGCCCAATTTCGATCCGAATAAGAAGTATCCGCTCATCCTGAACATCCACGGCGGACCGCACGCTGCTTACGGATATATCTTCGATCACGAATTTCAATGGATGGCCGCGAAAGGTTACATTGTCGTCTACCCGAACCCGCGCGGTTCGACGAGCTACGGACAGGAATTCGGGAATGTCATCCAATACAAGTATCCCGGCGATGACCACAAAGACCTGATGCTGGCAGTCGACGAAGTGATCAAACGCGGATATGTCGATGAAACTAAACTCGGCATCACCGGCGGATCTGGCGGCGGTGTGCTGACAAACTACGCAGTCACGCAGACTGATCGGTTCAAGGCCGCCGTCTCGCAGCGAGACATATCGAACTGGGCGAGTTGGTGGTACACTGCCGACTTTACGCAGTTTCAGCCGTCGTGGTTCAAGGGTGCTCCTTTCGAGGATGTCGAAGGCTTTCGCGAGCGTTCTGCCATCACACACGTCGCGAAGATCAAGACGCCGATGATGTTCATCCTCGGCGAGGCCGATAACCGTACGCCTGCTTACGCCGGCGGCGAAGAACTGTTCCGAGCGTTGAAATATAGAAAGATACCGACGGTAATGGTCCGCTTCCCCAACGAAAGCCACGACCTCTCGCGTTCAGGCCAGCCATGGCACCGCATCGAACGCCTCCAGCACATCGTCGGATGGTTCGATAAATGGCTGCTGGGCGCGGCAAAGCCGGAGTATGAGATCAGTTCGGCACCCTGATCGAGATGTTCCTCAGCAAAAACACGCGTTAGATGATGTCCGGAGGTTAGGACTTTCGGCCGCCTTATTGATTTTGCCACCAGGGGAACACCATGAAAGAAAACCACAAGAACGTCTTCTTTGCCGCCGCACAGCAGTTCACCTGCTGGATTGGGCTGCGCGAACCGAATGAACTTTCGGCCAAGTGGATCGGGCAACCACGCTACGTTCCCAAGATGGAAGAATGTAAAGCAAAGAGCGCCGACAATGCTTCGCACCGATTCGGCGGGTTGGTGGTCGATCCGACCATTTGTCCGGAAGCGTTTACGGCGACTTCTCTGCAGGCTGCCATAAGAACCTGGCAGCAGAAGTTCCTAAAAGGCAACAACCTTCCGCCCGGCTTCTTTCGAGCGGAAAACGGCCCCGAAAAAGGACTCGTGAAATTCAACGGTTCGGCTATATACGCCGACTTCGACTTGATGGCTATTAACCGCTCAAATCTGAACGGCGATTTTCTCACAACTTCGCAAAACGAGCAGAAGGAACTTTTTGCGAAGGTCGCGCCGATGCTAAATCAAGGGCTCGGCGCCAAACTGATCCAGCACGGAGCGGAATTTATGTGGGACAAGGGACTCGGCGCGCGCGAGTCTGAGTTTGTACTGTGGTTTGGACCGGGTAGGCGATTCAGGCAGACAATGTCTTCGATGCCACAGGGCGGTCATTAGGCCGCGGGATTGTCTCCAATCCGTTTCAAAGCGACTCGGGCCGGAGCAGTCACTTAAAGCACGTTACCCGCAACCATCGTCAAGCTAATATCGCGTGCGTTGCTCGCAAACACTAAGGCAACTTCAATATCGTGGATCGGTTGTTGGGCTTGGTGACCGAGGGAGACGATCGCGATATCCGCTTGCTTTCCTCGTTCGAGCGAGCCGATGAGATGGTCGAGGCTGAGGGCTTTTGCGCCGCCGAGAGTTGCGGTTTCGAGAGCTTGGCGTGCGGTGATGAATCCTTTACGGCTAGGTCGATTACGAGATACAAGAGCCGCAAATCGAGATTCTTCGAGCAGGTCGCAGATGTTGTTGCTCGCTACCGAATCGCTTCCCAGTCCGACGGAAATTCCCGCATCCAAAAACTTTTCGAATGGCGCGTGGCCGTGTCCAAACTTGGCGTTGGACTTCGGGCAGTGTGCGATCTTGGCTCCGTTCGATTTGATCTTCTTTACATCGCTGTCGGATACGGTGACGCAGTGCGCAAGCAGCGGTCGGGTTGAAAGTACGCCGAGGCGTTCGAGATATTCGATCGGCGTACAATGCGGGCTGTTCCATTCGAGGCCCGCACGCGATGCGAACTCGGCAAACAAACCCTCCCCGCGTTGAAGCAGGTCGTCTTCATCAGCCGACTCAGCGGCGTGAATAGAAAGAGGAACACCGTTGATGATCGAGTACTGTGCGATCAGCTCAAAAAGTCGTGAGCCGACCGTGTAAGGCGAGTGCGGCGACAGACCAACCTTCACCAGGTCAGTCTCTTCTTCTTTCAGCTTCTCGAACTTCTCACCAAGCTTTCTGAAATCGTCGTCAGCAGTGGAATTGTCCGGGGAGAATTCTGTCTCCTGAAAAACGATACCGCGAAGGCCGACCTCTTTGAGAGCGGCTACGCCCGCATATCCAAACCTACCGATATCTCCAAAACAAGTCACTCCCGCCGCCGCACCTTCGCGAGCACCGTCGATCGCCGACTGAATGATCTCCTCCTCCGACAGTGCACCACGCAAAGCCGTCGCCTTCAGAAGCCACGCCTTAAAATCATGTTCGACGTCATCGAGGGCTCCGCGAAGTGCGGTGAGTTCGAGATGCGAGTGGCAGTTTACGAATCCGGGCAGGATCGCGGCTTTACCAAAGTCTTCCGCCAAGGCGTCCGGGAATTTTGAAAGCAGAGCTTCCCGATGTCCAACCTCAACGATCTTGTCCGCCTCGATCGCCACCGCTCCGTCCGAGATTGGCTCGGATGAGATCGGAAGCACATAGTCTGACGCAAGGATCTTCATTGTCATCGTCCGGGATTCGAGAGCGACGCGTCCTCCCGATATCTATTAAGAATCGAGCTTACATACGCCTTCGTAGAGGCAATGCCGATGCGTGCGACGAAATCATTTTCCGACATTCCGGCTGCGTCCGCGTCGCGAGTCCATTCTTCAACGCGGCTTGGACCCGCGTTGTAAGAGGCAAGCATCATAGCGGTTTCGGCTGGACGTCCGCGATAGCGTTCGCGAAGTTTTTCCAGATACCAACAGCCGATCTGAATGTTGCGTTCCGGATCGCTTAGGAATTCGACGACGTTCTCGTTCGCTTGCCGCTCCATATCACTCAAGCCCGTCTCTTTCGCCCAATCGCGTGCGACCAATGGCGTCACCTGCATAAGCCCAACCTCTTCGTCGTCACCGAGAGCACCGGCTCGAAAGTAAGTCTCCTCATAGATGACGCTCCGAACAAGTTTCTCGTCAAGGCGGTAAACGCGTGCCTGACGCGCAATGAGTTCGTCGAACCGGTGTTCCCAGTATTCGACGAAAAAGTAGTAGCCGGAAAGGCCAACCACCGCCAGGATGATCAGGCATGAGACGAGATATCTGAACATCAATTTGTAAGAGAGTGAACGAAAATTCCTGCTTGGATGAATTAAATCAGGTCTGCGGGATCGACACAAGATTAGTCGGCGGAGCGTTTCGCGGTTACAGGTCGTGTCCGGTCGCCTGGAGGTTGATCCGCGATCGAATGGATCCGGGCGTCGCGCGGACCCGACCCTGTCCGGACGATCTCTGCGAAGAGATCTACGTCAAAATCAGCCTCACGCGCCATCTCCTGCCTGATCTCCAGCAATACCTCTTGAAACTTTGATCGTGGATACATCAGACTCCGACCTCGTGGACGAGAAATTCCGGCGTGATGATCGACGGAGAGAAGAATCCGGCAGCGGTATTGAACATCCTCAACCGGGCCTGTTTGCGGACGTTAGCGAGATGGCCGAAATTCCACGTGACCACATAATCGATCTTGTGAAACGATGCCAGCGCAACGTGAAGCGCATCGGCTATGAATTTTCGATGGAAGATGCCGCGGGAAATGTATCCTTCGGCCAGGATCGCGGCCTCGTCGGCAAGCTCGAGGTTTTCAAGGCCGGTTAGCAGACGCAGATATCCCGATCGGTGAGGTTCGTCAATGCGTTCGAGTTCACGGCGGACGAGGAGCGACGTGCACACACGATACTCGCCGAGTTCACGCTCGAACCAGCGCATTGTCAGATCACGCCGGAACGGATCTCCGTTGTCGAGATACGCTCCGATCACTGTGGTTTCAAGGTAAAGGCTGAGTTTCATGCTCAGCCCTATTGTAACCTTTTCTACTTAGTCCTGGTCTTTTACCGAAACGAAGGTGACGCGAGAGTTCTGGAAATCGAACGTCATCCGATAGTTTTTCAGGAAGTTACCGCCCAGGATCCCTGCTTGCTCAAATCCCGAGGCCTCGTTTATCAGGTCCAGGTCGAGCGCGATCGCCGTGATGCTGTTTCGCGAATGCTTCCCCATCGTGACCTTGGGCAGTAGGAACGAAGGCACGTCTTCAGTAACTCCGGCTGCGCCGATCACACGCATCCGCTCTTCCTGGGCGTGCGGAGCCATGGCGGTATTCGCCGCAAGGTCGGCAGAAATGACCGACACGCTTGCGCCGGTATCCACGATGAAATTCAAAGGCGAATCGAACCCTTCGAGCTGTACCTCGCCACTGAGGAATCCGCTTGAGGTCAACCTCAAAGGAACGCTAACGCCGCTTGGATCCTCGCTCCTGATCGAATCTTTCTTGCGCAGGCCAAACGTCTGATTTCCGTAATCGACCGTCGTCAGAAATTTCGAAATTAGAGAGAGTCCAATATAGCCGTCGATCTTGCCGTCGCTGTGAAACTTACGAATGTAGACCGGCACGTTGCGAACCGTGACCGCTCCGATATCAACGTCACGAATAAATCCATAGACGATCTCAAACTTGCCGCTGCCGCCGATCCCTTTCGCAAAACCGCCTTTCGTGATCGGCCTTATTCCCAGTTCCCTGGCAGTCTC
>JBEBGW010000525.1:0-1562 GCA_040081025.1 Pyrinomonadaceae bacterium | reverse complement strand
CAAGAAGGCGATCTTCGCGGTGCTGACGAACGAACGCTACGCACATCTTTTCAACGAAGCCGAAGTGACTGCGATCGCTGACCACGTACCGTGGACGCGCAAGTTTCGCGATGAGAAGACGATCAACTCTGGCCAGGAGATCGACCTCGTAGAATGGACACGCTCCAACTCGTCGAAGCTCGTACTTAAGCCGAACGACGATTACGGCGGCCACGGCATATACATCGGGTGGAACTCTAGCCAGGCCGAATGGGATGCCGCCATAGAGACCTCACTTGGCGACGGAGATTACCTAGTCCAACAGCGAGTGAGCACCGCGAAAGAAATGTTTCCGATGATCTTTGACGAACACGGAAAATGGGGAATGATCGAGCAATTGGTCGATCTTGATCCGCTGCTGTTCAACGGCGTTGTTGGAGCGGCGTTCACGCGGCTTTCGTCGAGTGAACTCGCAAATGTTTCATCCGGCGGGGGGATGGTTCCGACGTTTATCATTTCTGAAAAATAGTCGTCTCATTCATGACCGAAACCGTCAAATCTCGCCTTTCGACACTCACCGACGACTACCTCCATCTCGAGAAAAAACTTCTTCTCGGAGGGGGCCCGGAAAAGATCGAGAAGATCCACAAGCAAGGTAAGCTGACTGCCCGAGAGCGGATCGAGATGCTTCTCGACAAAGACGCGTATTCGCAGGAGATCGGGCTGCTCGTTGCTTACGACGAGTATAACGGTCAAGCTCCCGCGGCTGCCGTCGTGACGGTTGTTGGGAAGATAAAGGATCGCGAATGCGTGGTTGTAGCGAACGACGCGACGATCAAGGCCGGGGCATGGTATCCGGAGACGATCAAGAAGATCCTGCGAGCGCAGGAGATCGCGATGCGCAATCGCGTCCCGATCATCTATCTGGTCGATTCGGCGGGCGTCAATTTGCCTTATCAGGGCGGTGTGTTTCCCGGACAGTATGGAGCCGCGCGGATCTTTTATTACAACTCGATAATGCGGCGATATCTGAAGGTTCCGCAGATCTCGGCCGTGATGGGAATGTGCGTCGCGGGCGGGGCTTATCTGCCTGCTTTGAGTGACGTGATCCTGATGGTCGAAGGAACCTCGTTCATGGGACTCGGTGGGGCGAATCTCGTCAAAGGTGCGACAGGACAAACCATCGACAACGAAACCCTCGGTGGCGCAATGACGCACAATGCGATCTCTGGGGTGGCTCACTATCGAACTAAAGACGAGAAGGAATGCCTCGAGAAGATACGCGACCTAGTCTCAGAATTGCCGTCACCAGAACCGATACGGGTTTCGGTTGAAACCAGCCGCGAACCTTCAGTGTCGGCAGATAAGCTTTACGAAATCCTGCCGCCGGATCACCGGGCTCCGTACGATATGCACGCGGTGCTCGACACTTTTCTCGATCAAGGCGGCGTTGATGAATTTCAAGCCGACTTTGCAAAGGAGATGATCTGCGGCACCGCTCGGATCGGCGGAATATTAGTAGGCGTGATCGCTAACAGCCGAGGGATGTCGAAAGGGAACCCGGGTTCGCCGCCTCGTTTTGG
>JBEBGW010000268.1:0-6093 GCA_040081025.1 Pyrinomonadaceae bacterium | reverse complement strand
TCCTTTCTGGCTCTTTATGATCTCGATCGTTGTTTCGATCGGGATGTGGCTCGAGCGATTTGTGATCATCGTCACGAGTTTGAACCGCGACTTCCTGCCGTCGTCGTGGGCGATGTATTCGCCGACGATCTTCGACTGGACGATGTTCGTAGGAACTATCGGGTTCTTCTTTACATTACTTTATCTATTTGTCAGGTTCCTGCCCGTTATCTCGATCTTCGAGGTACGGACGCTTTTGCCCGAGGCTAACGTCCACGGCCATCAGCAGGACTTTGACGAAAGCGTTCTCGAGGTCGAATACACCTATGAGCGAACCGATCCGCCGAATAAGGAGGAGTCGGAAGGCTAAGGAAGGCGTATTTTGCTATGGATAAGAAACTCTACGGATTGATGGCGGAATTCGACTCGGCGACGGAACTCGTCGATGCCGCTCGCGCGACGAACCACGCTGGCTATCGAAAGACCGACGCATTTTCGCCGTTCCCGATCCACGATATAGACGAGGCCCTCGGCATCAAGCGGAGCATTCTGCCGGTCCTCGTCTTTTTCGGCGGTATCACGGGACTGCTCCTCGGCATCAGCCTTCAGGTGTTCGTGCATTACATCGACTATCCACTAAACATTGGCGGCCGACCCTACCTGAGCTGGATCTCGTTCGTGCCGCCGGCGTACGAGCTGACAATTCTGCTTGCCGGTTTTACTGCCGTGTTCGGAATGCTGTTCCTGAACGGGCTGCCGCGTCCGTATCATCCGGTATTCAATGTTCCGCGATTCGCCCTTGCGACCCGCGAGAAGTTTTTCCTGCTGATCGAATCAGCCGATGACAAATACGATTACGACGAGACAAAAGGCTTTCTCGAAGGCCTCAAGCCGCAGGAGGTGTTCGATGTTGAGGAGTAGACCCGCATTGATGGGAATGATCCTGCTTAGCGTCTTCGCCGCAGGCTGCGGTGTCCGCTTCGATATGCAGGACCAGCCGCGCTACAAGGCATACAAAAAGAGCGACTTCTTCAAGGACGGTCGTGCATCGCGTGATCTGCCCGAGGGAACTGTTGCTCGCGGGCTGCTGAAAGATAACAAGGCGTTTTACACCGGCAAGATCGACAATCCCAATCCGAACGTTCAAGTCGAAACGACGACCAACGCGGCGGGCAATACGATCGTAACCAGCTTCCCGAACGCGATCACCGAGTTTCCGATCCCGGTTACGAAAGAGTTGATAGACCGCGGCCAGGATCGCTTCAACATCTATTGCATCGTCTGCCACGGCCCCGTCGGAGCCGGCGACGGAATGATCGTCCGACGCGGATTCGGGGCACCGCCGACCTATCATGACGACCGGCTTCGCAATGCTCCCGTCGGCCACTTTTTCGACGTGATGTCGAACGGTTGGGGAAAGATGAATGGCTATGCGGCTCAGATCCCGGCGGCGGACCGCTGGGCGATAGTCGCTTATATTCGAGCACTCCAGGTCAGCCAGGATCCGACGGAAACGATCAAGGCGAATGCCGCCGCTCCGGCCGCACCGACTACTCATTCGGGAGGTGCCAACTAACAAATGGCTGAGAACTATAACGCTCCCGCTGAGCTGAACAGATTTAGAACGATCGCACTTGGCGTCGGAGGCGCGGGCCTGGTCGCCTGGCTGATCGGTCTATCTTTCCACCCCGAACAGGCGTTGCGCTCGTGGCTCCTCGGATTCATTTTCTGGGGTGGCATCACCATCGGCGGTATCGGCATCACGATGCTGCAATACCTTACCGGCGGTGCCTGGGGCGTGGTCATTCGCCGCATAGTCGAAGCCGCGTCGCGCGTGCTCCCGATCGTGTTTCTGATGTGGCTGCCGCTGGCGTTTGGCGTTTCATCACTCTATGAATGGACCCACCTTCCTGCGGACGACTTTACGGTCATCGGCCGGGGAGCCTTTCAAACACCGTTGTGGTGGATCATCCGAGGCGTCAGCTATTTCGCTCTTTTTGGCGTGATGGCGTATCTGCTGAATACCTGGTCGGCGAATCAAGATAAATCTGCGGATCACGAAGAAGCAGCAAAGTGGCTTGGCTTGGCGACAAAATTCTCAGGCCCGACGATGGTGATCTACGTTCTTGTGATCTCGTTTGCCACCGTCGATTGGGTGATGTCTCTCGATCCACACTGGTTCTCGACGATCTGGGGACTGCTGTTCGTGGTCGGCTGGGCTTTGAGCACTTTCTGTTTCTCGGTTTTGATGCTTGCCTGGCTGGGCGGACGGTCGCCGATGAATCGCGTGATCGGCAAACGCCACTTCCACGACATCGGCAAACTCATACTTGCTCTCGTGATGGTCTGGGCATACTTTAATTTCTCTCAGCTGCTGATCATTTACTCCGGCAATATTCCGGAAGAAACGGGCTGGTATCTGACCCGAATGACCACTGGCTGGTTCTCGGTCGGCATGATCCTGATCCTGTTCCACTTCGCGTTCCCATACCTATTCCTTCTCAGGCAAGATTGGAAGAAGAACGCCAAGATGCTCGCGTCGATCGCGATCTTCATTATGATCATGCGGCTGGTCGATATGTTTTTCCTGATCAGCCCGATGCCGAGAATTTCGGAGCACGGCGAAAGCTTGATCCTTTCACAGAGTTTTAGCTGGCTCGATATCGCCGGGCCGGTCGCGGTCGGCGGAATTTGGCTCTGGTACTTCTTTGGCCAGTTGATGAAGATGCCGCTTGTGCCGGTGATGGATCCGTTCCTCGAAAAAGCGATCGAGCACGGACACGGACACTAGAATTATGGGTTCGACAAAACACGAAAAGTCGTTCGTTGATTTCGAAAAACCGTACGAACAAAACGTCATCGGCTTCACAGGCATCGTCTACTTCGCGATCGGTCTCTTCCTGCTCATCGTGATCACCTTCGGGTTGATGTGGGCGTTGCTCGGTGTATTCGAAGACCAGGCGAAGATCGACAAGGGCTCGAATAACCCGATGCTTCAGAGCGAGAAGGACCGCCTTCCGGTCGAGCCGCGAGTTCAGGGAGCTCCCGGATTTGGCGTCGACGGGCCAACCGGACGCGTAAATATGGAACTCGGCGCTCCACAGGCTGAATGGCGTGAATTGCACAAACAATATTTGGACATCTGGGCCCACGGGAAGGTCGACAAAGCGACGGGCGCGGTATCCGCATTGCCGATCGAGGCAGCGAAGGAGAAGCTGCTCGAACGCAAATTGCCGGCAAAGTCAGGAGCTGATGCCGAGAAGCTATTCGCCGAATCGAAACTCCGATTCTCCGATGCAAGTGCCGGCCGGGTAGCGACCGACCGCAAGCGATAGATTTAGAAATGACGCGATACATGAACAACCCGATCCGCTTTTTGATCGCCATTGCGTTCACGATATCGCTGTACGCGGCTTACGCCGCGGCGCAGAAGAACGAGCATTACAATTCGCCGCTCTATTCGCCTAAGTATTACGACCCGTCGCAGGGTACGGCGAATGGCATACCCGATCCGCTCAAGAAGGTCGGGATCGAACAACGGCTCGGCGAGAATTTGCCGCTGACGGCCGAGTTCAAGGATGAGAACGGCCAGATCGTAAAGCTGGGCGACTATTTCGGCAAGGGCCGTCCGGTGATCGTTGCTCTCGTATATTACGAGTGCCCGATGCTTTGCAACCAGGTTTTGAACGGGCTCACCGGAACGCTGAAAGGGATCTCGTTTGATGCCGGCAAGGAGTACGACGTAATTGCGGTCAGCTTTGACCCGAAAGAGTTCGGCAAGCCGGAACTAGCGAAAAATAAGAAGGCTTCCTACATGGAGCGCTACGGTCGTCCGAGCACCGAAGAGGGCTGGCACTTCCTGACCGGTACGCAAGCCTCGATCGATGCTATCACCGAGGCGACCGGGTTCAAGTATGCCTGGGACGAGAAGAGCAATCAGTTCGCCCACGGAAGCGCGATCATGATCGCGACACCTGATGGCAAGCTCTCGCGATACTTCTACGGTATCGATTACGCCCCCCGCGATGTGAAGCTCGGGATCATTGAATCGGCCGAGAGCAAGGTTGGAAGCGTCGCCGATGAACTGATGCTTTACTGCTTCCACTACGATCCGGCGTCCGGTAAGTATGGCTTCCAGATACTCAGCGTCCTGCGGCTTACCGCGATCGCTACGGTGCTCGGGATGGGCCTGATGGGTTTTGTCTTTTGGCGTAGAAATAAGAGCAGGAATAGTTCAGAGGAGCATTCCGCATAATCAATTATGTCATCGAGTGAATGGGTACCATTATTTCCTGATGCGGCGTCAACCTTCGCTTGGCAGGTCGATGCGCTCTATTTCTACCTGATCCTGGTCAGCGTCGCATTCACGGTCCCGATCGTGGCGGCGATCTTCTTCTTTGCGGTCAAGTATCGCGAGACGGAGAAGTACGCGACGCCCGACGAGATGCACGGCTCGATCATGCTGGAAACGGTATGGTCGATAATCCCGTTCGTCATCTCGATGACTATTTTCTTGGGCGGTGCCTATATTTACTACAACCAGTTCGCGATGCCCGACGATGCGATGGACGTTTACGTCGTCGGCAAGCAGTGGATGTGGAAGCTGCAGCATGCGTCTGGCCATCGAGAGATCAACGAACTTCACATCCCGGTCGGCCGTAAGGTCAAGCTCACGATGACGACCGAGGACGCCCTGCACGATTTCTCGATCCCTGCCTTCCGTACCAAAGCCGACGTCGTTCCCGGCCGCTACACGTATCTCTGGTTCGAGGCGACTAAGCCCGGCAAATATCACCTTTACTGCGCCGAGTACTGCGGCCTCAACCACTCCGGAATGGGTGGCTGGGTTTATGTGATGGAACAGCGTGATTTCGACAACTGGCTCGCCGGAAACGAATCCGGCCAGACGCCAGTCCAGCAAGGCCAGGATCTGTTCGAAAACAAACTAGGCTGCGCATCCTGCCATGCCGGCGGCGACAACCAGCGTGGAGCCAAACTTGAAAACATCTTTGGCAAAGACATAAAACTTGTCGGCGGCCAGTCCGTCAAGGTCACCGACGAATACATCAGAAACTCGATCCTGAACCCGAGTTCGCAGATCGTCGAAGGTTTCCAGCCGATCATGCCGACCTTTAAGGGACAGGTCACGGAAGAACAGCTTGTTTCGCTCGTCGCGTATATCAAGTCGTTGAGCGGTGTTACTGGGACGACCGCAGCGTCGCCCGCCGCATCACCGGCTGCGGCAGCAAATACGGCGACATCGGCACCGGCGGCTAACACCGCTACGCGATCGAACAGTAACAGATAGGTTAGAGAAGGTAATATGCAAAACGTTGATGCAATCGGCTCAGGCATCCCGGTGATACCAAAGGTCAATTATTTGACCAATGGGTTTACGCTGAAATCATGGCTGCTGACCAAGGACCACAAGCGGATAGCGATCATGTATTTGATCACCATCTCGCTGTTCTTCATGGCGGGTGGGCTGTACGCCTCTGCCATCCGGCTTGAATTGCTCACGCCGGAAACCGACTTGCTGACGTCGGCGACATACAACAAGGTCTTCACCCAGCACGGCATCCTGATGATCTTCTTTTTCCTGATCCCGTCGATCCCGGCGGTTCTCGGCAACTTCTTATTGCCGATCATGATCGGAGCGAAAGATCTTGCCTTGCCGCGTATTAACCTGCTTAGCCTCTATATTTACTGGCTTGGCGGCGGCTTGACGGTATTTGCTTTGCTTCAGGGCGGCGTCGATACAGGCTGGACGTTCTACACGCCGTACAGCACAACGTTCTCCAATTCATACGTGATGGCCGTCGGCCTTGGTATCTTCATCAACGGATTTTCGTCGATCCTGACCGGACTTAATTTCATCGTCACCGTGCACACGATGCGTGCGCCGGGAATGACTTGGTTTCGCCTACCGCTTTTTGTCTGGGCACAGTACGCGACGAGTCTGGTGATGATACTCGGAACGCCGGTGATCGCGATCACCGTATTGCTGCTCGCGATCGAGCGGGCCGTCGGCGTTGGTATTTTCGATCCGGCGATCGGCGGCGACCCGATCCTTTTCCAGCATCTTTTCTGGTTCTATTCGCACCCGGCCGTTTA
>JBEBGW010000024.1:0-22086 GCA_040081025.1 Pyrinomonadaceae bacterium | reverse complement strand
CGGTTAGTAATGTAGTGGCCCATTTCGTGAAATGTGATGAGGGCCTCATGGTTGCTGGTGCGGCTCGGCTGCGGGCTGGGGCCAAGAAATTCGAACATTTGCATGATGGGGCTGCTGCCGTCCGCGGGCGTTCCCATGTTGGCGTTGTCGGTGCCCGAAAAATCGTTCCCCTCGGCGAGGATTGGGTCGCCGCCGATCCCGCCGCGCCCGAAATTGTTCTTCTGCGCGTTCCCCGAGGCTTCATCGAACCCGGCTTCGTACCATCGGTCATGGAGCCAGTTCACGTGAAAGAACATGCCCACAATACTGTTTTGCAGGTTTGCCGCGTCGCGCGCGCTTTTCGTGTGATCGTATTTGTGGTCGAAAGTGGCCGCCGAAGTTATTTTCCCCATGACGTCGCCGGCGCTGAAGCCGTCGGGCGGTTGCAGGTCGGCGAACGCTATGCAGTTGTTCCCGTCGGTCGTCGTCGCGTCAGGGGGCAGCCAAGGATCGCCCGGCAGCAGGCTCTCGATGTTGACGAGCCGTTCGGCCACCACTTTGGCCTGAAACCCGTCGGGGACGCCTCGCGGGTGCGGAGTGCCGGGAGCGGGACCGTCGTGCGGACGGGAGATCGGGTCGCCGGTATTATGGACGCGATATTTGAATGCGACGTGCGAAGTGAGATTCTTGCGATAAAGCAGATCTGGCGTGTCGATCGCATCCATAACGTAGCTGTAAGCGGGGAAGCCCTTAATCCACAACTCCATGTAATACGCGGGCACGAACTCCCCTTCCCCGAGCGGGAACATCACGTCTTTGACCCTGACCGGACGAATAAAAGGGGCTCTCGCATCGCTCGCATTTGCTTGGACGAATTCGTAAAATCGATAGGGGCCGCTGTCCGTTGGGTCTGCCGCCCGCCGGAAATCCGCAGCTTGATGCGGGTGGTTCGTCAGGTCGAAAGCCGCGCGAGCGATCGCTTCTTCCGCAGGGGTCAGAGTGGACTGGGCGGTCGCTAGCGACTTCGCCCGCGACCTGGTATTTGCCGCGCCAGCTCCGAGGAAGAACTGCCCAGCGACGGAAACTACTTCATTTTTCAAATTGACGGCCCCGGTCACCTCCGAGTTGAAGACCTCTCTGCCCTCCACGCGCTGGAGCATGTTAACAGTCCTTAGATTTCCCACATTGAAGGCGGAGCCGGTTCGAGAACTGGGGCGGGACTCTCGGCCACCCGGTCCTGCCGAAGTTGATGGTTCGCCCTTCGGTTCGCTGACGGAAACGACTTCGATCGTTGCGGTGTCCTCATCCTGGAGACCCCAAAGCTCCGCTCGACTCAGTACGAATTCCGTCACGGCACTCTCGGGTGTTCCCGGCATGCGGGCAGCTAGGCGCGCCGTCGGCCGCTTGGGAACTACGAGACACGGAACTTGCGTGGCCTCGTCGTACTGAACATCTACCCCTTTAATCGCTTCGGCCGAGCTCCGTATAGCGGGCTTCGGCTCTGACGCGAAAGCCAGGCCGCGTGCGGAGCGAAAACCACGATCATACAGAGCATGAAAATTTTCAGGGAACGCGGAGCCTGTCCCCCGGAAAGTCTGCTCCGTCAATCGAGGGGGGGCTTCCGCCAGAGGCGTCCCCGCCGCCTCGCGCGAACGCTTGACAGACTTGGTGGTCGCGACATTCTTCTTAATACTACGAGGCTTCTCCCTACTTGGCTTCGTCACCTTCGAGGTCCCTTTTTTCCCGGCCATGATGCTTTCTCCTTTGGATTGCCATGAACATGTGGATTTGCGCGATATGCGTTATGTATGGCACAAAAAACGTACGAATCAGCGACTTGGCAATTCGGCGACTGCATCGATCTCTAGGTTGAACGGATCGATCAGAGTCGCTTGCGTCGTCGTTCTTGCGGGCTTGCGGTTACTAAAGTAACGCACGTAAACATCGCTCATTTCCGCAATGTCGTTGATGTTTCTCAGGAACACCGAACACTTAACTACAGGATCCATGCAGGACCCGATCTATCTCAGCTAGGATCTCTTCCTCCAACTCCGAAACCTCATCGAAGCCGTGCTCGTGCATTTCCGCCATGCATTATTTGGTCGCGCGGAAACGGGCTAACGTTCCCGAAATTTCCTTGGAGCACCCGGTTCGTTTGCCAGGTCAACCTCAAGTTGAGTTCCGTCCTCCGTTTCGACACCGACCGTGAACGCTCCATAGGCGACCAAGTTAAGCTTCGCCGAGTTGTTCGTGGCGATCACTTCATCTACTTCCGGACTGAACGTGTCGTGCAGGTGGAACCGCACTTTGCCTTTCAGCGGGTGTGCCTTCGGATCCGTGGAAACGACCTTGACCGGAACATTGTAGTAGGCGGGATCTGATTTCAGCTGACTTATCTCGCCAACAACTACCTTCAATCCATTGGATTCTGATTTGCCGCCCCACCTACCCTTTTGCGGGTCGTCGTGATGCAGCAATGCACTAGCTTCGCGTTTTTTTGATTCGAGTGCGGCTTGGGATGCCGGAGGAAAGGTCATCGCGGCGGGCAGTGCGACATTGTTCACTTCCCTTAGGACGTTATTCTCCTGTCGTTTTTGTATCAACTGTTCTTGAAGCCTAAGAAAGAGTTCCTGATCCACAAAATCAGTCGGACCATAAAGGTGCCGGTGACCGATTGCAACGCCGGCGCATGCCGTGCCATGGTAATCCCCCTGACGCGGATCGGGATTGAATCTTCGCGGTGACGGGTCTGCCGTATTGCTTCCGAAATCCCATGGAGCCACTACCTTGCTGTTTCCCGAAAGGTCCGGATGCGAAAGGTCAAAGCCGTCATCGATCACCGCGACGATACATGCTGGTGACCCTGTCGATTGCATCCGCTGCCACGCCGCGACGACGCGAGCGTCAGCCCCTGCCTTTAATCCTAGAGAGGTACCGAATTGGAGCCCGTCGTTCTTTAGGTGCCACTGCTCCTTGAAAAGGGAATCGGTCGGCAACTGAAAGGCGAATAATTGTCCGGGAGTCGCGAGATCCGGCTCTGCGAGAGACACCACGTCGGTCTGTTGCTGCAGTTTCTCGGCAACCTTCAAGGGGTTTGGGGCCTCCGGCGTCGTGCGAACGGTGAACGTCTCCGTGCGAGTGCCATCGGGCTTTTGTTTTGCGGTCGAGTCTACGATCTCGAGGTGATTTTCATCCAGAACTTGTTGGCGCTGAGACTCTGTAGAGGATTCCGTAAATCTCAGCGTGATCTTTCCGGTAGGCACGATCGGGGCTGCATCGCTGGGAGTGTGGTATACGTGCGATCCCGCGTCGACCAGATAGTGCGTGCGCAGCTCGTTCAGCGTTTTCTCCGTTACCTCCTTCGAATCGCCAACCTTAACGATCTGGAAGCCTCCGAGATGCGAACCCGTGTCCACCGGGACAGAGTTGTGAGCTACTGCCGACAATGCTTCAGCCACGTCACCTTGCGACGTCGTTCTGATCGCGATAAGGTCGTCGCTTTTTACGAGCTGTACGCTTCCGCGCCCGCGCTTAAGGGTTACGGTTTCCATGCTATATCCTCCGCAAAAGTTTTAGATGATGTCTTACTTACTCTTGACTAATACGCACCAAATCTTTCAGGGAAGGATCATATGTCAAAAAAACTACAAATAGCTTCGGCTTCTTACCGAGCCATGGTCCCTTCCGCCATCGCAGATCACGATGTCCCCGCAAACTGTTGATAACTACCTATTGACAAAATGCACAGTGCAGCTAGAATGCAAGCGACCAACGGTCGGGATCTGATGAAAAATTATGAGCGATTTACGAGCTCGTAAACCTGACCCTCATTAATATCTCCCAAACATGTCCACAGAGAACTCTCTCTACTATGAGTTCGGCGACTTCCTGCTCGAGCCCAACACACAAATACTTTATCGCGGCAAAGATTTAGTACCGATCAGGGCAAGCGAGCTCGCGATGCTAACCGCTTTCGTACTAAATCCCGGAAAGGTTCTTACCGCCACCGAACTGATAAGTCATATCTCCCGAGATGCTGACAATCGGCATCTTCGAAATGCTTCCTATCACGTCGCGCGGCTTCGCAAGATCCTAGGTGACGACGCGATCGCGCCAAGGTATATAAAAACGATTCACGGCATTAACAGCTATCGTTTCATTGCGCTCGTGCGAGTCACCGAAACAGCGCCGGTAGTGGACGTTCAAGATGAACCGCGGAACACTCAGGAGATCGCGATCACAACACATCTTCTTGTACCGATGTTTTTCGGACCGACTTTATTCAACAACCCTTCCGGCACGTCGAAGAAGCTATGCGGGATCGAGTGTAAGGTATTCGAATTTGAAAGCAGTGGCATGTACGTATTCCCGACTGGATTCGGGGTTTGGCGAAATACGGTTACGGAGCCGTTCAAGACATTCTCCGACTTCTCGAAATGGCGTCACGATGTGTATAAGACAATCCTGGCAGGGAAACATGTCCTGACGATCCGAACGCGAGCATTTCTCCGTGGAATTGATACTGACAATCCACTATCGCCACTACTGGGAAAACCGGGATATGTCTTCTCGCTGAATATAGCCGAGCGGCTCCCGTTCAGGAATCGCGACACGACCCGCAACGCGTTGCAGATCCTTGCATGTCCGTCCACGCTGAATGTAGGCGGCAAGTCACATGAGATCGAGAACATACTGCTCGAGACCGGGATTCCGGTAAAAGACTTGCTGCAGTTTGGAGTGGGCGATGTTGGATTCGCGAGTTGGGACAGCGTTTCGTATCTACGACCTTTTAACGGTGGCGTCGAACCTAAACTTCTTCACTTCGAAATAGCACTTCAATCGCTTTGGTGGACTGCGAAGTGTGCCTCTGAAATCATGCTGGCGCGTGACCACGAAAAGATCCCGACGGTGCGTAAGATGATACCTGCAATTCGGCAGCAGTTCAGCAGACTGAAGAATATCGAGGCTAACGAGACGCCATCCGAGCGGACGATGATCGAGGCGCTGCTTACTTCAAGCAGGATCGAGCTGATCGTTTCAGAAGTTATCGAATTAGCAAAAGAATTGAACGAGTAGAAACGGTAGAATGATCGAAACGAGGAGGGAAGAAATCTGAACTTAACTGAAACTGTGCTGGTTGCGGTCGATATGCAGCTGGGGTTTCTCAACGAATCATCCGGCCACATCCTTCCGACGGTGACTGATCTCATCGACGATATGCGCAACATCGGTGTGGAGACAATTTGCACTCTTTTCCGGAATCCGCCGGACAGTCCGTACGAGCGTTTGATGAATTGGACGCGAGTGCGTAACTCGCCTGAGACGGACCTTCATCCGACATTAGCCGCGATGCGAGCCATAACGATCGAGAAAGGATGCTACACCGCGATCACTCCGGAATTCAACGATCTTGCCGAGCTAAAAAACTGGCGAAATCTGATCATCTGCGGCGTTTCGACGGAGAGCTGTGTGCTGAAGACAGCGGTGGATGCGTTTGAGCAAGACTATCGCCCGATCGTCATAGCGGATGCGTGTGCGAGTGACCTCGGCGACGAAATGCATCGCATGGGTCTCGCGATCATAGAAGTATTGATTGGAAAGGATCAAGTTATGACCAGCAAAGAATTTTTCGCCGCCCTCTAGCGGCCCAGCTTCACGAGCATCATTAAAACGAAACAAATGAAAAATACGAACAAGGGGCCATTCAAAAATCAGCTTGCATTGATCCGTCAGCGTAATCACATTCAACCGAACCAGATCGCAAAGCTCCTGGGCCACAAGACTACAAATCGCGTTACCGAATATGAAAGCGGGATAAAGACGCCGAACCTTAAAACAGCCCTCAAACTCGCACATATCTACGATCTCCCGATTCGGGTGATGCTGGACGGATACTATGCCGCCGTCCGCGACGAAATTAAACGGGAAGAGTTGCGCTTGATCGCGAAAACTCGCGGGAAATCCCGCGTGGTCGCCCGTTCGACTCCCGTGGAGTACTGCTCGATCGAGGCGAAGGCGGATAGCGCTTCGGCTGGTACGAGAGAGGCCTCGCACGCCCGCCGACACGCTACGGATCTCATCCGAAAGTCTGCAGAAAAACTCGGTCACATCTAGAAGTCCCCTTGAATCCGCGGTTCCAGCAGCTGGCAGAGTTTGCGACGGTGTTCTGAAGCGTCGCGACGGTTCCTGAAGTTGTGGAACGGCCTACCGAAGCAGTGCGGCGGTTCCAACGTTGCGACGGTCTACTGAAACGGTCCGACGCTGTCCTGATACGGTCAACCGTTTTCCTGAAGCGAGGCGACAGTTTCCAAACCTCAAAAGAAACTTAATTCTCGCGTTATCCAAACGTAGAAAGGCTTTTTGTCATGGCTACCCCAGAGAATGAGACAACCTCGCTTGCGAAGATCTATCCGCATCTGAGCGAGGAAGAATTACGCGAGGCGGAGGAAAATCTCATGCAGTATTTGGCGGTGGTTCGGCGGATCTTCGACCGAATCAAGCGCGAGAATCCCAAAGTATTGACCGATTTGCGGCGGCGGGCTAATGTGAGGAAGGAAACGGCGCTTACATAAGCGCTGTTTCCGGTTCGTCCTTCCTCATCATTAGTCCCAAGAAAATGTCGCAGAAGAAATACTTCTCATATATACGTGTGTCCACGCAGCGACAGGGACAGCACGGAACCTCGCTCGCCGAGCAGCAAGCATCGATCGAAAGATTCGCCGCCGGCTGGAAACTTCCGATCGTAAAACGTTTCGAGGAGCGTGAGACCGCCGCCAAACAAGGCCGGCCGGTCTTTTTGGACATGCTCAAACAACTAAAATCCGGACAGGCCGACGGAGTGATCATTCACAAGATCGACCGATCCGCACGCAATCTTAAAGACTGGGCCGACTTGGGTACACTCATCGATGGAGGCATCGAGGTTCATTTCGCATCGGAAAGCCTGGATCTTAATTCTCGTGGCGGACGGCTTTCAGCCGACATCCAGGCGGTCGTAGCGTCCGACTACATTCGCAACCTAAGCGAGGAAGCGAAAAAGGGTCTTTACGGTCGGCTAAAGCAAGGTCTTTATCCGTTCCGGGCTATGGTCGGTTACCTCGATCGCGGTTCCGGTAAACGCAAGGAGATCGATCCTGAGACGGCTCCGCTAATCCGCCGAGCTTTCGAGCTTTACGCAACGAGTGATTGGGGTTTGCAAGATCTTACCGACGAGATGAATCGGTGCGGATTAAATACTAAACGCGGCAACAAAACGGTGCGGTCGGGACTCGCACGGATCCTTCATAATCCGTTCTACATCGGAGTTATCCACATCAAAAAAACCGGCGAACGGTTCGTCGGTATTCACGACCCGATCGTGACGCGTGATCTTTACGATCGGTGTCAGTGGGTTTTTGCGGGCAAGAATGTCAAGAAGTCGACGCTACTTTTCTTTAAGTACCGGCGGATGGTGACGTGCGGCGAATGCAGTTATACGATGTCACCCGAGATTCAAAAGGGCCTGACCTACTATCGCTGTCACTATCGCGACTGCATCCGTCTGTCCGTTCGGGAAGAAGTGATCAACGCTGCGATCGCGAGGGAGT
Organism: Pyrinomonadaceae bacterium; assembly: GCA_040081025.1. Lineage (GTDB taxonomy): Bacteria > Acidobacteriota > Blastocatellia > Pyrinomonadales > Pyrinomonadaceae > OLB17. Next base: position 14,521 of record JBEBGW010000024.1, on the reverse strand, counting down.
TCAAACGCCTTGAGTTATTGCCGGTTGAGCGAGAGATCCTGCGGAAGCTAAGTGATGTTCATGCTTCGCAGGCAGAGACCGACGCAAATACGTTTCGTCAGTCCGCCCAGATGCAGCTCGAAAAACTCAGACAAAGGAACTCAAAACTCGCGGAGGTTTATATGGAAGGTACGTTCGATCAGGAAACATACGTTCAAAAAAAGAATGAATTGGTGCTGCAGGAGCAGTCTCTTAAAGAAAAAATGCAATCTCCTCAGCTGGACGGGCGTGAAATAGTCTCAGAGCTAAATGATTTCTTCCAACTCGCAAATTCCGCATATCTAAGCTATGAATTGGCGAACCCCGAAGAACGACGCGATCTGGTCCGGAAAATCACTTCCAACCTTACCGTAGAAGGAAAATACGTCTCAATTAAGCTGAAAACTCCATTTGATCTTGTTGCAAACCGCACACCTGTCCAGCATGGCTGGCCATATCGTACAGCGGTTCGAACCATTACGCCACTTCTTGAGAAGGTTAGGCAATATATCGAGAAGAGTTTGGATTCTGATCAATCTGATGAATAAAAGCGATTGAGTTAAATTACTTCATGGAGCGGATTGATTAATTTCCCACACCTAAGTAAGACCACGGTGCTGAGAGATTCTGTCACAAAATTCCAGTCCAAAGTCCGCTGGGTTATGCGATTGTGTAGGCACACTAGCAACCCAATTTCTCATCGTCAATGAATACGAGCTCGTAACAGGGGAAATAAATCGTTCACCATATATAAAAAGGCCCAAAAAAATGAGCCTTCACTAAGTAAAGACGCAACCTCCGAACTAACGTCTCATGGATTGAGCGTAGCATTGATAGGTGGGACTGCGTCCTACCCATTGTCCTTAACAGCCGTCATAGCCTGGGGGTTTCGGAATTGTCCACGACGGAGCATCCGATTAAATCTCGAAATTCGCGCTGGTGGGAGCATCACTCCAAATAATTGACAATAGTCCCGACTGCGGATATTGTCTTTTCGTTCATTCTTTCATCGTCAGTTAAGTTGTTTACTTCCGGAACGACGGGTCTCCCAACGGCACCTGTCGTCCGCGACCAGGAGCCTTAGTACCATGTTCGTTGCCCACTTCGCACGTATTTCGAGCAAGTTCTATTTGTATCCCTTCACGCTTATCGCGATAGTCTCGATGATCATTCCGCTGGTTTTCATCGGCTCGACTGATCGGACAAGCGCGAAAGGGGAACGAACGGTTGAACCGGCTCCGGATAACGCACCGCCGCAGCCGTATTCGATCGGCAAGGGACAGTCGAGAGCCTCGCAGCTTATTGAATCAACTCGACGGCAGATCAACGAGGTACTCTCACCGCGCGAACTCCCGGAAGAATTTAAGATCGCAAAACGGCCGACATTCGGTGAGCGGCTTTGGGAAAAGATTGGCCCGGCGCTGCCATTGACGGCAGCAACCGCAATCAAATCTGATGCTCCGCCCGCTCCGACTCAACCGCCCGGCACGGTCGACTTCGATTACGACGAAGACGCGAAGTCGGACGTAAGCCGCTGGGATCCGGTGAGCAAAGTCTTTCAGATAACGTACTCGGGCGGTGGTGGTATTTCTCCTACTTTTAGCTCAGCGTCCTCCGGTGCGAAGCCGGCTCCGGCTGATTACGACGCCGACGACAAAGCGGACGCAGCCGTTTTCGATTCCGGGACCTGGTATATCCGAATGAGCGGAACCGGCTCGACGTCCACGATCTCTTCTTTTGGACAAGCAGGTGACATCCCGATGTCGGGAAACTACATCGGCAGCTCTTCGACGGGGGACGAATTGGCGGTTTACCGTCCATCGAACGGTACGTGGTATTGGCGAGAAGTTGGAACTGGCACCGTCTATTCTCAGGCGTGGGGAAGCTCGGGCGATATTCCCGTATCCGGCGATTTTCACACTAGCCCAGACGGAAAGCTCGATTTTGCTGTGTATCGACCCTCGACTGGCTATTGGTGGATCCTCTATAGCAATGGGACAGGTCACACAGGGATTCCCTGGGGGATCGCGATCGATACACCGGTCGCGGCGGATTATGACGGAGACGGACGAACGGACTGCGCCGTATTCCGCCCCTCGACCGGCACGTGGTGGGTCCTGAAAAGTTCTGACGTATCCTATTTCGCTGTCAACTGGGGCAACTGGGCAGATCAGCCGGTCGTCGGAGATTTCGATGGCGACGGACAGGCCGATACATCGGTCTGGCGACCATCCTCGGGTGTCTGGTACGTCGATCATACCGATGATACGACGTTCGAGTATCACACGCTTGGAGCGGCGGGCGACGTCGCAGCAAACTCTGCATACGTGACGCAGGTCGGCGGATCGGTTTCATCAGATGCTCTTTCGCTCGCCAGACTAGCTCCTCGAAACGCTACGGGCAGCACCGATCTTTATTCGCAGAACTTCGCGTGGGGACGCAACCTCGTGTCGCTTCCGGGACGTTCGGGCCTTGATCTGAATATCGGACTTAGCTATAACTCGCTCGTCTGGACCAAGGAAGGCTCCACTGTTTACTTCGACACCAATTACGACAACGTCACGCCCGGCTTCAATCTCGGCTTCGCCACCATCGAGCCGGGGTTCTACGACTCGACTTCGGGCAAGTGGAACTTTTTGATGATCACGCCGTCGGGTGCGCGCGTACAGTTTCGACAGACCGCGGCGAGCAGCGTCTTTGAGACCCTCGACTCAAGCTATCTGCGCCTCAAGATGGACCCGGCCAACTCACCGGCCGACCCGCCGAAGGAAATTCAATTCGAGGTTTACGGCACGGACGGTACTCGGATGGCCTATTCCTGGTCGGCAGGTGCATTTCGCTGCGTAAAGATCACCGACCGCAACGGAAATTATCTTTCGATGGTTTATAACCTGTTTGGGTACCTGGAGACGGCAACCGATACTCTCGGGCGTATTATTACGGTCAATTACGACACGCAGTTCTATCCAACTTCGATCACACAAACTTGGGCCTCGGATAATGGAGGCGGTACCGGAACGCCAACTCACACGTGGGCCAGCTTTACCTACACGACGACCCAGATACAGACTGATTTCTCCGGCGTAACGGTCGCAGGACCGCCCAACGGAACGTACATCAAAGTTCTGGAGAAGGTCATCTATCCCGACACGAGCTGGACGAAGTTTGTTTACAACGAATATGGACAAGTCGAGAAGGTGGAGAACTATGCCGATGACGATCATCTGCTGAATTACACGGAAACAGACTTGGACGACGTCGATCCGGCTCTCCCCGACTGCCCGAGATTCACTGAGACGCGAACTTGGGCGGAGAACTTTAACCTGAGCGGCGGCCTGGGTACGGAGCAGGAAGTGGTAGTTACGAACACCGCTCCAGCCGGCGACAGCGAAACGCTCCCCGACAGCACTGCGGTCTCCGGAAAATTTGTTAAGGTCGCCGTGACCGGACATCCTGACGGTCTCTATTCGCTCATTTGGTATGGATCGTCCGGGTTTACCGAAGGGCTGAATCTTGCAACGCAGGATTGTACGGGCACAAACTGCGCCGTAGTGAAACGATGGACGTGGAACGACTGGAGCCATGACGACCAGTATTCCTCGACGACGATAAATCCGCGCGTCACGGAAACGCGCGTGGGCGACGGGACGAACACCAAGCGGACGACAATAGATTATCTTGATGTCAGTCCGATACACCCGGTCGCAACTTTCGGCCTCGTCGAGGAAGTGAAGGTCTACGCTGCCGACCTTTCCACGGTCATCAAGAAATCTACTGTGGAATATAATGATTCGTCGACCTACACTGACCGTCGAATTCTTGGATTGCCTAGTGAGACCAAAGCTTGGGGATGGAACGACGATAGCGAATCGCTGGAGTACGTCTCAAGGGCGACGTATGAGTATGACTACGACGATGACTTTGCCGTAAGTGGGATGAACCAGAACATCTCGCCAGTGCAGCACGACGGGACGAATTACGGTACTTCGTTTTCCGCGGGTCGCGGCAACATGACTAAGGCGATCCGATGGGATGTATCGGACGACGACAATTCGTCGCTGGCAGTTGAAACAAAGACCCTCTACAACAAAGCCGGTTCAGTCGTCGCCAAGATAACTCCTTGGGACGGCACGAATACCAGGACTGTGAAGATCGGCTATACCGATGTCTGGAATTCATCCGGTAACCCGACAACCTACGCCTACCCGACCAGCATCACCGATCCGGCCGACAACTCATCGACCGTCAAATACCGCTACGATATTGGAGCGAACGTAGAAGCCGAAAGCCCGGCTCCGGCAGGAAGTCCGAAAGGAAAACAAACTAGACGGACTTTTGATTCCATCGGTCGACTTCAGAAAAATGGAGTTTGGGAGGACCCAGATAACAACGGGTGGGCTGAACACAGTTACACTCGCTACGAGTACCCGACCAGCGGTGTCCAGAGTAAGGTTTACTCGACTCTTATCGATACCAATGCAAACGGCCCCGACTCGAACGATGAAGTCTTGAGCGAAAGTTGGTTTGACGGTGCGGGAAGAGTCCGACGAAGTCGAGTACCGCATACGTTCAGCAGCGGAAGTCCTGTTACATGGGCGGGGACGCTGATCGAATACGACATGCTTGGCCGCGTCAAACGCCAGAGCGTTCCGACCGAAGTCGACAGCTCCTTCGCCGCCGCCGGGGACGATTATTCACGCGGTTTCGTCTGGAACCAACAAGAATACGATTGGATGGGAAGAACCACGCGATCGATCCCGTCCGATTCCAACGGCAGCGACGGCAAGGACACCCTGATCTCCTACGCCGGATGCGGATGTGCCGGCGGTCTAGAAACAACCGTCCAAGGCCCGCTGGTCCCTCGCGATGACGACCCCGAAACTGACGCCCGGCGCGTTCAGAAGTCCTATGCCGATATTCTCGGGAGGACTTTTAAGACGGAAGCCTATCAATGGAATGGGGAAACAGTATATTCATCTGCCGTCAATTCCTTTAACGGCCGCGATCAGGTGATCAAGGTAACCCAAACGGATCATTTTGCTGACCCGGACGTAGTACAAGAATCTCTCGCAAGTTTCGACGGTCACGGGCGGTTACACCAATCACACCGGCCCGAACAGCGAGACGGCAGCAACAATCCGGCATACACCGAATACGCATACAATCTGGATGATAGTCTCTCGACCAAAACCGATGCTCGCGGAGCTGTCAGCACGATGACGTACAATTCTCGCGGCCTGGTGACCAAGGTCGAGAATGAACTTCCAAGCACGCCATATCCTTTCCGGAAGAATTTCGCCTTAACTTCTAACGGCGGCACAGGGTCGGCCTCTTCGGTCTATTCCAGTCTCTTTCCGATCGTCGCCGCATTCAATGGTGAACGCAGAGGACTGGGATGGACAACGAATTCAGCGGCTGGGTGGAGTTCTACGTCGTCTTTCCCTAACTGGCTTCAGGCAACATTTGACAGCGAAAAGACAATTGACGAGATCAACGTAGTCACCCTTCAGGACAACTACCCTTCGCCGATCGAACCGACCGAGGACACCACTTTCTCGCAATACGGTATCGTTAATTTCGATGTCGAATACTGGGACGGTGATAGTTGGGAAACGGTGTCCGGTGGAAGCGTGACAAGTAACAATAAGGTTCTCAAGAAGTTCACATTCTCGCCGATCTCGACAACCAAAATTCGAGTAGTCGTGGACAGTGCATTGTCTTCCGTAAGCCGAATTACTGAGCTTGAAGCTTGGGGACCTGATGATACCGCACCTCCGGTGGACACGGAAACAAACTTTACTTATGACGATCTCGGAAATCGTCTGACGATGGCCGATGAGATGGGAGGAGTGGAGTACGAGTATAATTCTCTTTCTCAGTTGAAGTCGGAAACGCGAGCGTTCAACATCCCGATGGCCAGTGCTCCTTTACCCGATAATAAGTTCAAAATTCTGTACGAATACTCTCTCGGCACTCTGAAATCGTATACCGATCCGTTCGGACAGCAGATCGTTTATGGCCGCGATAAACTGGCGCGGGCGACGGATATAACCGGAAGCAGTTTCGGCGGCGTTACGACCTACGCAGAAGATGCTGAGCGTAGAGCTTGGGGAGGCTTGAAGTCTGTCACATATACAGGCGGAACCGAATTAGGTTTGACCTACAACAGTCGTCTTCAGGTCGCGAGCATGGGCCTTCAGAAGTCCGACACGTCTTACCTGATGAACAAAACCTACGAATACTACAAAGACGGTAAGGCCAGATTCCTTGGTGATGCGGTGGACGCGCGGTTCGACCGTCTTAACAGCTACGATCATCGAGGACTGATCACGAAAGCTTTTTCGGGCGGCGAAGCTCGCGGTGAAACGGTTGCGACCGAGGATAGGAGCGCAAATCTTCCTTATCGGCAAACATTTGGGTTCAACGCGTTCGGACAGAATACGGCGAGCACGAACATGCACTGGGGCGAGACGGAATGGCAAAGCGTACCATTCGCTCAGGAAAACGATTTCGTCAACAACCGCATCCAAAAGACCGGTTGGGAGTTTGATGCTGACGGTCGAAATACGAAGGCCATTTCCGACAGCAGCGAGATCACGCTGACCACATTTGATGCCGCGGGGCGGGCGATCGAACGAATTTCCGGCCTTTCGGTATCACGGACTTACTACGACGGAAATGGTGCCGTTTTGACCTCCACATCCGCCGACCCCCAGAAGTATCAGATCCGATCTTCGTTGCTGAATGGCCAGGTGATTTCAGAGGTGTGGGGAAGCGGGAAAAAGTACCGCTCTTATGTGAAAGGGATCGGGAACCAAACGGCGGTTCAAACGGCGTATGCAACTCCAGTTGCCACACTGGCTGAATCAGTCGTCTTCGAATATTCGGACGCTCTCAGCATGAGCTATCGAACGACCGACAAAGATGCTTCGGCTGTTGCGACAGGCGACGGCGGCGAAGGTTCTCCGATCGAAACCGACCCGCTCGGCGGGAGCGTGGGGACATCGAGTCCATACCTTTTAGACCCCATCATTTACGAACCCGATCCGGGATTTCCCGATCTGCAACCTTTCCCAAGCGATGGGCCTACGATGCCCGGCCCTGATTTCGGGAGCCTGTATGCAACTTTCGGCAGCCGCATCGCCGACCTCCCCGGCTTTGGCACCAACTGGGGCAGCTTCTCCGAATTGGCGATGATGCAGTATGACGAAAGCGTAAATAATGCCAGAATCGGATTGGGGTTCCAGACGAACGAACAGGTCAGCGCGGCTTTGGCCCAACTCGGAATCAATATTGATCTGCCAAACGGCGTCCGTTTGATGGGATTTAGTCTTAGTTTCGCGTCCGGGTACATGGATAACGAAAATATGGATCTTGGTGAGGCACTGCGTCGTGCCGAGGGAGTAGGAGCACTCGTTGCAAATTGGGATGAGATTGACTTTTCCGAGGGATTTTGGATAGAGCCACGCTGGTCGGTACAGGAACTGGTGAAGGGGGCTCGTGAAGTTATTGAACGAGCTTTGCTTGATCCAAAAGGTAAGTGCGCTAAGTTGCTCGGAAAGAACGCCTTGAGTGAGTTCGACCGTATCTCAAAGAACATGGACTACAGGCCAAATATAACTTACGGGTTAAGAAATGAGGTAGGTAGGGAGCTTACCCTGGGAGAGAATCCTACCACGAGCGCTGTTACGCTTGGTGAAACAATTTACTTGAATCCGAACGGATACGCTCTGACAGATGCTCTCACTCGTCCCGCGCTAACCGAAGGCACTCGCAGATTTCATGACGGCCTGAATAGACTGTTTAAGGCACAAGGAGCCTCGGATCAATGGGAATACGCCTTGGCGTTGGTGATTCACGAATTTCTCCATGCAACGGGCGAATTTAAGCCCAACGACGTGAAGATGGGCGATGATGGAAATTTGGATTCGTCCAAGAGCATCGAGAACCAAAAGGAGGTACTCAGTAAATGTTTCCAAAAATAAGATCAACGAGTTTTTACGGGCTCGCGGCCGGATTTAGTGTGTATCTTTTTTTCTGCTTTGCTTTTTTTAGTTCGGTGTCGAATGCACAGCCGGGTAGCAGTATCGATTGTGAACGAATCTCGGAATCTCTTGCGACCTCCCTTAAAATCAAAGCGTTCACGCGTAGCGTAAAGGATAGCGACGAGTGTCGATTTGAGGTATCGTTGCAAGGCGACGACGAACTGACGCTCGTCACTATCCTTCATTCCTCTGGTAAGGTAGCGTCTCAAAAGTTGAAGGATGATCTTGCGAGCTGGCAGAGCCAAAATGGCATGAGAGAGTTCGAAGGTCCCTCTGAGGTTAGGAATAGAAAATACATCCCGGAGAAGTTGGCATTGAGTTCCTACTGGAACGAAGGCTTTTTGATCCGATCTGTCCTAGGTGGGAACCATATCGTTCGGATCCGAAAATCGCGGTTTAATGTTTTCATGCTTTCAGACAATTTAACGTCCACTGAATTGGTTCGAAAAATGTTCGAGTTGAATCGGAGCTTAATTCCGATCTAGAACAGTCGAAAATGACAGTGAGACCTAGGTGGCACGCCGTATCCGACGGTCGTGCCGACGTTTGACGGGGCCGACAGGAAAAGACTGACTCTGTGTGAGCTCTGATGTTATAAACACGGTTTCTCCCGACGAGCAGAATCAAGGTCGACAAAGATAAAGAATTCGCTCTTTTGACAGGAAAAACCGCAATGAAATTAGAGTTGATTTTCACCGCAACATTCTTGGATCGATAACTATATAGGCGGAGCGATTCACGAGCTAGTGCATTTAGCAGGATCAGGTTCTGCTTTCAATGATACCTCGATGACTAAGGCGGCGTTCGATCTTGGTTACATTAAAATTTCTGTCACAAAACTTCAGTCCAAAGTCCGCTTAGGTATGCGATTGTGTGGGCACACTAGCAACCGTTCTTGCCCGCGTCAATGAAATACGAGCTCGTAAAAGGAGAAATATTTTGCCCAGTCAATAATAAAAGGCCTTTAAGCAAAAACTAACAGGCTTATTTAGGGATACGTCAATGCAACTAAATTAGCTTAGACAGTCGCAAGGTCTCGCTTATGACAAAGGAAAGATCTCCCTCTGAATCAGTAGAAACTGGCGAGGTAGCTGCGTGGTGAGGTTCATGCAGTTTTCCTTTAGGTTCGTCAAGTTGAGCCACCTTGTTATCATCATATACCCCTTGATCCTTTAAGGCTTGAACATAGTCACCGATGCTGGATGCTCTGCCAAGAGCCTTAGCTCCAGTGCGTATTTCGTTCGAAAAATTGCTTCGAGAATCTTGCGACACTTTTCACTTGCGTACGTAGGAACTGGTAGATTTTCATCCAAGACTTTCTTCAGGTCTTCAAGGTATTCTGTGTGTGGTGGTCGCAAGAAGGCGTCCCAAGGATTACAATCTTCCAGCTTACTCGTCTTGAAGCCACTGGCGTCGACTCCATCTGGGGAGTAAGCGTTTTTCTAAGACTGTCAGGATTGATGTAGCTGTAGTTGTTCCGTTTTGGATGCTCTTTGAGAAGGGTGGACTTGCCAGAACCAGGTATTCCAATTCCGATAATAAGTTTCCAAGACGCAGACCAGAATCCAAGACTAGTCCCTAAAGCTCCGAACACTCGATATCTCCGAACTCCAAAGCGGAAGCGTGGCTCACGTTTCTAAACGTTATTTGGAAGAATTTCTAAGGTAGATCCGGTACGAATTCAGATAAGAGCCTGAATGTGATCACGAATTCAATCGTTTGATCGGGCCAGCTCTGTGAATGAGATAGACGGTCGGTCTCCTTGTCTTCGTGCTATATTCTCAGCTAGCCTTAAGGTCTTTCACTTTTCGAACTTTTTAATGCTAACCGGAAAAGCTGCCGCCGCTTCTGTCATAAAGCGGTCGCCGGAATACTATTTCGCCCGCCATGAAACCTTCCACCCTCGTCATGGATGGTTAAAGAAGGGTTTCGACGCGATCGAGAAGGACGCTGCTGCGTTCGCCGTAGCGGATTCTCACATTCGCCTCGGTGTGGGAAAGAATATGGGGCAGGCGATAAGATACTGGTGTCTCGCGTTCAAGATCATCGAACCATTCGATGATACCGGCCGCTCTGGACAATTCCAGCCGACCGGTTTCGGTTCCTCTTTATTGTCAGATGCCGGCTGGGATCCCTATCTTGAAGATCCGGCCTCGTTATGGCACCTTCACTGGAGTCTCAATAAAGTACCAAGCTTCGCGACGGCCTGGGGCGTTGTCTTCAACGAGCTGCGCAAAAACGAGTTCGGGGTTGACGCTATTCAAGCGGAATTGGTGCGTTTTAGGGATGGTAGAAATTTAGGTGTTTCTGAGAATTCTCTGCAGAAAGACGCACTCTGCATTCTAAGGATGTACTGCGAACAAGTTGGAACGAATCATATCAGCGAAGAAAGCCTAGATTGTCCCTTTGCGTCTCTTGGTTTGATTCAAAGGACTGCAGACCCGAAATTATATCAGTTTCGGATCGGAGCCAAAGCAAGCCTCCCGCCTGAGATCATCGTGTCGGCGTCGATGGAATTCATGTTTTTAACGAGTACCAATCAGAGGACGATCTCGCTCGCGGAACTTAGCTACGGCACGGGCAGTCCGGGCCGCGTATTCAAGCTGAGTGAGGCATCGATCTACGACGCACTTGAAGCCTATGCCAAAAAGTCGCCGGAAATATCGTTTTCCAGCATGGCAGTCGGCTCTCAGATCTCGACCAAGGAGGCTCCCTTGCTGGTAGCGAGAAAGGCACTTGAGAAATATTATGCGGGCAAATCCCAATAAGCCCAGTGAGACGCTCCTTAGCGAGCATTTTCACTTGAACCATCGATATATGCGTTCGATAAATCTCGAGCGCGATTGTGAGAATATCGATCTCCTTTCTGATTACGTTGTAACCGAACGGGCGGATCACGCGCTAGATCGCATCGTTTCCGGTGTTTCTCACGGGTCGGCCATTTCATGGGCGATGACCGGAGTGTATGGCACCGGCAAGTCATCATTTGCTCAATTCCTGCTCAGCCTTTTCTCAAGTAATCGCCGTGTTCGACATGTCGCGGAATCGAGGCTTGACGGGAGCAGATCGCGGGAACTCCGGATCGAGCAGAAACAGGCATGGGCCTCGCTGCGAAAGATGCTCTTCGCTGTCAGCACAGCACAGAGAGAGCCGATCGCGCTTACCGTCCTGCGGGCGTTGGAGAATGCTCTCAATAACAATTCTACGGATCGCACGTCCGAGGGCGACGTTTTACTTCGTAAGGTGAGACGGTATATCCGAGAATGCGATGAGAACACGAGCATTCCGAGCAGGAAGATAGTCGACCTGGTTATCGAAGCGTCAAAGAACACGGACGCGGGCCTGTTCTTTGTGATCGACGAGCTGGGTAAACCTCTTGAGTATGCGGCGTTTGACCGTGACCGAAGTGATATCTATCTGCTCCAGCAGATCTGCGAACTTTCTGCGAAAGACGCTAAGCCCGTGTATGTCCTTGGGATCCTTCATCATGCATTCTCCGAATATACGCGTGACCTAGGCACGTTGGAGAGAAATGAATGGCTTAAGATCCAGGGGCGGTTCGAAGAGATATCGTTCACAGAGTCGGCAAGTCAGATGATCCAGCTTATCGGCCGTGTGATCGTTCGAAGATCCGGTGGGAATCGCGAAGACGTTTTCGACCGGGTCGCGTCGTCATGGTTCGGTCGACTCTCGAAGAATTTCTCTTCTCGGCTAATGTCCGCCGATGTACTTTCGCGGTCGCTTCCGCTGCATCCGGTTTCAATAGCTGTCTTACCCGAGCTGTTCGCCCGTTATGCCCAGAACGACCGTTCGCTCTTTAGTTTTCTCACGAGCAATGAACCGGATTCTCTCCGGCGGTTCCTTGATGAGTCCACACTGTCTGGATCGGATGTCCCATTGTTCAAGCTCGACCGCGTTTACGACTATTTCATTCACACTTCGCTAAGCAGCTTGATCCTTCAGCCCAATTTTCAGAGGTGGATCGAACTGAAACAGATCATTGATGACCATGAGGGTGTGGATCCTGACACTCTATCGGTATTAAAGACGATCGGCATCCTTAATCTCGCCAATACGACCGGCACGACACGGGCTTCGAGGGAACTCACCATTCTTGCACTGTGTAATTCACCCGCGGACAAACGCGAGGCACGTAAATGGGAAACCCTTATCGACACGCTGATTGTGAGCGGCCGGATCACGTATCGCCGTCAACTCGATGAGCTTCGGCTTTGGGAAGGCTCTGATTTTGATTTCGATGCGTCGATCGCCGCGAGCCGCCAGAAGCTGCATTTTCCGTTGTCGCATCTGCTTGAACGGTCGCATCCGCCCCGTATCATTGTTGCCCAGAAACATAGCTATCAATCGGGGGCGATCCGGCACTTTGAAACAAGATACTTTGATCGAAATGAGCAGTTCCTGAATCTGGCGGTGAAGGACCGTCGCAGCACCGGTCTTATTGGCTACTGGGTGGCCGATGGACCGCCTAGGAAGGTTCCGACCGTAACCACCGAGGGCAAGCCGTTCGTGTTGATCCTAGGGCGTGAGATCGAACGATTAAGATCGGCGGCGAGGGAGCATGCTGCCCTAGGTGACGTATTCGAAGCATCGGATAATCTCAAGTCTGACAGCGTTGCTAGACGCGAGGTGCGTTACCGATTACTTCAAGCAAAGTATCTTCTTGACGAGACGATAAATTCCTCGATCTGCGGCGGAGATACGTTGGAAATGTGGCTCGATGGGAAGGTGACAACGGTGCGGTCCGGAGCCCAGCTGAATGCGGTACTTTCGAGTCTTTGCGATCGCATCTTCTCCGATCGCATCGTTCTTTGGAATGAGCTGATCAACAAAGACGAGTTGACCTCTCAGGGTGCGAAGGCGAGAAGAGAAGTGATCGAGCGGATACTCCTTTCTGGAGATAAGAAGGACCTCGGCCTCTCGGGCAACGGTCCTGCAATGAGTGTGTATCAGTCAGTTCTAAAGAATTCGGGGTTGCACCGGCAAGGAGATTCGCATCAATGGGAATTTGGCCGACCCGCTGCTCCCGGCTTTCAGAAGGTCTGGGACCATATAGAAGCCTTCTGTATGAACGCCGGAGACGACCCTCAGAAGATCCATGATCTTTTCGAGACGCTGCAACAACCCCCGTATGGGGTCAAGGTTGGGGTAATGCCCCTTCTGCTAGCGACGGTGCTAGTCGCCCATTCGGATAGTATAGGCGTTTATGAAAACGACCGATTCATTCCGCAACTCGGATCCGAGCACTTTGAACTGCTTGTCAAAGACCCGGCCCGCTTCTCGGTAAAGCATTACCATGTCGCAGGCGTTCGCGCGGAAGTGTTCCGGCAACTGGAGAGTGTTGTTACCGAGTCGATAGAACTCCCTGCCGCTATCCGAAATCGAACGCTTCTCGGAGTAGCTACACCTCTACTCAGATTCGTGCGCCGGCTTCCCGTTTTCTCAAAGAGCACCGAGCGGATCTCGAAACGGGCACAGGCTGTCCGGACGGCTCTCTTAGATGCCCCGGAGCCTGACAATCTCCTCTTCTGTCAATTGCCGGTCGCATGTGGACTGAAACCGATAGACCCTTCCGAAGCGCCAAGCGGCAGCGACCTTCCAAAGCTTTTTGGGGCAGCTTTGGCCGGAGCTTTGCGAGAGATCCGCGAATCCTATGATCGATTGCTCTCTGACTGCCGTCAGCTCTTATATCAGGCCTTTGGGGTTAAGCAGAGCGTTGAATATCTAAGGGAAGATCTGCGCGTTCGAGCAAGCTATCTCGAAGGCCGGAGCCTGGAGCCGGTGCTTTCACGCTTTATTCGAGGAGCCGTCGAAAGCAACAAGTCGGATCATGACTGGCTGCAGGCAATGTTGATGATCATTGTCGACAAGCCGGTCGATGTCTGGACTGATAGGGATCTTGATGCATATGAGGTCAAGCTGGCCGACATTGCTCGTCGCTTTACCCATATCGAGGCGATCAGCAAAGGCAGCACGAAGCTCTGGAATAGCTCAGCCGAAGCTAGGAGGATCTCAATCGTCAGAACCAACGGAACTACACGACATTGCGTGGATCGACGAAAATGACAAGGCGAGGATCGAGAAAGCGGCGGACGATATTCTCAGTACGCTCGTGCTTGATCGTGCGCAGCAGAAGGCTATGCTTGCGGTACTGGCCGAGAAGGTATTAGGGGCTGATCCCGGCATGTTCGGAAATGGCGAAGAAGTAGGCGAGGAGAAAGATGAGACACGTATTAGGTCTTTCAGGCGGAAAAGATAGTGCTGCCTTAGCGATCCTCATGCATGAGGAAGTTCCGGAAATGGAATACTTCTTCTGCGATACCAAGAAAGAGCTGCCCGAGACGTACGAATTTCTCGACCGGCTCCGGTCCCGGCTGGGCATTCATATCAACTACTTGAGCGACGAACGAGGATTCGATCATTGGTTGGATGTTTACAAA
>JBEBGW010000267.1:0-6144 GCA_040081025.1 Pyrinomonadaceae bacterium | reverse complement strand
GCCAGAGTCGATGAATCCCATATGCAGCAGGTTCGGTCGATGCTGTCGGCTCTCGGCCAAGAACTCCACGTCGAGACGGAGAATATGATCGACATGGCGACCTCCCTGTCCGCGACCGGACCGACGTACATCTTTATGGTGATGGAAGCGATGACCGACGCGGGCGTGCATCTCGGATTTTCGCGCGAGGTTTCGAAGGAACTCGTTCAGCAGACAATGCTCGGGTCAGTGCTCTTCGCGATGGAGTCGCACAAGCATCCCGCCGAACTCCGCAACATGGTCACGTCACCCGGCGGCACGTCGGCAGAGGCTATCTATCAGATGGAGAAAGGGTCGCTGAGAACCGTGCTCTCGAAGGCGATCCACGCGGCGTATAAGCGTGCCGTTGAGTTGGGAAAGAAAGGCTAAGCGGAGATGTTCAGAGTTCAAGCTTTAGCTTGTCTTCGGTGCCGAGCGAGATTCCCATGTTACGACATGCCAGCTAAAGCTTGAACTCTGAACGGACTCTAAACGGCTTCCATCCAATCTTTGTCCTTCTCACCCAACTCCGCGATCTTTACCATCAGATGATCCGAGATCTCCTTGTGAGTGCGCAGCGAATCACGCTTCCCTTGAAACCCGGATAGGTCAATGGGCTCGCCGAACCAGATGCGGACCTTCTCGCCGCCGGTCCAGTTGCCGAGGATCTGCTTTGGCAGATCGTTGCCAAGGCCCGCGATGAACACCGGGATCACTTGCGGATCGGCGTTAAGGATCACCTTGCCGATTCCCGGCTGAGCAGGTAAAAAGCTGTACGGATCCTCGCTGAAATTACGCTTCCCTTCCGGATGAAATCCGATGATGTGCCCGTAGCCCTCGCTCGAAAGGCGGGTCAGTTCCCTCAAGGAGAACTTGTCGAACTTTCGCTTCTCGCCTTCGCCTTCCTCACGGAAGAACGGTGGGTACATCGACCACCACCCCATTACGAGATTGACGAACCAACCTAAAGGACTGTCGTAGAAGAACTTTGCCCGCACCGGAAAGTAAAGTGTGACAGGCCGGGCCGTGCGTCGAAACATCACGCTCGAAACCGTGTACATATCAAAGAACGAGCGGTGATTGGCAACTAATATCAAGGGGCGTTTGGGATCGGAATTCTCGACGTTCTCGACACCGAAAACGTTCATCAGGTTGTAAGTCGCGACGAAGATCCACAACGATCCGATGTGACGCTGGCAGAACGTCCAGAATCGTTTCCAGACTCCGAAATTCATCGCCCGGACAAGCTTAAAACCTGTCCGTTCGATCGGCCTTAGAACCGCGATCTCTTCATCAGTCGGCATCAACTGGGCCGCCGGACCATTTGTCGTGGTTTCTATTATTTTGCTATCGCCAGGAGCCATATGAGAAAAGTCACAGTTTAACATCTGAGAAATCAGGTAAAAACCCAAAACTCAGATATGAAACCTGCGCGACACAGATGACGTAACATGCCTGACAGTCTGCAATCAAACACATATCTTTAGCTAGCAACCGGGTATCTGCCTACCTTGCTGCGGGATCACTCTACGAATCTATCGTTTTCGCGAGATCAAAGGGACACAAAAACTATGAATGGAGAGGTAGTTACTGGCGACCAGCAGGCAGAACCGGGAACCAGGACTTCAAATGCTATGTATAGAAAATTGAAATCTTACGCGCTAATGGGCTTGGCGATTTTCGTCGGCACACTTATCGGCCTAGGCCAGGACGTAACAACACCAAGGCCGGTAAGCCCGGCTGCGGAAGTCAAGCAAACCATCGGCCTTTCGGATGTAACTGTAAACTACTCGCGCCCGCGACTGACGCTGAACGGCGTGGATCGATCCGGAAAGATATGGGGCCAGCAGGTTCCTTATGGATTGTCGAATCCGGGCGGAGGCACTGCGACACAAGCCCCGTGGAGAGCCGGTGCGAACGAAAATACCGTGATCACCTTCAGTGACGACGTAAAGATCGACGGAAAACCACTGCAGGCCGGGAAATACGGATTTCACATAATAGTAAATGATGGCGACAAGGCGACCCTAATATTTTCGAAGACCCATACTTCCTGGGGGAACTTTTTCTACGACGCAAAGGACGACGCGCTCCGCGTTGACATAACGACGAAAGTGATCCCAAACACCGAGGTCCTTACCTACGCCTTCGAAGATATGGGGAACGACTTTGCCGTCCTCGCATTGTCGTGGGAAAAGAAGAAGTTTCCGTTCAAGATCGAATTCGACGTTCATAAGATCGTATTGGCGAGGTTTCGCGACGAACTTAGAGGGCTTCCGGGATTCGGTTGGCAGGGATTTCAGACCGCCGCGACCTACTGCCTGAACAACAATATCAATCTCGAAGAAGCTCTCGGTTGGGCGGATATCGCGGCGACCCGCAACAAGACCTTCCCCACACTTTCCACCAAAGCCGCAGTTCTGTATCAGATGGGAAGGCAGGCAGAATCCGAAAAGATATTGGACGATGCCATAGCCTCCGCCACGATGCCGCAGATAAACGCGGTGGGCTACCAGCTTCTGGCCGCAAAGCGTTATGCCAAGGCGATAGAGGTTCTCCAGATCAACGTTAAGAACAATCCCACCGATGCGAACAGCTTCGATAGCCTTGGCGAGGCCTACAAGATGAGTGGCGACAAGGACAATGCCGTCAAGAATCTTAAAAAATCTCTGTCATTGAATCCGCCGGCTCCGGTCAAAGCAAATTCTGAAAAGCTTTTGCGGGAACTTGGAGAAATCTGATCATCATTTGAAAGGGCGGTCCAGCCGTACGTTGGGCCGCCATTCCTCTTTCCACCTGATGACAGTCATCCGCTTCAAAGATCGATAACAACAGGCGGATTAGACGGATCGTATGCTTCATCGCATGTGGAAGCGTTCACGAACTTCACGCCGAACTCTTCGTGTACGCCGTATCCGCAATGGATGTGGCCGAAGATGTGAAGCTTCAGGCGTCCGAACTTCGCGATCTGCTCGACCCGTTTGCGAAGTTCCTCGCAGCCCGTATTCTCATCCCAGCCTTTTCTCGGGACGAGGTCAAGTATCCCGTTCGGAGGCCCGTGAGTGATCAGGATGTCGATATCGTGAGGGATCATCGCCCATTTCTCAGCCATCTCTGGTCCGCGATTCAAGTTGAACGCCCAATCGAAAAACCTCGGCTGCCACGGCGATCCGTAGATCTTTAGTCCGTCGATCTCGATGCGGGAGTCCTGGAGGTAGGTGATGCTCGGATCTAGAAGACGTCTCGCGAGGTCGTTATTCCTCTCGAATAGCCAGTCATGATTCCCGGCGACGAATACTTTGTGTTTGTGCGGCAATCCCACAAACCATCGATTGAATGCCCGCAACTGCTCAACCGTCCCGACCGTCGTCGCATCACCCGAATGGATCAGGAGATCGCCATCCGGAACCTCTATCTCCTCATTGCAGTTGTGGGTGTCAGAAATGCATACGATTCTCATATACAGTGGATTCAGGACTTTGATATTATCTCGACATGACTCCGAATTTACAGGAACGCAAACTCGAGCTTATCCAGTGGTTAACGCTGGTAGATGACGATTCGGTTCTCGAGAAGGTCGCCAAACTCAAAGACGAAGACGCTTCCGATTGGTGGGACGACACTTCGGAGGCCGCTCGGGAATCGATCCAAAAAGGCAAAGATGATGCGGACAACGGGAACTTAAAACCTCATTCGGAAGCAAGAGCGATCTATGAAAAGTGGCTATAGGCTTCTTTGGTCAGACAAAGCTCTTGAAGAACTGCGTCGAACCTTCGCCTATCTCGAAGAGAATTTCTCTGATCTGGAAATTCGCCGCGTCACCGCTAAGCTGGAATTCACGCTGAAATTGATCGTTCAGAATCCATTCGCGTTTCCACACTCCCAGAAATCTCAGGGCATGCGCCGGGCTCTTGTTACCAGACACAACACGATCTTTTACCGCATTTCAAGGAACCAGGTCGAGATCCTGTCGTTCTTTTCGAATCGTCAAGATCCCGACCAACTGAATTTCTAGCTCTACTCAATATTGAAGTACTTCGCCTCCGGATGGTGGACGATGATCGCGGATGTCGACTGTTCCGGGTCGAGCATGAATTCGTCGGTCAGTTCGACATCGATTCGGGCAGGATCGAGAAGTTCGAATAATTTGGTTTGGTCGGCGATGTTCGGGCATGCGGGGTAGCCGAAGCTGTAGCGCGAGCCTTGGTAGCCTTGGTGGAAGAGCTTCGCGAGTTCGGGGGCGTCGTTGCCGGCAAAACCGAGTTCCTCGCGGATACGTTTGTGCCAGAGTTCGGCGAGGGCCTCTGCGGATTCGACCGATAGGCCGTGGAAGAGCAGGTAGTCTTGATAGTTGTCGGTCTTGAAAAGCTCGGCCGAATATTCGCTCGCTCGCCGTCCCATCGTGACTAGATCAAATGCGACGACGTCGATCTTGCCTGATTCTTTCGACGCGAAATAATCTGCGAGGCAGAGATTCTTCCCGCCGCGTTGTTCGATGGCCTGCCGCGGGAAAGTAAATCGGACCCGCTCGGTCTTTTCGTCGTCCTGATAGATGATGAGGTCGTTGCCCTCCGACTGACACGGAAAGTAGCCGTAAACCAACTTCGCCTCTAGCAGCTTTTCGCGGATCGCTTTTGCTTTGACCTCGGCGAATTTCGGATAGACGGTCTCTTCGAGTATCTGCTTGTACTCTTCAGCCGACTTCTTGCCCTGCTTGAACTGCCATTGGCCCTTGAAGAGTGCGGTCTCGTTGATGTACGCGAAGACTTTTGTAAGATCGGTGATCTCGACAACCTTTGAACCGTAGAACGGAGCCTTCGGTATATCGACGGCTGCTGAAATATCCGAGCGCGTCGTGTGCGTGGTGTCTCCGGTCGGTCGCGACGAGACTCGAGCCGCTTCGACCCCGAGCTTCGCGTCCTCGCCGACGAGGTCCTCAGCATCGGCAACGGTCACGATGTCATCCGATTCCCCACCCGCTACCGCAGGTGGTACTGACACCGCACCGACCGCCGCGGCTTCCGCTTTCTGGGTGAGTTGATCCATGGCGTGGAGGCCGTCGAAAGCGTCTCGGGCGTAGAACAGCTTGCCCTGATAGAGCGGGATGAGATCGTTATCGACATAACGCCGATTGAGCGCCGCACCGCCTAGAATGACGGGCACGTTGATGCCGCGTTCGTTCATTATCTCGAGGTTATCGCGCATTATGAGCGTCGATTTTACTAGCAGGCCGCTCATCCCGATCGCGTCGCATTTCGTTTCGTCCCACGCACGCAGAATGTCGTCGATCGGCTGTTTGATCCCGAGATTGACGACCTTGTAGCCGTTATTGGTGAGGATGATATCGACGAGATTTTTGCCGATATCGTGGACGTCGCCTTTCACGGTCGCGAGCACGAGGACTCCCTTGTTGGACCCCTCGACTTTATCCATGAACGACTCGAGAAACTTCACTGCCGCCTTCATCGATTCCGCGGACTGCAGAACGAACGGCAGCTGCATCTGTCCGCTTCCGAAAAGGTCGCCGACGGTTTTCATTCCGTCCAGCAGGATGTCGTTGATGATCTCGAGTGGAGGATATTTTTCGAGAGCGAGCTTGAGCGAATCTTCGAGGCCGATACGCTCGCCGTCGATGATGTGGTGCTTCAGCTTGTCTTCGATCGACAAATTCGAAACGTCCGGCTTTATCGACTGCGCCGATTTTCCCTCGAACATCGTCGAAAACTCGGCCAGCGGATCGTAAGTGCAGATGTCGCCATCGAATTTTCGGCGGTCGTAGATAAGATCGCGAGCCGTGTCTATCTCGTGCTCGCTGAAACGCATCAGCGGCAAGATCTTCGACGCATTCACGATCGCCGAGTTCATGCCGGCCTCGACGCAATCGTGCAGGAAGACAGAGTTTAGAACTACGCGAGCCGCGGGCGATAGCCCAAACGAAATATTCGACACACCGAGGATGACATTTGCTTCAGGCATCTCAGCCCTGATCTGGCGGATCGATTCGATCGTCTCGTCGGCGTTCTTGCGGTCTTCTTCGATGCCGGTCGAGATCGGCAACGCGAGCGGGTCGAAGAAAATATCGTGGCCGGGGATACCGTATTCGGTGACCTGTTTATATGCCCGGCG
>JBEBGW010000266.1:0-6177 GCA_040081025.1 Pyrinomonadaceae bacterium | reverse complement strand
CCTCAATACTACCTCGGTGTTGACGGCGGCGGAACTAAAACGCACGTCGCTTTGATGAACGACACTCGCGAGGTTGTCGGCGAAGGAACCTCCGGGCCGTCGAACCCGCTGCGGGTCGGCGTCGAGACCGCGGTGTCCAATATCGTAAAGGCTACCGATCAGGCGATGGATGAGGCGGGCGTGCTGCGCGTAGATATTGCTGCCGCCACTCTCGGACTCGCCGGAGTCCGACGTGCCGACATCAAGCAAAGTATCAAAGCGAGATTTACCGACCAGATCCGCATACGCAAAACCACTGTCATCACAGATGCCGAGATCGCTCTGTTCGCAACAACTCAGGGCAAGCCGGGGATCGTCGTGATCGCCGGGACCGGTTCGGTCTGTCTGGGCAAGAACGAGAAAGGTAAAATGGCGATCGCGGGTGGTTGGGGGCCGCTTGCCGGTGACGAAGGCGGTGGAGTCGGGATCGCACAGACGGCGTTGCATGCGGTCGCGAAGGCATCGGACGGACGCGGCATCGCCACGGTCTTGAGCGACCGAGCATCCGAATATTTCCGAGCCTCCGGCCCCGAGAATTTGATCGTTGCGATATACTCGCCACAGGTCGACAACACGCGTATCGCCGGCTTTGCGAAGTTCGTCGTGGAAGCTGCACAGGAAGGCGACGCCGTCGCTACCACGATCCTGCAGGAAGCCGGATCCGAACTCGGCCTCGCCGCCTGTGCCGTGATCGACCAACTCGGCCTCCGACGCCAGAAGGTCCCGATCGGCTGCGTCGGCAGTGTATTTCAAGCTGGCAAGATCCTGACCGAACCCATGATCGAGACAGTCCACACCATCGCCCCCAAAGCGTTCCTAACCGAACCCGCCATGCCGCCCGCCTACGCAGCCGCGTTAATGGCCTTGTTTAATGGGACGATTTCGAATAATGGAGTTAAGAAATGAGATCCGTAGGCCTTATCTGGTTTCTGCTTTTGACGTCCGGATGTATTTTCGGTCAATCGAAATGTCCCGACCGAACAAATCCGAGAGACCGACCGCTCGAGATAGTCGATAAACCGAAGGCATCCTATCCGAAGGATTTCCAAGTGGAAGCGCAAGGCACTGTAACATTGCGGATCGAATTTCTTTCCGACAGCAAGATCGGTCGTATAAATGTGATCAAAGGCCTGCCGCACGGATTGACCGAACAAGCAATCCAGGCCGCTCGACAAATAAAATTCAAACCCGAAGTGAAGAGTTGTAAACCGGTTGATGTCTTTCGCCCGATTTCATACGCGTTTCAAAGGTACTGATGTTTACCCTTCCGCAGGGCCCGTTTGGTTCGATGCTAGACTAAGGCGTTGGAAATGGAGTACGGAAAATGAAGCCTCTCGCCCTTCTTCTATTTCTTTTCGT
Source organism: Pyrinomonadaceae bacterium (assembly GCA_040081025.1). Classification (GTDB taxonomy): domain Bacteria; phylum Acidobacteriota; class Blastocatellia; order Pyrinomonadales; family Pyrinomonadaceae; genus OLB17. The sequence goes on along the minus strand of JBEBGW010000266.1, from coordinate 4,779 downwards.
GGGATTTGTTGGATCTGCATTCGCTCAGATCGAGAAGTCGATCACAGAGTGGATCGATCTAGATCTGCCGGACGACGAGTTCGCTCTTCAGGTTCCAAAGGGATTTGAGTTTGAAAAGCCTACGGTGTTTGGCAACAAAATAGCCGGCCGGGGCGAATTTCATTCGGAGAGCGAACGATTCTATATCTTCGTCGATGTCCCGAAAGAACCCAGCCAGCGAAAACAGGTCGAAGCCTTCCTAAAGTACGCAAATCAAAAGGCCTCCACCTTTGGAGTCTCGGGCATCGAAGCGAGCAAAGCAGAGTTCGAGGATTCAACCGGCTTCTATCACAGGGTAATCTTTGTAGAGACCCCAAGTCGCGTTTTCACGCTTCAGACTGTTTCCCAGGGCAAGAACACCGAAGCCGCGGTCCGGTTGCTGAACAGTTTTCGATTACAACTGAAATCCGTGCCCGAAACCACTCAATCGCAACCGAGTTTTGAAGTAAATCCGAGGGCCGACGCAGTGCTCTCGATGGAAACGGAGGCTCCCGCCTCTACGCAGCCTGCGGGTCGAGGTGGGGGAATAAGTTCGGGAGGCGACGGACTAGGTTCGGCATCAGGTGTCGGAATTGGTAATGGATCCGGCTCCGGAACAGCCGGCTTTCCTCCTATTCCGCCGAAAGTCACATCGCCGCTGAGGATAACGTATAAGCAAAAAGCCACGTATACCGACTTCGCACGTTTCTATAACATTCAAGGAAACGTTACCCTTCGTGTCACATTTCTCGCATCGGGCGGGATAGGTTCGGTTACTACCGTTCGCAAACTTCCGTTTGGCCTGACGGAGACGGCCACGTACGCCGCGAGACAAATGAAATTCGAACCCGAGGTCGCAAACGGTGTCGCGCGGACAACGACACGACCGGTGTCGTTCACTTTCAACATCTACTAATGCTCCCGATCACAGAACAAGAGAATCCGAACACGACCACCATAGATCGAGTGTCGACGCTCGATGCGTTGAGACTGATAAATGATGAGGACAAGCTGGTCGCGGCGGCGGTCGAGAAGGTGTTGCCAGAGGTTGCGAAGGCCATAGATGAGATCGTTGAGCGGCTGAGGAACGGTGGACGGTTGTTTTATGTTGGCACGGGCACGAGCGGGCGGCTGGGTGTGTTGGATGCGTCGGAGATCCCGCCGACTTACGGCGTGTCGTATGACCTCGTCCAGGGAATCATCGCGGGCGGATACGACGCTCTCCACAAGGCAACCGAATCGAGTGAGGACAACAAGGAACAAGGCATCGAAGATTTAAAGGCGCGCGACGTCGACGCGAAAGATGTCGTGATCGGTATCGCCGCTTCGGGCCGAACGCCCTACACGATCGGAGCTGTCGAATTTGCAAAAAGCATCGGCTGCTTCACCGCGTGCATCGTGTGCAATCCTGAATCGGCTATCACGAAAGCTGTCGATGTCGCCATCGTCCCCGTCGTCGGCCCCGAAGCCATCACTGGATCGACCCGAATGAAAGCCGGCACCGCCCAAAAACTCGTCCTCAACATGATCTCCACCGCCGCCATGATCCACCTCGGCTACGTCAAAGGCAACCGGATGACCAACATGAAGCCCGCGAACGAGAAGCTGAAAGAACGCTCGGTCCGCATCCTGATGGCGGAAACGCACTTAGACGAATCGGCCGCAGAAAAACTGATGAGCGACGCGGGCGGAGATCTGCGTGTAGCTCTTGTGATGAATGTCGCTAACCTCGATTCAGCATCAGCCCGCGAGACGCTCGACAAGAATGAATGGGTGGTTGAGAGAGCGGTAGCGAATTCCGAACGATGAGCGACGCACCTCGATTTAGCCTGTTCTTCGTCAAGAACGATCCTTATTTCCCCGAAGGCACGCTCCTTGAACTCGACGACAACGTTGTATCTGCCGACAGCCTCGATCCAACTTTCGGCCAGCCGTTCAACACGATTCCTGACAGCGACTACGAAACCACGGGCTATCGACTTCCGGATCGCGGCGATGGTATTACGGGGTTTATCGCGAAAGATAATGTAATTCCGTGTCCGCCATTCGCCGAGAACGTTCCACCGGGAAGATGTCCGGTGACGATCACGTATCAACGCGTCCTCAGCGATGCCAACTCCTCATTCGACGATAATCCCAACAACATCGGCATCTTCGGCGTTTACACCGACCAGAATCTGCATTGGCAGAAGGTCGTCGTGCCGGTGCCGGCGAACTTCGAGGAGATCCAACGCGTCACGCTCACGAATACGCTGAGGAGTTTCGAAGTCGATTCGTACGAGACACCTTCGCTTGATCAACTTGATAGCGGCCCGGCATATTGTCTTCACGTGGGCCACGTCGGTCCGGGTTTCTACGAGGCCGACATCCGACTCGGCCGCGGACGATTCATTCGGATCCGCTTTATTAAATTCTTCCCGCCTGAGTTCGAGGCTCGATACGAGATGATCAAGAACGCGACGCCGAGAGTCGAACCACCGCCGCGAACTGATCTCTTTCATTCGCACCCCGAAGACAGCGACTATGAATTCCCCGTCGAGATGATGAACCACGCCCTCGCACTTGCGACCGAATGGGGTGAGAATTTCCGAAAGCCGATCAATGAACGAATGCGGTTGAAATACCCGGATCTAAGCGACGAGCAGATCGCCCGGCTCAAGAAGCTTGCGGATGACGCCGAGTCGTGCATAACCTCGCTCGCCGATGACGAACTCGCGGGCAAGATCAGCGAATCCGACATCGTCCCGATGGCTCGCGAAAAGTATGCATGGGTGGATGAGCAGCAGCTTTACCGGATCAAGAATTACGGAATGTATTGGGCTCGAAAATGAGATTCCATTTGACCCAAGCGCTGATTCACGATAAAAACTTCTTATAGCTTTCCCGATTTGGTTCCGTCACATTTATTGATCGATGCAGACACTCGACCTGGTAATAATCTTCGGCTACCTGATCGGCATAACCGCGTTCGGCATCTGGTACGCAGGTAAACAGGAGACGACCGAGGAATATTTCGTCGGAAACCGCAACGTTCCGTGGTGGGCGATCGCGATGTCGATCGTCGCGACGGAAACGAGCACGATCACGTTCGTGTCGGTGCCGGGCGTCGTGTTCGCAAAGGGCGGCAACTTCGAGTTTTTACAGCTTGTTTTTGGCTATCTGCTCGGGCGAATTGTCATCTCGCTCGTCTTTATCCCGCTCTATTTCAAGGGCCAACTTCAGACGGTTTATCAACTGCTCGGCGAACGATTCGGCGGTCGCGTGAAGATGCTCGCGTCGGGCCTCTTCGTGATAATGCGGAACATCGCCGACGGCATACGGCTGCTGCTGACCGCTATCGTGCTTGCTGCCGTTTACACTGCATTCCAGCCGGACACGGATCCCGCATACGTGATCGTCGGCTCGATCCTGCTACTCGGCATCGTGATGATCGTTTTCACTTTCTACGGCGGGATGGAAGCGGTCATCTGGATCGAGGTCGTTCAGCTCGTCATCTACATCGGCGGAGCGATCGCCGCGGCTGTCGTGCTGATACAAAACATCGACGGGGGATTTGCGGGAGCGGTCGATATCGGACAGGCATACAACAAGTTTCAGCTTCTCGACTTCAATCTGGACTTCGCAAAGACCTACACATTCTGGGGCGGCGTACTCGGCGGATGTTTCCTGACGATGTCCACGCACGGCACCGATCAGTTCCTGGTTCAGCGTTACCTGTGTACCGATAGCTCAAAGGCCGCCATCACGGCTCTGATGACCTCCGGCCTCGCCGTATTGATCCAATTCATCGGATTCCTTTTCATCGGCGTACTGCTCTTCGCTTTCTATCAGCCATACGGAATGGACGGTTACGCGGCCGCGACCGGTGCGTTCCCGTTCGCCGGTGCCGACCGCGTCTTTCCCGCGTTCATAACTCAGAAGATGCCGACAGGACTCGCGGGATTGGTCGTCGCGGCGATCTTTGCTGCGGCCTTATCATCGTCTCTGAACTCGATAGCGGCGACCGCCGTTAACGACATCTATAAGCCGTTCGCGAAGGATGCCTCCGACAAAACGCTCATGCGGATCGCGGGAATCTTAACGGTCGTCGTCGGGATCATCCAGATAGCGATCGCCGTCGCGTTGAAAGATGCAAACAGCTCCGCTCTCGGCCTCGCACTCGCGGTGGCATCGCTCATCAACGGCCCGATCCTCGGCGTCTTTCTCGTGGGCACGTTCCTGAAACGAGCGAAAGAGGTGCACGCACTGATAGGTATGATCGTAAGTATCGTACTGATGACTTACATAATGCTTGCATCAAACAAGATACTGCCTGGCCCCGTTATCGCGTTCCCGTGGTACGCACTCATCGGCAGCCTGACAACAGTTTTGATCGCGTTTGTATCTACTTTGGTTATTAGAAGTAATGAAGAAGTTTCTCAATAGTCTATTGATCTCGTGCTTACTGGCTAACTTCGGTTGGGCGAATCTGGTTGCCGATGTAACCCATCCGCTACCGCAGGTTGTACTGACATCGCCGCAGTCCGCGGTTCGCAATCCGCAATCGCAGAAGCTGGAGCCCTCGAAGAAGTCATGGGACGCTGCCGCTAAGGTGGTAAAGAAAATGACCGTGGATGAGAAGGTCGGCCAGCTTGTCCACATCGGGATCAACGCTCGGTTCGCCAATCAGCAGAGCCCATTCTTCACCACCGAACCAAAGAGTTCGGACGGATTTTTGACTCCGTGCAAGAAGGCATGAAATATGTGTACCGCACAAAAAGC
>JBEBGW010000265.1:0-6197 GCA_040081025.1 Pyrinomonadaceae bacterium | reverse complement strand
TAATTATACAGAGAGGGATTAGCCACGAATTTCACTAATTTCACTAATTTTCTTCCTCGATATTCAGCGGTTTCCTGGTTGTTCCACGAGATCCGCTTATCGATCCTCAATTAATTCGTGTAATTCGTGGCTAAATTCTTCTCTTCTCTTTCGCGGCGTTCGTGGCTACAATGCACAGCAGTATGAAAGCAATCTTATCGATCGTCGTTCTCGTTCTCGCGATGTGTTCGGTCGCGGTTGGGCAATATAAGAAGGGCAGTGTTGAGGAGCAGCTCGTTGCGCTCGACAAGGCCTGGACGGCGGCCGAGCTGAAGGGCGATAAGAAGGCTGCCGGGGCTTTGCTGGGCGCGGATTTCGTCGGCACGACTCAGCGGGGCGAGATCGAGAACAAGACGCAGTACCTAGCCAACGTCACCGCCAATTCCGACATGGTCAAGGCCGACGATTACAAGATCACCATCCACGGCAACATCGCCATCATGACTCACCGCTCAACCGTCGAAGGCGTCCGGAACATCCAGTTCCGCTCCACCCACGTCTGGCAAAAACGCGCCGGCAAATGGCTCATCATCGCCCACCACGGCAGCCAGATCTCTCCACCGATCGAGTGACGCCCGAGCAAATTTAACCTTGACAATTATTGCATAATGCAATATCGTCAAAAGTGCGCTCTTTATGCGAATAATAAGCCGGAAAGCAGTAAGGAGCTATTGGGAGAAGCACCCAGCAGCCTTTGAGGTTTTACTTGATTGGTACGGAAAGATCAAACGATCGCGGGCGAAGAATTTTGCTGAACTGAGGCAGGCTTTTCCGAGTTCCGATCTTGTCGGCGACTGCATAGTTTTCAATGTTGGCGGCAACAATTACCGCGTTATAGTTCATCTTGATTTCAGCGTCCAAACGGTATGGATAAGATTCGTCCTGAGTCACGCGGAATACGATCGAGATAGATGGAAGGCCGATTGTTGATCGGTAGAGAATAGAAATGGGCAAGACATATAATCCAAATGCTTATGCGGACCTGCTGGTTGAATACTTACCAGGGGTAATACGATCGGAAAAGGAGAATGAGAAGGCCATCGAACTCGCCGGGCGACTGATGAAGAAGGGCGAAGACGGGCGTTCGCCGGAAGAAGAGCGCTTGTTGGACCTGCTGGTTACGCTAATAGAAGATTTCGAAGAGAAGGCGTATCCCATCGGCCCGTCGAATCCGGCGGTTGCATTGCGGGAACTGATGCGTGAACACGGACTGAAACAAACCGACATGGTTGAGATCTTCGGCTCGCAGGGAACCGTTTCGCAAGTCCTCAACGGCAAGCGCGACATCAGCAAGTCGCAGGCAAAGAAGCTCTCCGCAAGATTTCACCTGCCTGTCGATATTTTTATTTAGATTTACGCTCCACCCACATCAGGATGAAACGCGCCGGATGAGGATCAACTTATGAAACGAAGCCTCATTGTTGCCATAGCGATATTCGTCATGTCGCCTCTCGCTCCCGGGCAAGCGGCCACAAGAACATTGCCTGAGAGGCTCGGTTATCAACGCGACGCAAAACTCCTGATCGTTCACGCGGACGACCTCGGCATGGCTCACTCGGTCAATGCCGCTTCCATTAAGGCGTTCGAGACCGGCCTGGTTAGTTCAGGCAGCATCATGGTCCCGTGCCCGTGGCTCCCGGAAATAGCTGCGTACGCGCGAAAAGTTCCCGAAGCCGACCTCGGCCTGCACCTGACACTCACCAGCGAATGGAGCCTCTTTCGATGGGGCCCTGTGTTGTCAAAGGACCGCGTGCCTTCGTTATTCGCCCGCGACGGCTACCTGTATCCGTCGGAAGCCGAGGCCGCTTCACGTGCCGACGCCCGCGAGGCAGAGGCAGAGATACGAGCGCAGATCGAGCGAGCAAAAGCGTTTGGGATACACCCCACGCACCTCGATTCCCACATGGGCACCCTCTACCAGAATGAAGCACTGTTTCGCGTCTTTCTCCGCGCGTCGCGCGAAAACAAGCTGCCGATAAGGATGTCCAGAGACTGGCTCACCCGTGCGCCGTTCATTTCTTCCAATCTTAGACCGGACGATGTTGTCATAGATCGGATCATAGATATCGACCCGAGTGTGCGACCCGAGGGTTGGGCAGCGTTTTACACCGAGGCGATCAAAAATATCGGGCCGGGTGTCACACAGATAACGGTGCACCTCGCGTATGACGACGAAGAGATGCGGGCGGCAACGTTCGAGCACCCCGACTGGGGAGCGAGTTGGCGCCAACGCGACTTTGACTTCTTCACAAGCCCCGCGTTCCGCCGCCTGCTCCAGGAAAACAACATCAAACTCATAACCTGGCGCGCACTCGGCAAGTTAATGAAGAATCCTCCCCTATCGCCGACCGCCGCCAACGGCAAGTAGATTACCCACCACGGCAGCCAGATGACACCTGAGGTCGAATTGGGCCTCGGTCGTTGAGTTGCTGGCGGTTTGTTGATATTGTGGCGGCATTATGAAAAATCAAATCCTGTCATCCGTACTTATTTTGTTGTCGGTTGTTTTCGTTGCTGATGTTGCCGCTCAAGAGGGGCCGTCGACGAGCGTTGCCGGCGGCGGAGTTCTGATCAAAGGCTGGACGGGCGAGATCGATGCGAAAGAGAAAACCGCGGGCCTAACGCTCAACAGTGCAAAACTCGCCGAAGAAGGCAAAGGTATGCGTGTTACGACCGGGCCGGCCGTGACCTATTGGAACACCAAGGACGCGGCAAAAGGCGATTACACCGTCAGTGCGACCTTCACCGAAGCAAAATACATGAGCATCAACGACCATCCGCATCCTTACGGGATCATGGTCGGCGGCAACGATCTCGGGACTGAAAACGCGAGCTACCTTTACTGTGCCGCTTACGGAAACGGCTCGTTCATCTTTCGCGGATTCGGTCCCGCACCGTTCCAATTAGGCGGGCGTGCTCCGATCAAAAACGATGCGGTCAACAAGGCTGCCGGCGTAGGCCAACCCGTCACCCAGATCATCGCCGTCACCGTTAAAGGGGACTCGATCTCCTGCTCGATCAACAACAAGGTCGTCGCCACGCATACGAGGTCAGAGGTCGTCGGAGCCGGCAAACTCAAAGCGACCGACGGCCACTACGGCCTACGCTTCGGCCACAACACCGACGCCACCGTCACCGACTTCAAGAAATCAAAGGCACAATAGGCGCCGCTGATATACAGTCAAGTCCTGGATGAAAAGCGGCAAGACCTCTTCGCCCATTGAGTGAAAACTCGAAGGTCGATTTACAACCGGTTGAGGGTGCGTACCGCCCTTACTAACGTGTGGGCTTGTGCATTCTTGAGTGCGCGGAGCATACGACAATTTCGTTAGCTACACGTGGAGGCTTTGCGGAACGTGTAGGTTATAGCCCCCAACAGAGCCCGAGCGTGTGAAACACGCGTCACAGGGGTCAATCCCACAAATATTGCTCGTCAAATTCGAGATTGTGATTCCGCAATATGCCGACGTATTCCTGCTCGAACGTTCGCTTCGCGTGATGTTCTTTCTGATCGCGGATGTAGTCCCGAACTTTTTCGATCGCCGACTCGCTCACCGTGAAAGCTCCGTATCGACGCTGCCAAGCGAACTTCGGGTTGTGCTGTTTCGCCCAGCGGGATGATGAAGCCTTGAGTTCCCGCATGAATGCCGGAAGGTCGCACGGTTCGAGGATGAGCAGCAGATGTACATGGTTGGGCATTCCGTTGATTATGATCACTCGGCCTTTGTTGTTCTTAACGATCCCGGCGAGGTAGGCGTAGAGTTCGTTCTCCCATTGTTCAGAGATGCGTGGGAAACGGTCTTTGGTTGCGAAGACGACGTGGTAGATCAGGCGAGAATGCGACATCGGAGTATTGTGACGCGTGTTTCACACGCTCGGGTTGAGATTATCGCCTAGCTACACGTTCCGCAAAGCCTGCACGTGTAGCTACCGTAATGGCCGTGTGCTCCGCACACTCAGAACCGACTCCACGTTTTGCAAAGCCTACGTGTAGCTACTGCAATTGTCTTGTGCTCCGCACACTCAAGAACGCGAGTCGGTCGTTGAAGTACACGTTTCGCCTATCGGCAGCACGTGTAGCTACCGTAATGGCCGTGTGCTCCGCACACTCAAGAACTCGGTAAGAAGGTCAGATCGACAGCCCGACGCTGCCTTCCAAAACGTGAACCTCGAGGTGCGGCCGTTCGCCGGGTTTCCAGAGCTTGGCGACGTGGGCGACCCGGTAGCGCAGCGGGCCGCCGTTCGGTTCCGGGCTGCGGGTGATCGGGCGCGGGATGCAGACGAACTCGGTTCGCATTTCATTGCCGGTGAGGCGTACTTTCGCGTAGCCGTGGCCGCCGAGGTCGACGAACTCGAGATGCGGCGCGAGCTGCGGGTTCGAGAGTCCGAGTGCACGCTTTAGGTCAAAGTTTTTCGCGTATTCCAGACACGAGCGGACGCCGTGACGCAGCAGCATGTTGTAGGTCCAATCCGGCTTACCGCTGCCGGGGCGGTCAGCTAGGAAGAGGGCTCGCAAGGGGTGATCTTTGCGGAGGCCATGCTCCAAGGCCTCCATTCCACCCGGACTTATCAACGATCCTCCGACGAAGCTCAACCCGACGGGCTCGAACTTCCGCGGCGGCAGATAGGCGGCGGCGTATCCCGCCCAGAAGGCATGGCGGTCGCCGGACACGATCGCAAAGCCGGTGATCTTCGCATCGCGCACGAGGTCATAGATCTCCTTGCGTTCGGCATAGGCCGCGCCGTAATCGTCGGTCCTGCCTATCCCGTAGGTGTCGGCCGGCCACGGATTCTTCACGACTCCTGCAGGAAGATTTTGCATATCCACGCGGTTGTCGAGAGCGCCGAGCGAATTTCCCCAGATCTTCCAGGTCGCCTTCGACTTGCGCAGCGAGTCCTTGAACCACGCCTTCTGTTCGACGCCGAGAATGGTCCGCGGCTGCTTCTCTTTGCTCGGGTTCGGAATTTTCACATCGCGGAATTGAAGTTCGGCTGGCGGCTTACCACCGTCGTGCGCTTTACCCGCATCGAGAGCGATCATCGCCTCCTCCGAAAAGTAGCCGCGGAACGCCGGGTCGTAGATCTTTCCTACCCCCTCCGCGTCGCTCGCATCTTCACCGGCGAAGCTGCGCTGGTCGGTGATGAGGAGGTCGAGGTGCTTGCCGTAGCGGAACGCGCGATAGGCGATCAGGCTGCGGATCGCGTACAGGTTGTTCGGCTCTTGGCCGAGCCCGTTCTCGTCCCACTTCTCGATCTTGACGTTCTTGACCGCAACCTTCCCAAACTCGGAAAGCGAGCCGCTCGGCGACTTTACGCGAGCCGGAATATATTCGAACCATGCCTGATTCGCGGCGACCTTGACGGTCTGGCCGGGCTGCGGAGGGCCGCCCTGCTGGAGAATGCTTTGCCGGCCCTGCCACGAGAATTCGTGATTGTCCCACATACACACGAACGGCCAGCGAGCGCGGGCATCCTGCAGGTCGGGGTCGGCGAGATAGCCCTTCCATACGGCGCGATAGCCGTCGACGGTTTGCGGCCAGTAGAGATTGCCGGTCTTTCCCGCGTCGGGGATGCGGCAGACCTCGTAGATCGTCCGGTCATATCGCGTCGCGCCTTCTTCCGGATATTGAACGACCTCGTAGATGAAGTCGCCGAGGTGCAGCACAAAGCCAAGCTGTTCAGCGGCCTGAGCTTTTTCGTCTTCGAAGATCATCCGGCGATAACCGTTGAGCTTTCCTTCGTTGACGCTCTGGCAACTGACGAAAGCGAAATTTACAGGTCCCGCATCCTTGTCCGCCGGAGCGGTGATCGTGCGTCCGACACGGCTGCCGTTTCCGTGTTCGTCGGTAAAGCGATACCAATAGACGGTCCGCGGCTTAAGGCCGCCCGCGAGTACCCGGCACGTCCAATCGGCTTCGGCCGAAACCGTGGTCTCACTCTTTCCGACGACCTTGCGAAACGCGGCGTCCTCGGCGATCTCGACGGTAAGTTTCGAGGCGGGTTTCTCAACCGGCGGGCGACGCGTCCACAAAATGACGCTATTGGGCTCGGGATCACCCGAGGCCACGCCCTTCGGGAAAAGATCACGCCGCTCCTGCCACGCAACGCCCGACGCACGCCCCACCGACGAACTCCAAACCAAAGCGGCCCCACAGTAC
>JBEBGW010000264.1:0-6203 GCA_040081025.1 Pyrinomonadaceae bacterium | reverse complement strand
GAATTGAGGTCTCGAAACGGGTTTATGATGGCCTGAGGGCTTCCGGACTCGTTCAGCATTTCGACGGACTCGGCGAACTACTAGTTTAGCGGGATCTGAATCAACAGGAGGCGAACGATTTGATGTTTCAAATCATCTTTATTTAGTTATGAGATCAATCTTTTCAGCCTCTCTCCTTCTTCTGCTTCTGTTCACCGTGTCGACTTCTGCCCAACGCAATATCGACCCCGCGATCGACCGCGATCCGGTGCTTGAGGCGGACGCGAAGCACAATCTTGACGTCGCGTGGCAGGCGTTCAAGCCGTTGAAGAAGGCCTATAAACAGGTCATCATGCGGTTTGAGGAAACGTTTGCGGCTTATCCACAGTTCTCGAAGATGGACGAGTTTCTCTATCTCGCAGGGATGTCGAGCGTCTATCTTTCCAAAAACGAAGGCAGACAGAAAGTGGACCTAAAGAACGGGAAAGATAAAGTTAGATACGAGCCGTCACGACTTAAGGAAGAGGCTGTCGTATATCTTTCGATGCTTGTCGAAAAATACCCGGAGAGTAAATACCGGGCGGAAGCGGAAACGACCCTGAAGGAGATCAAGCCAGCGTCGTAATGAACCTCAACCAGGTCACCATTTACACCGCAAAACCGAAAGAAACGGCCGAGTTTTTCATTAAGCTCGGCCTTATTCTTATCGTCGATTCGCTGCCGCGATACGCCCGGTTCGAGTGCCCCGACGGCGATTCGACCCTCTCGATCAACACCGCCGACGAACGACCCGCATCTAACGATATTGTCCTCTATTTCGAGTGTGACGATCTCGACGGCGAAGTCGCCCGCCTGAAATCTATCGGACTCGAGTTCGAAGAAGACCCAACCGACCGCGACTGGCTCTGGCGTCAGGCCTATCTCCGCGACCCAAACGGCAACCGCATCTGCCTGTTTCACGCAGGGGAGAATCGCAAGAATCCACCTTGGCGCGTGTCGGAACCCTCTGCGTAAGCGGAGGGCCAGTTTGTGCCGACTCATTAAGTTTGTTCACGAATGGATTTTAGCCGCGAAACAGGGCCGACTTTCATGCAGGCTTGCTCAATCATTACGAGCTGGCCGCCCGCTTACGCAGGCGGTTCTGACCTCGGAGAATCGCAAAAAACCGCCTTGCCGTGTAAAATCGTAGGGAAGTCAGAATACAGAAATCAGAATGGGTCGGTTTTGTGCTGACTTCTGAATTCTACATTCTCAATTCTTGGAAATATGTCATTAACAGTTGTAGGTTCGGTCGCGTTTGATGCGCTTGAGACGCCGTTTGGTAAGCGCGACAAGGTTTTGGGTGGTGCGGCGACGCACTTTGGGTTGTCGGCCTCTTTTTTCACACAGGTGAATGCGGTCGGCGTGGTCGGCGGGGACTTTGGTGAGGCCGAGTGGGAAGTTTTCCGCCGTCATCATATCAACACCGACGACATCGAGGTCGTGGCCGACGGAAAGACGTTCTTCTGGAGCGGCCGGTACGATTACGACATGAACACGGCCCACACGCTCGACACTCAGTTGAACGTTTTCGCGACGTTTGATCCGAAACTGTCGGACAACTCGAAGAATGCCCGTGTCGTTTTCCTCGCCAACATTCAGCCGACGCTTCAGCTCGGCGTTCGCAAACAGTGTGAGAATGCCGAGTTCGTCGCGATGGACACGATGAACTACTGGATCTCTTCGGTAAAGGATGAACTTCTCGAGACTGTAAAATCGGTCGACTGCATCATCATCAACGACGCCGAAGCACGCCAGCTTACCGACGAGCCGAATATCCACAAAGCCGCGAAGGCGATCATGGACATGGGTCTTCGCGCCGTCGTGATCAAACGCGGCGAATACGGTGCGACCCTGTTCACGCCGACCGGCTATTTCGCGACTCCTGCTTATCCGCTTGAGAGCGTGTTCGATCCGACCGGTGCGGGCGATACGTTCGCTGGTGGATTTATGGGTTATCTCGCGGCTCAGAAGGAGATCAACGACGACACGCTCCGACGCGGCTGTGTTTACGGCTCGGTGATGGCGTCGTTCAATGTCGAGAAGTTCGGAACCGAGCGTGTCGACGAGCTCGATTATCCCGAGATCAATCAGCGGTTCAAAGATTTCAAGCGGATGACGTATTTCGACGACATCCCGTTCGAACGCGCCGTAACGGCGTAGTATTACGTTCGCGATCATCCCCAAGCGATGGCGAAAGAATTCGATAACTCGCTCGAGCGTTTTGCTCGGCCGGCGACAGGAGCGGCTTATTACGTAGCTGCGGCTGTGGCGGTAGTGCTGGTCCTAGCCGTGCTTGTTGCCGCGATCGTGTCGAAAAGCTGGCTGCTCGCGGGCACCGCCGGTCTTGCGACCATTGCGGTGCTCGGCTGGATGGCAGCTGGTGCTCGGAGACATCGAAAGGTCGTCGCTGACAAAGCTGCTGGATGGATAGCGTGGGAATCGGCTCAGCCGGAACTGCAGCGGCAAACTCTAAATGTCGCTGTCGGCGAGATCTCGCGGATACTGAGGGTGCAGCCGGAAGCGGTCGGAGAACTTCAAACGGCGTTCATCGTCGGGGCCGATCTAGCGCTTCGGCAGATCCAGCAGGAAGAGAATGTCCCGGTGATGCGGCACATCAGCGTCGGTGGAGTGCCGTTCGATGCGGCGTTCACCAAGGACGAAATACTTGTATGCTGCGAAGTTTGCTTTCTCGTAGGGCCGGAACTCGGACAAGATCGGGTCGTCGCGATGATGCGAAAGATCGGCGCTGTGAAACGGTCGATCGTGGAGATGAACATTGGCTTGGAAGTTCGGCTGATGGTCGTGTTGGTTACGCAGATGGCGGCGGCGGATGTAAAGAAACTTCGCGGGACGTTGTCGACGAAACGATTCTCCTCGACGCCCGTTGACATCGACATCAGGCTGATGGATTTTGAAGGGCTCCAGCGAGTCTACGTTTTGTCAGAACCGCCTGCGTAAGCGGGCGGCCAGATCGCCGAACGTGATTAGTTGGTCGAAATGACAGATATGCTCAAAGACAAAGTAGGAATGATCTTCGGCGTCGCTAACAAGCGTTCGATCGCGTGGGCGTGTGCCGACGCGGCGAATGCGAACGGTGCGAAGCTGGCGTTCACCTATCAGGGTGAGCGGCTAAAGGAAAACGTCGAAAAGCTTGCCGGCGAACTGCCGGGTTCGCTGATCGTTCCGTGCGACGTCACCGATCAGGCGAGCGTAGATGATGCGTTTGCGGCGGTGAAAGAGAAATACGGGAAGCTCGATTTTCTTGTTCACTCGATCGCATATGCACCAAAAGAGGCTCTAGAAGGTGAGTTCGTGACGACGACGCGCGAAGCGTTTCGCACGGCACTTGAGATCTCTGCGTTTTCGCTCACGCAGGTCGCACTTGGGGCTGCACCGCTGATGACCGAGGGCGGCAGCATCGTTACGATGAGCTACTACGGCGCCGAGAAGGTCATCTCGCACTACAACGTGATGGGCGTCGCGAAGGCGGCCCTCGAAGCCTCGGTTCGATATTTGGCCGCCGATCTGGGCAAGCAGAATATTCGAGTCAACGCGATCAGCGCCGGGCCGATCAATACTCTCTCGGCGCGCGGCGTGAAGAACATGGGAACGCTGCTCGGTTACGTCGGCGAAAAATCGCCGCTAAAGCGTAACGTGACCGCTGCCGAGGTCGGTAACACATCACTTTTCCTGGTCAGCGATCTCTCCTCCGGCATCACCGGCGAAACGATCTACGTCGATTGCGGATATAACATCATGGGCATTTAATTAGTCTGGGAAGTCTGGACAGTCTAGGAAGTCTAGAAGGTCCGATAGACGAACTCCTTCCAAGACTGTCCAGACTTCCTCGACTTCCCAGACTTACGTATGGCTGAAACAGACGCAAATAAACCGAAAGCTCCTAAAGACAAGGTAAAACCGCCCGAGCCTAAAACCGTCGCCGAGGCGAAGAAGCGCGAGAACGTACCTGCCTACTGGCAGCTTACGGACGACGAAGTGCTGCTGCGTTCGCCCGAGCCTGAGGACGATTACAAAACCTCCGATTCGTGGCGCGTGTTCCGCATCATGGGCGAATTCGTCGATGGCTTCGACAACCTTGCGACGATCACTCGCGGCGTTTCATTGTTCGGCTCGGCCCGCACTCGCGAAGACGATCAGATGTACATCGACGCTCAGGAGACCGGACGCCTTCTCGCCGAAGCCGGGTTCGAGGTCATCACCGGCGGCGGCCCCGGCATTATGGAAGCGGGGAATCGCGGAGCATTCGAAGCTGGAAAGGTGTCGGTCGGATGCAACATCGAACTGCCATTCGAACAAGCTCCGAATCCGTATCAGACCAAGTCGCTCTCGTTCAAATACTTCTTCGTCCGAAAGACGATGTTCATCAAGTACAGTAACGCGTACATCATCTTCCCCGGCGGCTTCGGGACGATGGACGAACTCTTCGAGGCGCTGACGCTCATCCAGACAAAGAAGATCCGCAACTTTCCGGTGGTGCTGTTCGGGTCGAGTTATTGGCAGGGCCTGCTTCAATGGATCACCTCGACGATGCTGCATGAGGGCTACATCGGTGAGGACGATCTGAAACTCATCCATCTGACCGACTCACCTCAGGAAGCGGTGAACTTCATCATTAAGACTTTTGAAGAAGGGGCTAACGGCGGAACCGGTTCGGGCGAAGAGTCTTAGAGATAGTCGGTGAGCCATTTGAGATAGCCCGCCGACACTTTCTCCGCGTCGATTGCGACAATCTCGGGGATGTCATAACTGTGGTGGTCGAGAATATATTTCTCGACCGCTTCGTATTTTTCGGGGAGCGTTTTGATGAGGAGCAGATGCTCGCTTTCGCGCTCGATCTTTCCTTCCCAAGCGTAAACCGACGTCATCTTTGGCAGGATCTGAACGCACGCCACCAGCCGAGACTCGACGAGGCCGTTCGCAAGCGATTCGGCCTCGACGGTTGTTGAAGTTGTCGTCAGAACGATGAGCACTAGTTCTTTGCCATCACCTCGGCATAATCGCCGCTCTCGGCCCAGTCGAGGATCTCCGACACGCGCCAAATGGGGAACG
This sequence comes from Pyrinomonadaceae bacterium, assembly GCA_040081025.1. Classification (GTDB taxonomy): domain Bacteria; phylum Acidobacteriota; class Blastocatellia; order Pyrinomonadales; family Pyrinomonadaceae; genus OLB17. Next base: position 1,112 of record JBEBGW010000264.1, on the reverse strand, counting down.
GATGAGTCTGCCCGGCGTTGATGATCGTCGCCCAGAACTTGTCAAGAGCTTTGTCGTCGCAGGTCTTCTTGAACTCGCGGCCTTGCTCGAGGAACTCTTCGTAATCGATCTTCGAAGCTGCAGTCCCGCCGGCGAGTTTCATCATCACGCGTCCGACGATGTGCGGATCCTGAACGGTCAACATCGCCGCGCGATCGCACGACAGCTCAGCTCGGCGAGCCCACGCTAGCAGGGCACTGTTGATACCGGCAGAAATGATGAACTTGATGATCTCCGAGCCGGGAACGAGTCTTGCGATTGAAGCGTTGGCAAGAGCTTCCATCAGGCGAGCCGCCGTCAGATAGAGAACATGTTCCGCGTGTATGTGCCCGACCTCGTGCGAGATGACCGCGAGGGTTTCTTCATCGGTCAGGCGTTCAAGCAGTCCAGTGTGCAGCACAATGAGGTGCTTCTCCGATCCGAAGGTGAACGCATTAACGACCGGGTTCTGTTGGACGAACATCTCGGGCATCTCGACGCCGAGAGTCGTGCAGGCGACCTGAAGCTTGGCGTGCAGATCCGGGAACTGCTTCGGCGTAACCTTGACCGAGCTGGCGGTAAATATAACGCGGAGTGCAGACTCGCCCGTGACCTCGAGCAGTTTTCGAAGAGCGCTGTCGATTCCCGCAATCGCTCGCAGAGCCGCAAGGGCCTTGCTGTCCGCGGGATGAACGTAATCGTGTTTGCTCAGGTCGGCAAATTTTTTGTGCGGTTCATTCGAAAGCGGCAGCCGGCATTTCCCGCAATTTGCGTCACCGTTCTTATAGCCTTCTTTTACGCCATTCTTCTGCCCGCAAAACCGGCAGCGCACGAAAAGGCTCTTGGTCAGGCCCTCGGATTCATCTTTCTTTTTCGCCATATTGAAATTCTAGTGTAGCGTCTCTTAGATGTTCAAACGACGCAATAGATAGCAAAGTTTCAACGCGAAAGCCGGGCGACGGTCTCGACATGATGCGTCTGCGGAAAGAGATCTACGGCCGTCACTGAATCGAGCTTGTATCCGGCTTCGACAAACCGCTTGAGATCGCGGGCGAGTACGGATGGCTCGCATGCGACGGACGAGATCTGCGGCG
>JBEBGW010000263.1:0-6286 GCA_040081025.1 Pyrinomonadaceae bacterium | reverse complement strand
GTAAACGTATGTGCCGCTGGAGAGTCCTTCTAGAAGTAGTTTGTTGCCGTTGGCGACTGCTATCAGGTTACCCTGCTCGTCCAACAGCTCCAGCGAGATCTGTTGATTGCCATGGTTCTGGCTGATCTGTGCGTCTAGCCTCGACCGTCGTAGTTCGAACGAGATCCCAACGGACGATTGCCCCGGATCGAGTGTGCCGGAATAACGCTCATCAAATCGCCTGCCGGAGCCCTCGTTCGGAGTCGGACTTGGCGACGGTTGCGCGGTTGGGGACGGACTTGGTGAAGGTGTCACCGTTGGTGATGGGCTCGGCGTCACGGTGTGGTGACGGCGAAGGAGTTGCGCTTGGCGATGGACTCGGAGAAGGGGTCGGCGTCGGCTGGGTAGCACCGGTTATGTCAAAGTCAGAGCCAGTCGCTTGGTCTGAGTTCAAGAGGAGACCGCCGGAAAGCGATGAACCGATCAGGATCTGGGCTTCGGCTTGTGTGCTCGTCGATGTTGTGTTCAGAACGTTCGAGCCGACCGCGGCGTTTACCTTATTGAAGTCCAGCTTGATCGTGATCTGGTTGCCGACGATCTCTCCAAAGTCGGCGGCGCCGAGCGTTTCCTGATTCTGGGTTCCTGTTTCGGGAATCGTGGTTATCTTGCCGTATTCAAAAGTCGTCGCGGTTTCATCTACAGACGCGCTAACGAACACTTCGGTCACACCGAAAGCAGACGTAAGTGTCCACCACATATTCGGAGTTTTGACCGACGCGTCGGAGACGATCAGACGATAGACGATCTGGTTTGCGACCGGATCGTATCGGAAATAGGCCTCGCGGATGTCTTGCGCGGTCGTGCCGAGTTGGTCATCGGCTGGATCGGTAATCTGCGGTGCGTTCGGGTCGTTTGACGGGAAAAGGTTCGCCGGGTGCGGCACCATCGCGAGCTCGAATGACGCTCGGACCGCATTGTGAGCATCGACGTATCCCGCGCCGACAACGCGCTCTTCGTAAGGCATCGGTGTCGCCGTCGATCGCAATATATTAACTACCTGATCGGGTGTCAGCAGCGGATTCGCATCAAGCATAAGCGCGACGATCCCGCTCACTTGAGGTGTCGAAAAGCTTGTTCCCTGCGAAGTTGTGTAATAAGGCAGAAACGCCGGCGGGATAGTCGACAGGTCATTCGCCCCGACGAAAACAGGTATCGTACCGGCCACGTTTGTAACGCCCGGAGCCTTGGAACGCGCACTCTTTATATCGACCCCCGCGCCTGTGATGTCTGGACGCAGGTTGGGCGCCGTGGTCGCGTCCGCCGGCTGGCCGGCTACGTCGCTGCCGGTCCCGTTATCGTTTCCGCGTGACGAGAACCCTGCGGGATTTCCGAGACCGCGTTTTTCGCCTGCGGCTACCGAGATCACCCATGGCGCGACCGAATACGGATTGATCATGTCAGGAGCGTCGCCATCGTTTCCAGCGGCAAATACGACCGTGATATTGCGGTCGTGCATCATCCGCGTGGCGGTGTTGATCGGGTCGTTCGGATCGTAGGGCGTGCTCGCAAGCGTGGTTCCCCACGAGTTGTTGCAAACGCGAATGTTGTAACGGAATTGATTGACCAGCGTGTAGTCCATCGCCTGCACGATCGCATAGGTGCTCAAGCCGTAATCGTTACCGGCGCGTATGCCAATGAGCTTTGCTCCCGGTGCCATTCCTGTGTAAAGCCCAGCCGAGGCCGCTCCCGTTCCCGCCGTAACTGCCGCGCCAAAAGTGCCGTGTCCGCCCTCAACGTCGGAGATCGGCGCATTTTCGACCGGAACGATCGGAAGAAATCCTGCGGGCGGCTCGACCGGAAGATCAGCCGTCGCAAAATAAACGTTCTGTATGACGTTTTGCCCGAGCACCAGGTCCGGGTGCGTCGCGTCGATGCCAGTATCGATATATGAGACGCCGATGTTACGGCCCGAGACGGGCAAGCCGGCGTTACGAGTCGTGACCTCGTTATCGCGGATCAAGCTCTCGACGCCGGAGATCGTGCGTCCTTCCAGGTCCATCAATTTCATCGTTCGGTTAGCGTAAAGCGAGCGGATGTTCGACTTTGTTTTTAGCGCGTTGAACTGCGTTCGGTTAATGCTGGTGAGAACGATCGGAAGCTGGTTCAGATAGCGGCCGCCCGTGATTCCCAGGGATCTAAGCATAGTGAAATCCGCACTCGTCGGCCGGTTCTCGAATGTGATGATCACCGGCGTTAACGACAGCGGCGACGAATTTATCCTCGACGCCAGAAGACCGTCGATCGACGGTGCCGCAGACACCGAGATCGCCAAGATCGCCGCCATCATCAATGTTCCGAATAGTTTGTGTGCATTAGTCATGTTCGTCACCCTTTCCCGAATATCCGCGTTTCAAGTGTCACGATCATATATAACGGTGCTTGAGAGAACCTTGAGGGATACTTGAGCAGAAAAAGGGCGATGTCCCGAAAGAACATCGCCTCGAATGATCGCGATCGATCCAAGTTGGGATTTATCTAGTTCAGCTTCACGAACGTAACCTTTTTCGTCAGCGGGTTCACCGTGAAGCGGAAGAGACCGGAAATGGTGCTCGTGGTTGCCGAAGCAACGCTGGGGCTGCCAATGGTACGCGTACCGCCATTTTCGTTCGGTGATCCCTGCGGCAGAAGCTGATTGCTAAGGATCGAGAACGTTGACGGGCCGTTAGCAAACCCGAGTACGCGAAGCACGTATGTCGTATTCGGCTGAACCGCCGAAGATACGAATTCGGTTGCCGTCGCCCCAGCGGAATGGGAAAGTACCTGGCCGCCGGTCGTGCGAAGCTCGAAGTCCAGATCGACCGCCGTGGCCGAGCTCAACGTTGCCTCAAGTGCAAGGGCATCCGTTTTCGTTGTCACGAGAACGTCGTCCCAGGTGATTCCCTTGAATGCGGGATCCCCCCAGGTTGCACTCGTTCCGCCGGTTGCCGTTGGTTCACCCGCGACCAGTGTGCCGGTCTTCGTCTCGGTAAAGATCGAATAAGTGATCGGCGGCGGCGGATCGGACGAACCGTCGTCGTCTTGCGAGCCGGTACCGACGGTCGAACCTGCGAATGCATTGGCGTATATTCTCGCGTCGAACGAGAATAGCTGTGCCAGCGGATCGTTGAATTCGAGCCGCTTGGCCGTTGACGTCTGTCCGAGCGAAAGCGTCTGATCATAGATGAACGTATTGCCGCCCTGATCGGCATTCTTCACCGTAACCGATGGATTCGAGATGCTTACAATCTGGAATTCCAGCGGCTTGTACATCGTCTTGTCGGTCGAGAATGCACCGCGTGCGTTCGTCAGTTTGTTGTCAAACGCCATTACGCCGTTCGAGAACGAGATGTTGGAAATGGCGGAATCGATCTGAGCGGTCACATCCTGACGGGCCTGACTTGCCTGCGACGAACCCGAAAGATCCGACCATCCGAGCTGGCCGCTCGAATTAACGCCGATCGCACGCACTACGTATTCGCTGTCGAACAGGTTATTCAGGCCTTCCGCCGTGAAGACCTCGTGGATCGGGCCTTTGTCCTCCCACGAGCTCTGGCTTCCGCTAACAAAGAATGCGTGGCGGTAACCCGTGGTTGATGCATCGCCGTCGTCAAACGCTCGTTCGCCGTTTGGCTGACGCTGGCCGGCGAGTGCGGTCCTGCGCTTAAGCACCTCATAGCCCAGAGCACCGGGAACGCCATCCCACGTAACGTTGAGGCTCCTGGTAGAAGCCGGCGACACCTTTACGTTTTGCGGAACTGCCGGAGCCGCCTGGTTTCCTGCAAAGTGCGAGACCTGCGTGGAGATCGTTACTTTTCCGCCGGTCGCTGCACGGGCGTTGATCCCGAGCTCTTTCGCGGCAAAGATCTGCTCGATCATCGAACGATGCTTGCCCGGTGCGTCCGGATCGGTCGCATCCGACGGATAGAGCATCTGGTCGGCAACGATCATGGCATCGCGGGCTTTCACCATGGTATCGGGGCTCGTGGTGCCCAAGACATACATCGAACCCAAAAAGTCGCGTTCGAAGATGTTCGTGCCTTTAGTGATCACCTTTTGTGCCGCGCCGTCCTTTGGCTGCGGACGACGATAGCCACTGGTTGACGGATAAAGGCGGTTGAGCATTTCGCGGATGTCCCACATCGTGGACATATAGATCTCGCCGTCGTAATGTTCTTCCTCTTCTCCGGCTCCCCACGTTCCGTAGTCCGAAAATTTCAGCGTGGAGCGAGCGCTTCTTATATACGCGATAGATTCGGGGTCGCGCCCGAGTTCGCGATAGCGATCGCGAATACCTTTTGCCTGGATCACATAATCGCCTAGGCTCGGATTGTCCGTGATCGTGAACGCCCACATATCGGCCTGGCCTTCATTGAGAGCGCTGCCTTCTGTACCCTCGAGGCCCGCGATCGGGCTGGTGATAGAGTGCATGCCTTCGTGATAGGGAACCGTTCCCTCAAGAGCGAGATCGTTCATGCGATAACCGTGGCCATACGAGGTTGGATTAACGACAACAGGTGATTTCGTCCCGGTTACGCCCTCAATAAGGCTGGTCAGGTTAAGGGCAAATGCGTTGTCCAAACCGAGGACCTTTTTCACGAGATCAGGATCGGTCGGGCTCGGAAGTGTTCCGGCCGTCGCGTCGAGGGCCATGTAAATATTCGGAATATGGACCGTCGCGGGCAGCGGGATATTGCTGTTCGGATATTCATCCGGGAAAGCACCGCCGCCGATAGCAGTGTTGTCACCTGCTCTGTGCATATGATCAACGTACTCAAGCAGATAGGTGACAAAAAAGAACGAGTTTATCTCATCCTGGTGCTCTGCCGGTTCGGCAAACTGATCCTGCTCGTTCGTCCGAGCTTCGAGGGCCGTCGGATCATCTTTTGAAAAGTGCCATGTTCCCAGAGCGGCCTGGCCGAACGGCTGTTTGGTCGCAAGCGCGTTGTTGACGAGCGCGTGCGTTCCGGTCAGCGTTCCATTCAAGCCGGTCACGCGGTTCGTTGGATCAAATGAGCGAAGCGCTACACGTTCCTGTCCACACGGATGCTGTCGACCGGCGGTCGTGCACGTGCTGATCACGCTGTTGTCTTTAAGGCTTGCGTCGATCTGCGGATACTTGGGATAAATGTCCGCCGTTTCTGCGCCGGGAGCAGCCTGGAAATTGACGAAATCCTGACGCCCGACAAGTTCGCCCGTGTGTGCGTCGATCGAGACCATATATAAGCCGAACGGGTTGGTTGAGAATTTTGCGACCTTCCAGATAAGCCGATAGCCTTCCGCCGTAGGGTAGACACCGAGTGTCGGAGGAATGCTGTCAACTACTGAGGCCTGCTGCGTGAGATTCGCCAAACCTGCCTGTAAAAGATTCGTGATGTGCGACGGAAGAGCGACGTTGAACCGGTTCAAGTCCGCGTCTGCCGCAGTCCTGGCCTGCTCCGCACTGATCGACGGCTGCGTGTTTACCGCAACATCTCGGAAGAATGGGCCTGACGCCATTATCACCTGGTTCTGCGCGTTCATGACGACGCCGATGCCGCCCTCGGAAACCGGCACGCCGTTGAAAGTCTGTTGAAAGCGCACAAGGTGGCCGCCAAGCGCGTCGCGCTGGCTGAACACGCGGAAATTATTCAGTTCGGTAACACCAAAAAGCCCGGCGTTATCGTTGACGAATGCCCGTGCGGCTTCTTCCGGCGTACCTGTATATGACCGCGACGCAAAGTCGTACATCACATCGGGCGAACCGCCGAAATCATTCCAGCGTGCCGTCATGTTCGGTGCGTTCGATGCTGCCTTCAGGGCGTCAAGCGCCGCGAGCTGGGCGCTCGTTGCCTGCCGTACGTTCGGCAGGGCGAGTTCGGCGTTCAGATCGTAATCGGGAGCCGGACGCCGATAGAGGTCCTCGATCTTCCGAATTGATGCCGCCTTCGAAGCGGTGAGCGGCTGCCATAGGGCAGCGGCGGCCGCCGCTGCAACGGCAAACAGGGCCAGCATCAATTTCACTTTGTGCGAGCGGCCAATGATATTAAAGTTCCTTTTCATTTTTCCTCCGATACGTTTCCTTTCAGTTAAGTTTGTGAATGATTCCTGCAAAATTTCCGGGGGCGCGGTAACCCGGATCAAAGAAGACCCGGGTTACCGCGTACCCATTCCCGCCCCATCCCCCCGCGAGGGGCGGAAAAATAGCTAGCCGCCCGTAGTGAACAGCTGGCGATATGTGATAAGCGTCTCGGCGAGCGTCGCACGTGTGACTGTTGATGCGGGCTCGAAT
>JBEBGW010000262.1:0-6301 GCA_040081025.1 Pyrinomonadaceae bacterium | reverse complement strand
AGTTTAACAAAATGACCGGTTTACATCACATTGAAGGCGGCGATTCCAATCTGACCGAACCGGACCGAATCCAGCGCAAATTTTGTCAGAGGAAAATGACGGATTTTGTCAGAATCACGCTATTGGTCATACCGCTCGCGGTCAATATGATTTGGCAATTAAAAACGGCCAGATGCCGCTTCACAATGAACGAACTCTGACCGATTAGCCGGGCTTTCGCCTGTATCTACGTAGTTTCCTGTATTTCTGAGGCTTAAAGGAGGTTGAGCCCGACCTTGTGGGTCGGGCTCAAAAAGGAAGGACAACTGAAGGAACGCTCGGAAGGTGACCAAGCACAGTGGCAAACCGCGCTCGGAGAAGTGGTGGCGGCGGGGTCTTAATCAGATGATCAAGCTAGCCAGTTCTCCCTAATGCACGGGGCGTGCCAAAGTTTTGGTCGCGTGTCCAAAGTCCAAAGCCCAAAGTCTCGATACCGCCTAACTCGATACGAATAAACAACTTATCAAAAGGAAAAGCCCCAGATCGTCTGACGACCTGGGACTTTGGACCTTGGACTTTGGACTGATCCGCTTACACTATTTGGAACATCGGTCTGCTTGACGCTGGAGGGCGGTGACTTCCGGGTTCTCCGGATCGACCTCAAGTGCTTGAGCCACATAGGTTTTCATCTGCAGACACTCTCCCCGCTCGATGTGGATCTTGGCGAGGTTGATGTAGGCGTCGGTCAGTTTGTTATCCCAAAAGATCGCGGTCTTGAATGAACTCGCCGCCTGATCGCGATCGCCGCGGCGAAGATGGATCTTGCCGAGGATCAGATAACTCTCGGCGGACATCGGCTCGCTGGCGAGGACTCGGCGAAGAGTCTGCATCGCTTCGTCGTCGGCACCATTCTTATATTGCTCGCGAGCCTTCTGAAGCAGACCGTCGGACTCGTTAGTCGCAGTCGCTACTTTTTCGCCCTCGCGACGGCTCAGTACCACGCTGACGAAATCACGACGCTGCGGCTGTTCGACGCGAAGCAGAATTCCGTTAACTGACTTGCTACGGGTCCATTCGCTCTCGAGTGTCGCGTAACGATTACTGGAGCTGAGAAGTGCCCGCGCCTGGTTGTCGGCTCCTGCTTTCGCCTGGTCATTCATTCCCTCGAGCGCCTTGGCGAGCAGATAATGAGCCTCACCATCGCTCGGACGTTTTGCGATAACGCTTCGCAAAATCGGCGCGGCGTCTGTAAGTTCCCCGCCGACAAAGGTCGCTACTCCAAGATTGAAGAGGATCGACACGTCCTCCGGGGCAGACTCAGACGCCTTCGCCAAAAGTTCTGTGCCCTGTTTCAAAAGGGCCGCAGATCTTGCCTCATTTTTCTTTTCAGCGCGCGACGCCTCGACAGCTATCGCTCCAAGGGTGTTATAGACGCTGGTAAGCTGAAGATCTTCCGCAATTGGGCTCAGAACCGCCAAGGCCTGTTCGTAATTCTTCTGCCGCCATTGGATCAGACCGATGTAGAACGATGCCTCGGCATAGCTTTCGTCGTTGCAGAACGCGATCTTGTTGTCTGACTTGGCCCGTTCACGACAAGCTCGGTTGGTGTTGATCACCCGTTCGAACGAATCGACCGCATCATTGAACTTCTGCTGGCCCAGATAAAGGTGACCCAATTCAAGAGCCGCTTCGACAAAGGTCGAATCGGGAGTCGTTTCGTTGAAAATGCGAATCGCGTTGCGGAAAAAGATCTCCCGCGGTTCGGGCGCATTCGTAAGAAGGCCCTTGATATAGGCCTCGAACGCGCGACTCGGAACTTTCGTTGCGGATTCTATAAGTTGATTCTGAGAGAACGGCAATGCTTTATCGCGTTGATACAGGATCTGATACGCGATCTGGCCTTGCATCGTCTGCAGGTTGCCCAGGGCATCGTTAAGAATAATGTCCCTCTGGATCAGCCGGCCGTCGATCTCCTCGCTCAGAAACCTCCCTTCGTTAACACGGATGATCTTCGACGTGACATTGACCGTCGCCGCAAGATCGCCCTGCGACGGCACGATCGTGTAGGTGCCGGTTATCAGGAGAGTCGCACCGCTGTCACGTGAAAGCTTAAGCGAAGTTGCGATACTCGGAAGGCTTGTCAGCGGGATGCGAAGACGCTGCTGAACTGCCTTGCGTTCTCCGTTCGATACAACGTTGAGGCCGGGGACGTGCAGGAGTTCGGACAGGGACAGTGCGAAACTCTCGCCGACCCAGTTAAACTCCGGCTTGCCGGACGTATTCTCGAACGGCAAGACCAGAACCCGATCAGTGAACTTCGCCTGAGCTGAGGCCGCCGATACCCCGATCAGCATCAATATTGCAATAATAAGGCCTTTCTTTATCATCATCGTATAAAAACAAAAATTCGCCTGTGTTAGGCAGGCGAATGTTTGACCCGAAGGTATGATGCCGAATTCTCGACTTAAGATGGTATCCGGTACGGGATTTGAACCCGTGTTGCCGCCGTGAAAGGGCGGTGTCCTAACCCCTAGACGAACCGGACATGATCGGCGAACTTCACCTCGCCAAACTATTCGCAGAACCGACCGTTAAGCGAACGATTAGAATAGCGTTCTGGCGTTCCGATTGTCAAACTTGCCGCTTTAGTGAAAGAGCGTATTCGAAAACGTCGCGATTTGCCTTTTCGACCGCACCATCAGCGATCCAATTCTCGGCAAACCGCCGCGAGACGCGGGATATTTCGGAGAATGTCTCCTGATCCATCTCAACGCATCGGCCCAGTATATCGAGCCACGCGGCTCGATCCTCCAGGGAAATATCCCATCCGATCCCTTTCGCTTCCAAGTCGTTCCACGGTGTGCGATCGCTAATGATCAGTGGGCATCCGACCGCCATGGCTTCGAGAAAGACGTGGCCAAAATTCTCCGAGATCGTTGGCAGAACGAAGAAATGGTGTTGAGCCAAAACCCCAAATACCTTCTCGTGCTCTACTTCACCTACGAAGTTCACACGAACGTTCGGAGGAAGTCGGTCGGTCAAATCCTTGCATTTAATAACGTACTCGTCGTCGGGGTCATAGGGTCCAATAATGTCGAGGGTTACCGACCCAATAAGATCGTCAAATAGGCCGAGCAGGAACGCCAGATTCTTTTTTGGATGAATTCGCGAAAGAAAGACCAATCGGGCCGAGCCGATATTCTTTAAGGGCTTTAGTGACTGGTCATAGCCTGGGAAGATCGCCTTAGGTGACATATCCGCTGCGACAAAGATCCGTCCATCCCTCCCCTTCGAGCGTTCAACCTCATCGGCTTCGAGATCAGAACTCACCCGCCAGACAATATCTCGGTAAAGACCGAGCCTTGAAGCGAACCGAAGGAAAGCCTGTTTCTTTGACGGCTTAAGTCCCAAGGCTCCGTCGGAAAGTTCGCCTTGAGGGGCGATGATCAGAGGAATCTGTTTGAGTTGGCCAAATCGGCGCAAGAGCAGAACGAAGATCGTCAACGTCGAAAAATAGCTGTTGAAGAAGATGACGTCTGGGCTCACGGATCTAATGATGTTTTTCACCTCGCCAATGCGGATCCGGTCCCTTGAAAGATATCGGACCGAGGCCTTTCCGATGTCTGTCCAGGATTCGTAAGAAATATTAGGGTAGGATGTTTTGTCGATCTTTCCGTCGTGGTCGCGGGTGACGATTCGAAAATCATGATCATCCCCGAACCAGTCAACGATATTTACGAGGGTGCGCATTCCACCGCCGCTCTTGTAACCGGGCAGATAGAAATCCGAAAAGACCAATATGACTGGCCTACGGGATTCCGTCGGTGTGGTGCTTGGGTTGGTCGGTTGTGAGTTCTCCTCGTACTCGCCACCTTCCATTTCGGGCTTCATTGGTTCAATTGTCCCACTAATGCAGCGGCGTGGGCAAAATCCAGCGTGAGAATGGAACGGTACTCTGATAGATTCACTGGTGAATGTTCCTCCTGACCAAACCGACTCCGACCGAGATAGACGGATTTCTTGAACTAACTTCGAAAACCGATTTTTCGTATCAATACATTGGAGCGACCCGTGATGGACACCGTCGCCGGGTGGGTCAGGTGGAAACGATGAAATACACCGTCGATCACAACCACATCGTTATCGGCGCCGGCGAAGATGACCTTGAAAGAGCCAAACAGGCGATCCGCGAATGGAAGATGTTTGATTTCCCTTGGGTCGAGTTGTGCTGGCCGACCACGGCTATCGAAGAAGCTCGGGCGGTGGTGATCCTCGTTCGCCACTTCGGTTTCTACTCGCTGAACGCGGCGCGCATCGTCTACACGATCGATGAGCCGGACTGGTTCGGTTTTGCCTACGGCACTCTGGCCAACCATGGAGAATCGGGTGAGGAGCGATTCAACGTGCGGCTTGATCGTGAATCGGGTGATGTCGTCTATGAAATCTACGCGTTCTCACGACCGAATCATTTGCTGGCACATCTCGGTTATCCGCTGACCAGAATGCTGCAAAAACGATTCGCCGAAGATTCGAAGCAGGCTATGTTTCGCGCCGTTCGGACAATCGGCTAAACTGACGACATCAATGAAACGAGTCTTTCTCATCGATTCGATGTCGCATATCTACCGCGCCTATTTCGCCCCGATGGGTGCGCGGCAGGATCCGCTTCGCAACAGCAAGGGACAGGTGACGCAGGCGGTCTTCGTCTTTACGAACATGCTCCGGAAGCTGCTGAAGGATGAACGGCCGGATTACATCGCCGCCGTTTTCGAATCTGAGACCGGTACGTTCCGGCACGACTCATACGCTGAATATAAGGCAAACCGGCTGGAGATGCCGGACGACCTGACTACGCAGATCCCCTACATCCTGCGCGTTTGCGAAGCCTTCAATATCCCAATTCTTCAGGCCGATAAATACGAAGCAGACGACGTTATCGGGACGCTCGCCAAGAAGGTTGCCGACAAAGGGATGCAGGCCGTGATCGTCTCGAACGACAAAGATCTCTGCCAGTTGGTAGTCGACCCACTCGTCATAGCAATGCGTCAGAATTCGACGAACGTGAAACGCAAAGTTCCGGTTCCGCTGATCGAATGGTGCGACGAAGCGTGGGTCGTGAAGAAATTCGGCGTGCCTCCGAATAAGATCGTCGATCTGCTCGGATTAATGGGCGATTCGGTCGACAACATTCCCGGTGCTCCCGGGATCGGCGAGAAAGGCGCGTTGAAACTCGTTCTCGAATTCGGCTCGACCGAGGCAGCGATCGAGAATGCCGAAAAGGTAACGCATAAGACCTATCGCGAATCGCTGCAGAACAATCAGGACATCATCCGGCAATCGCTCGAGCTGGCGACGATCCATATCGACGCTCCGGTAGAACTCAACCTGGACAAACTGAAATCCAGCGAACCGGACCGTGCGAAGGCGTATTCGCTTTTCCGCGAGTTGGAGTTTGCAGCATTGACGAAGGAGTTCGGCGATTCGGCTCCTTCGCTGTTCGATTCCCTGCCAGATGATGAAGGGAACGACGACGAAAGACCGGCAGTTGCTGAGAAAGCGTATTCGATCATCACCAACCGAACGGATCTCGACAAGCTTATTCGCAAGATCTGGGAACGCGAATGGTTCGCGTTTGAAGTGGACGAATCGAAGGGTAAGTGGAATAGTTCGTTCGACAAGCAACCGCCGTTGGGAATTGCGATATCTCATACTCCGGGGATCTCGGCGTTCATCGATCTGGAAAACTTCGAAGATCGGGAATGGGCGATCCGGGTCCTAAAAGATCTCTTCGAGAATCCTTACATCGAAAAATCGACCCACGACTACAAATGCAAGGTCGCGGTTCTCGAAAAGATCGGCGTGAACATCGCTGGCCTGAAGAACGACCTGATGATGGCGTCCTATGTGCTCGATACGAGCCGACCGCATCACGAATTGGAAGTTCTCGCTCAGCACAACTTGCACGTTTATCCTGATTCGCCCGCCGAAGGATTCACCGAGAGCGGTTGGAGAACGACGATCAAAGCCGATTGGGCGTATCAGCTCACGCCGATAATGTCGGAAAAGATAAAGACCGACGAGTTAGAAAAGGTCTATTCGGAGATCGAGATCCCCGTCGGGCCAATTCTTGCTGACATCGAGAATGCGGGAATGAAGGTCGACGCCAAAGAGCTAGGCGACTTTTCGGAGTTCATCGCGAAGGAATTGGAGATCGTCAGCGAGAAGATATTCAAGGTTGCTGGACGAGAGTTCAACATTGGATCGCCAAAACAGGTTGGCGAGATCTTTGAAGAATTGAACATCGCGACGGGCCGCAAAACCG
>JBEBGW010000023.1:0-22672 GCA_040081025.1 Pyrinomonadaceae bacterium | reverse complement strand
TGCTACCCTCACCCCAGGTTCGCTGGTGCACGAGACAGTTGAAGATCCTTCCTCTCGAACAATTCATTGGTAACGACGCCGCGGTCAGTTATGTAGCAATACGGGCCGATGAGCCGGACCGCGAGGGGTATAAGAGCAGCAAACCGAATATTGAGGTCAGGTTTCCGTTCAGAGAACGTCGAATCGGGAAAAAGGAAGTAATTGGGCTTCTTGATGATTTCGGGATCGGCCTTCCTGAATACTACTCCTGGCGCACTCGGTCGGGTTGTAGCTTCTGCTTCTTCCAGCGCAAGTATGAATGGGTCATGCTTTCCGAGAAGCATCCGAAGAAGTTCGCGGAAGCGATCGAATATGAAAAGGTTTTGTCCGACGGGCGCCTATACACGTGGTCGCAGGGAGAAACGCTGAATCAACTCCTAGAGCGGAAGGATGAGATCCTGGCCGATCACGGAAAACAGATCGAACGAGAGAAGCAAAGAAATCAGAGCAAGGCTCTCGTGGACGTACTTTCTGAAGTTCTCGATGCTGAAGACGACACGCTACCCTGCGTTCAGTGCCACTATTAGGAACCGATGTTTGAAGACTAGATAGTCGCCTTCAAGATGGTCAACTCTGGGAACGCGTCGAGCGCCTTCCCGTAAGTAGGAGGAGAGCTAGAACTGTTTAAGATCAAGGCACGTGCAGTATTGGAACTTGGGGCGGAGCTCATAAGCTCCGACGTCATAGCCTTCTATGAGCTGATTAAGAATGCCTTTGATGCGGGCTCGCGGACCGGAGGTGAGATCCGTTTCGAGATCACGCTTCGGCGAAATGATTATCTAAAACTCCGCGGCAAAGTCCACGAGCCCGGAGCTGACGTCGACCGTCTCAAACGCGATCTATTTGGCTTACTCGACCGCTCCGCGCCTTCGGTCTCACTCGAACGATTCGAGGAAGCGTTTGAAGAGGTCGATGATGTTGACGAGTTCGCCGAGATCCTCGACCGGCTCTACAGGTCGGAGAACCGGATCATCATTTCCGATCTGGGATCGGGCATGTCGAGCCGAGACCTGACCGACAATTACCTCGTCATCGGAACCCCCTCACGTAAACATGATATCGACGCAGCCGTAGGACGCGGTGCAAACGGGAAGCCGCCATATCTTGGCGAAAAAGGGATCGGAAGGTTATCGGTAATGCGTCTCGGGGAAACGCTCCGCGTGGAAACAGCGAGAGAAGGAGACGCGAAGTTCAACATCCTTGACATCGACTGGTCCCTGTTCAATGACCTTGACGCGATGCTAGAGGACATCGACATCAAGCCCACAAAAGGGAAGACGAAACCCGAACCCGAATGGAGTGGGACAAGGCTCGAAGTGGGAGCGATAGCTGCCGATTGGACGTTAGACCGTCTCCAAAAACTCGCCGAAAGGGATTTTGCCCGCCTTACCGACCCTTTCCGTGATCAGAAGAGAAGATCGCGCATCGCGATCTTTTGGAATGGAAGGCG
This sequence comes from Pyrinomonadaceae bacterium, assembly GCA_040081025.1. Taxonomy (GTDB): domain Bacteria; phylum Acidobacteriota; class Blastocatellia; order Pyrinomonadales; family Pyrinomonadaceae; genus OLB17. Next base: position 21,183 of record JBEBGW010000023.1, on the reverse strand, counting down.
AGTGCCCGTCGGGCAGATGGACCATCATCTTCTTGAGCACGCTCACGCTACTGCAAAGGGATCGTTCTTCCAGGACGACTTCGGACGCCCTGTACTTGAGTGCACGTTCACCGCGCATAATCTTGGGTTCGAGCATCCTTACGAGGAGGACACGCGCCGTTTCGTTGTCGATGATCTCGACGGACTCATAGTCGGTACTTCCGAAGAGGTTCCGCTTTCGGCTCTCGAAAGCCTCGGGCCATTCGAATTTGAGGCCTATTGGTATAACCGTCAACGGCTGGGCGGGATCGAAAGCATAGGCGAACAGAAGACCGTCAGGAAACTCCAGAATCGATGGTCAGGCATCATGCTGTTTAGGGACGGTTTTCGCGTGCTTCCATATGGCGAAGAGGAAGACGACTGGCTGTCAATGGACCGCAAGGCATTGTCGAGTAGCGGCTATCTGTTGAATAAGGTCCAATTCATCGGTCGTGTCTCGATAAGCCGCCTTGGTAACCCCGATCTAGTCGATCAAACTAACCGCGAAGGCTTGACCGTCTGTCCTGAACAGGAAGTGTTTGTGGGCCTCCTTCAGTTCGCGATCCAGTCGCAGCTGCGCGAGTTCCTCCTGGACATACGGAAGCGGTACAAGAATCAGCCGGTCGACATTCGGGAAGCAAAGACTCAGGTCAGGAATCTGGAGACCCGCGTCAAGGCCGCGCTTCGCCACATGAGACGTGTGGCTCCCGAAGAGCGAATGACCCTGGACGATCTTGAGCAGATGTTCTTCGACATCAAAGAAACTTTCGATAAGGCGCAGCAGAGAGTTGACGAAGTTGAAAGCGAGAACATGCAGATGGTCCACATGGCGGGAGTAGGACTCCTCGTAGAAGTTGTCGCACACGAGCTTGCAAGGTCGACCGAGAATGCCCTCACTGCTCTCGAGGCGTTAAAGGGTAAGGAGGTGCCGGATCAGGTTTCGGGACTTCTGAACTCACTTCGATCGGAAATGCGTTCCGTCAGTAAGCGGGTGCGGGTACTCGATCCTTTGAGTGTTTCGGGTAGACAGCGAAAAGAGATGTTCGACCTCGGCGAACTTATCAAGGAGATACTGGAAGCTCACGAGCTCCAATTCGCGAGGCACGAGATCGAGCCCATTATGGAAATCCCCAAGTCGTCCGTCCGGATCAAAGCGGTGAAAGGCATGATCATTCAGATCCTCGAGAATCTGATCTCAAACTCGCTTTACTGGATGGAACTCCGGAGGCGAGGCGACGTCGATTTTCAATCCCGCATAAAGATAAGTCTTGATAGCGAGCCGTTGACGATCACATATGAAGACAACGGACGCGGCATCGCTCGGGAAAATCGAGACAAAGTTTTCCGCGCATTTTTCTCGTTGAAAGAGAAATCGAAACGTCGTGGGCTTGGTCTGTTTATCGCCCGTGAATGTGCGGAATATCATAAAGGGTCGCTGTATCTCGACGATCATATTGATCGCGAGACCGGGCGGCTGCACCGTTTTATCCTTGAATTGCCTGACGAGGTACTTGCCTGATGTTGGAACTCCCAGACCTTTTGAAAGAACGACAAGTTAAGAACGCAGTGATCATCGATGATGTTTTCGATGACTATCCGCGGCCGGATGAGTTGGATCCGCTCGATTGGGCAATTTTCTTTGATGACCTCGGTGAAGAGGGAGACGGCTTTCTAAAGTCCACCTTCCCCGGTTACGAAGACAGATCGCTAACCGAGCTTCAAGAATCTGCCGAATTTATCGCAGTGGTCTATGACAATCGCGATCATCTTCCCGAAGCAGCGTGGAAGCCGCTCTTCGAGGGATTCGAGACTTCGCGGGAGACCGAACGGACTGGGTTGAATGAGTTGGTGTCCGCCCTTGAAACCCATGGATTGACTTGTTCAAAAATGGGTAAAGATATCCGTGACGAAGCGAAGCAGGCCGATCTTATCTTTGTCGATCTGTTTCTTGGCTTCAAGCAGACGGAGGACGACATGGCCCGCGCGATCGATCAGATCGAGGAATTGGTGAAGGATAGACCCGATCGCCCGCCGCTTGTTGTGCTCATGTCGCGGAGTTCACGCTTGATGGACAAGCGCAACGACTTCCGCGATCGAGCCGGACTCCCGGGTTCGACGTTTCGCGTTATAGGAAAGGCGGATCTGGCGAAGGATGGGGCTCTCGAAACGCTTTTGGTACGGCTCGCTGGTCCATACGACGACGCGAAGCGTTATGCCGCTTTTCTGACGGCTTGGAAAGTCGGGTTGGACAAGGCTCGAGAGTCTTTTATCCAAAGAATGCGACGGCTGGACCTTCCCGATCTCGCTCAGATCAAAAGCCTGCTGTTGGATTTTGAAGGTCAGAACTTAGGCGAATATCTTCTCGACGTTTCGGATCGGGTATTACAGTACGAGATCGAATCCGATCCGGGAACGATTGCAGCCGCGATCGAACTAAACAAGGTCGATACGAATAATTATCGTGCCCCGCATTTAGAGGGTACCCCGGATCTCCAAGGGCTTGTGCACCGGATGATCTTCCAGCATTTCGAGCGGCTCAAGCTAGCGGACAGGGCCGATCCCACGATTCTCCAGTTCGGGGATTTGCTTCGAACTAAGGATTCCGAAACCGGCGAATACACAAACGTTGTACTCGTGATATTGACGCCAGCCTGCGATCTGCTTCGATGCTCGGTCAAAAATGTACTGGTGCTTCCCGGATCGCTTGAGAAGTTCGCAGCGCCCGATTGGACTTACGGCAACACGGCCGCGAAGCTCCCGATCTTCGAGGATTCCGATGGATCGCGTTACTGGATACGGTGGTATACGAACGAGTATGGGACAATTCCGCTTTCGGACCTTCGGGAACGCATCGACACGAAATTGGATCTCGTTCGCATCGCGCGATTGCGCGAAATGTGTGCGATCGAGCTTCAACAATTCATGCTGAACTTCCTTGGAAGGATCGGCCAGATCGCAAATCCCCCCGCGAGTTTCCCTGTTCTAGTCGAGGCCTTCAAGATCGATCCGGATGGCAGGCCAATGCCGCTGGACTCGTTCGGCTCGGAAACCGCCGTGTGTTTCGTTGGTCGGGACAAGGACTCAAAGCGTGTCGACCACCTAGTACTAACGGACATGCTGTGTGACAAACTTCGAGTGGCCGCGCAAGGTTTGACTGATGATGACGTACATCAATCTGCCAGGCCAAGCTTGACCGCAATGAAAACGGATCTTGATTTCTTCGATCGGTTCGAGCGTGGACAGATCGAACTTCCGTCAAACCCTAATGCTGCTAAGTTGGCCCTTGGCCTGGACGCAAAGGCCTACATTACTCTTTACCGAAATGAATGGCAGAAGGAGAATGAGATCGTCGACCAGAACGTGAAAAAAACTCCTATCGTCCTGAAAGTGTCGGATGTTCTTTCAGAGCTATGAGCCTCTTCAGATCTCTCTATTTCGTTCGAAGCGAGAGCTTTATATTCGTCAACCAAACTGGATTCAAGAACTGTCACCCGCGAGATGCTTGTAGCTTCGGCAGAAGAACAAGCGGTTCACCAACGTGGTCGCGGCAGGCTGGGCCGTGGTTGCGAACAGAAGGTCAGCCCTCAGCTTTCGGAGTCCGATTCGTGGCGTATTTCGGATTCGAGTAAACTGAGCACGCGGGCGGTGACGGAGGTGCTCGACCATCAGCAATGTAAATTCGACCATATTTTGTTGACGCTGAAACCGAGCTAAGCAACTCCGTGAGGAACGCGACGCTTCGCTACCTGAGTCTTTACGTTGGAGTTCGAGTAACGGTTTATCCCGATAAAAATGAAGTGAATCTATCTTTAATATTCGCTCCTCACAGAATCCGTCCAGACCTCTTAAATAAGCCGGAAAAATTTCCAGAAAACCCCTTTACAGATTTCTGCGAAGCGCGTAGAGTTACGGCGCTTTGCGCTCATGAATTGTCGAAAAATTGTGCATCGATTACGAGCTCGCTTTGAACAGCCGGCTGGGCTCCGGAGATCCATTATTCTTCACACTAGGCCTCTTGACAGATTTTGTGCGTCTGCTACTCTTACGGGCTATCCTCTTCGCAGGGTCAGCCCGATTTCGTGTCCTGTTAGGTTGGGAAAACAGCACGGGAAAGCCTGTACTGTTAATCCAATTTGACGGGGGACTGTTTTATGAATGGACTGACTCGATTCGAACGAGGCGAAATCCAGCGGGCAGCCAGGTGGCTTCGGAGTGGACTTGCCATTGGTGTGGGAGCGGCAAGTGAAAATCCCGTGCGATGGCTATACAAGAACCAATCCGGTATCTACGAGGCATGTGCGATCGGGTTCGTTCTTATCGGTAAGATAAGGGATGTCGCTGGGGCCTACGTAGCATATGAGGAAAGGCTCGCCGGGCGGATTAGTTTTGACTCGCATCGCCAAACAATGATTTACCTGACAGGTATGCAGCCCACGCTTCTAGATAGAATTCACGAGCTTCACTATAGTGATCGGCTGTATGCTATGACGATCCTGGATTGCTTGGAGGACTCAAGTCATTAAAAACAAAAGACGACCCGCATTGACTAGCTTGCGGTCGTTTTTTTTCTTTATCAAATTGAGTTTTTGTCGACTTATTTTAACCAGAAACCAACTACAGTACCGACGAACCCGGCGGCAAATTCTTTTGCGACAAGTGTCTGCGTAGGATCAAAAATAGCGGGCAGACACACGGCCAGGATGATGCCGGAAACTCCAAGCTGGGCTACCACCCTAACAACTGCCGCCGCTTTGCTTGTGCTTCCGCCAAGGTGTCCCCTCAACCGATTTTCCTTGTTCCCGAAGATTGTTTTTAAGTCCTCAATAAATAGTCGAATCCCGATAAACATTAGGCATCTCCTCCAAATCTTTTTAGGTATCTTCTGTGATTTATTAAACAAAGCATCATTTCGACCTTACTTTCGTTCCGCCTACCGTCGCCGTTTCGAAAGTAATCGATCGCGTCCGTGTAGAGCTGTTTTAGAGACTCTTCATGCGCCGCGGAAACGCGGCCGTCCCTAACGATTTCTTCCGATATCAGTTGAATGATCTTCGTCCAGACCGTGACACACTCATCATTCGCGAGTTCATAGCCGATCAAATTATCGAATCCCAGAAATGTTCGACCAGGTGCCGAAGAAAAATGTTCACCTAACGCTGAGGCGGAGTTGCAGCAGAATGCGAACAAGCAAGCGTTTTCCGAGTTAACAAGATCGCGATCATATAATTTTGAATATTCTTTTGATTCGATAAACTCCCCTACACACCCTGCATAATTCGGACCCAACAAAGCATCATCAGTACCGTGACCGACAAAGATCTTTATCTGGTTGCTGCCCTGAGTCTGTTGCAAAATCTGTGCAAGTCGCTCGCGCGTTACGCCTCGGCCGACTTCCTTAAATACCTCAATATCTGGAGGCAGTGCGATTTGGTCCAACGCCCTACCTAACATGCCGGCTGCCTCATCCGGATATTCTGGGCCGCATAGTATTACGACCGATTTCAAATTGGTCGGGGGAGCTACGATATGTTTGGTTCCCCACAACTGTTTTTTTATCCATCGGAATATCATGAGCGGATATTCAGCGTCTCCTTGAATAATTCGACCATGGCCTCCATGTGATGGCGACCAATCTCGGTACCTTTCAAAACTTCCTCGGCGATCTCGTTCGAAGAGAACATGCGGTTGCCGTATACGATTGTCTTCAAGTCTGGGTATTGCCGTGTTCGCAGCGAATCGACCAGCGTTGCCTCCAGATCAGATAACAAGTTGGAACCTATTTCGTTGCGAGATGCGGACGCCGTTGAATCATGCTTCGGCAAAGAGCGACGTTGATTAGCGACAGCTTCGTCAACAGATTCTTTCGCTATACTCGAGAGTTCGAGTCGGCGTTTATTTAGGACGTCGTTCGCGATTTCTAAGAGTCTCTCAATTACGTTTCCCTTCTGTAGGATTTGGATCCCCATCCTCTCCAGTTCTTTATGGCGGAGTATTCGATCGCGATTGTGAGCACTTACGGCAACCACTTCGGACGTTGTCAGCAGTTCCTGGTTCTCAATGATCATCTGATCGCCAGTGACTGTGGTTTTGTCGAAGACGATGTCGGAGATAACCAGTTCGTAGCTATTGTCCGTTAGCTTTCGAATCGCTGCGTCCGGACCGTCTGCAGTATCCGTGTCGTAACCATTTTCTTTGAACTCGGTCTCCCATCCGGTTCGTATGTCATCATCATCGTCAACGACCAAGATCCGGACTAGATCCTCTCTGTCGAGCTGGAAGTCAGGCTCAACCTTTACCGGAATCCTTGCTACTGCTGGTGCGCTCATCTGATATTGCAACCTCCTCTACCTAATTTTTGTCGACCCATTTCGGAAGGTACATAGAAATCGTCGCCCCGGGCGAATTATTGTTGTTTATCTCAAGCCTTCCCCCGTGGACTTTCAATATCCTTCTGGTGATGAACAAACCGATGCCGCTATTCGGTTTCTTCGAGCCTCGAGTGGTCATGAAGAGATGATCAACTTCGTCTAAGAGCGACTCTGGAATTCCACCGCCGTTATCCTCAAAGTCGATGCTCACTTGTTTATCGTTCGGCGCTGTGACGTTTATGTTCACCTGGCCTGATTTTGGTTTGTAATCGTGGATCGCTTCGACCGCGTTGCGAAGAATATTAACGATGGCCTGCTCGAGCATCGGACTGTACGCTCGGACAAAATGATCCTTCAAGGTAGGCCGGAAAAAAATACTATTAGCGTTCATCTCCGACTTCACCGATCTGATCGACCGATTGATGAGATCCTTAATGTTCACCTTTGCCATATAGGTGTCGTAGTAACTCTTTTCACCACGAAGAATCGGGATTATTTGAGTCGTTGCCCTGATTCGTTTAGTTTGTTCCTCCAGTCGTGCGATCGCAGCGATCATTCCTTCACTCGCTTGGAAGCGCCTTCTCATCGACTTAAATTGCGTTTGCATGACTTCCAAAGGATTTCTAATGTCGTGTTCGATGCTTGCAGATAGGGCGCCAATGTCTTCCAGTACGCTTTTCTGTTCGAGCTGCCTTTGAACGTCCGCTGTACTTAACTGAATGAGCTTCAAAGTTGCTATGCTATTTACCATTTTAGGTATCAACGCTAGCGCGAAAGTTGCTTCCATCCATCCCGAATCGGCGAACCACAGCTTCAGCAAGTACAGGAATTGCAATCCGGCGTATACATAGAACGTGACCGGAAAAATGGTCGCCCACCCCTTGTGGATTTCGCTGCTCAGCCTCTTGCTCGCGACCCGCCCGACTTTTACGAACATATAAAACGAAAAAATCAGGCCGGCAGCAGTCATGATCGCGAACTTCCCACCTTGAATCATGCCGGCGTAAGAGTTCTCGATGATCAAATAGGTTCCTACCGTCCAGGCACCCAGGGCTAGGATCCATGCACCCGAGGCGATAAACACTTCCGACGACTGGATCTCGTCCCCCACCGGCTTGAAGGTCGCGACATAGAACGGGATTGATGAAATAATGCCGACGGCAAAGACGAAGAGGTCATATTCCAAACTCCGACGGGTTGGTAGGATGATCGTCTCAAAACAAAGATATATTGCGTTGAACGCCCAACCTATTGAAATGAGGTGATAGAACGAATCACGAAAGAACCGATATGCGTAGTGATAGAAAACACACATCGCGAGAAGGATTACGGCCGAAGCAGTTCCGAACATGGGGCCGAATTTCAGGTCGGCCATTGACGCAGATCCCCAAACCAGCAGGAACGAGCCGATTCCGACCATGCAAATCAGGCACGCGGCCAAAACAATGGTGTCGTCCCAGTCGTCACTCTTGTGAGTATCTTGACTAAACTTGGCAAATTCCATCGCTTTTCCGACTCAATCTCCCTTTTCTGAAATCCCTACTGATTACCAACGCACCGAAGTTGGCAGAAACATGGCACGAGTAGCGAATGTTTTCTACATTTTTTCAACCCGCCGACTTGTCACCCGAAGATAACGGCTCACGCCAAGGTCGATTGTTTAGGCGGAACCTCGTCTAATCTTTAGAAGAATCTTCCTAGTTATCCACATCTTTTCCATTCTGATTGGCGCCGGGAGGCGCCTTTTGTCGGTTATGGCGGAGCAGGGTTGCCACTCGAGGGGGCAACGCACCAAGGATTCCGCGTATAAAAGAGAGGTTTTGATGGTGCTGAGCTTCTTTAGAAACCCATCCAAATAGAGCTAATAACAAGAGGGGACAAACTGTGGACAAACTTACCTGGCTGGATATTTAAGCCAGGTTTTTTGCTCTTTACAGAATTCGGTGTGGGTGCTATTGTCCCCTACACCCAAGATCCGTAAAACCTTTGAAATTTGTATGCAAATTACGAGCTCGCAAACTCCGATGGGCGAAGTGCGCGAAGATCCCCGAGGAGCGCCTTTGCCTGAACCAACTGCGCGAAGCAACATAACCGGCCACCAGCTTTGGGCCTTACCCGCCGTTCCGGCGAGCAAGTCGCAAACCTGGTGGATACATCTTTGGGCGGGCCTCGCGAGAGATCCGACCGGGAAACATTACAAAGCGATGGGCAATGCCGTTTGGCTTTATCTGTATCTCCTAGTTAGTGCGAATCGCGTTGACGGAGTGGTGCTGAGGAAGATGGATACGATCATGCTGCAAACAGGGTTCAGTGAACGGAGCGTTACGCGTTGGCTGCAGGAGCTTCGGGAAAAGGGCTACATCATTTCCACTTTCAACGGCCGTTCTCTGCGTATCACCATCACTCGCTGGCGAACAACTCGCGCCGCCGCAAAAACCTAAACAAACTAAACAGTCCTCACACTCCCCATGCCAACTCCCGTATCACAATCCGAACTTTCCGTATTTGCTAACGCAGATTTTCGGGGATCGAAGCAGTCTTTCGGGATCAAAAAGAATGACCGACGCGGACATATGTACATCATCGGCAAAACGGGCACGGGAAAGTCGACGCTTCTCGAAACATTGATGGTGGACGATATGAAGAAAGGCCAGGGGTTCGCTCTGCTCGATCCTCACGGCGATCTTGTGAAAAAGGTGCGAGCGCAGATTCCCCAGGCGATGAAAGATCGCGTCATCGACTTCGACGCTTCCGACCCGCAGACTCCTTACGGATTTAATCCGCTCGGATTCATGGCCGCGGAAAAACGTGCGCTCGCGGCATCCGGGCTGGTCCAGGTGTTCAAACATCTGTGGATGGATTCGTGGGGACCGCGGCTGGAATACATCTTGCGAAACTGTTTGGTCTCGCTCCTCGATTTTCCCAACGCGAAAATGACAGACATTCCGAAACTGCTTGGTGACCGCTCCTTCCGGGCGAAAGTGATCAAGTTCATCCGCAACGAAGAAACGAAGAACTTTTGGATCGATGAGTTTGAGAAGTATCCTGATCGCTTCCGCTTGGAATCGATCAGCCCGATCCAAAACAAGGTCGGAGCATTCCTGCTCAATTCCACCTTGCGGCGGATCATCACCGAGCCTGAAAAGCCGCTGAACCTGCGGCGCTCCATGGACGAAGGGAAAATCATCCTCGTGAACCTTGCGAAGGGCAGCATCGGCGAAGATACCGCGAATCTGCTTGGCTCCCTGCTGATCTCGAGGTTCGATCTGGCAGCTCTCAGTCGTTCGGATACGCCCGAAGATCAGCGGCGAGATTTCGTTCTTTACATGGACGAATTTCACAACTTCACCACACAGAGCCTGGTGTTTATGCTAAGCGAATTGCGCAAATACCGTCTGTCGCTCGTGCTCGCCCATCAATATCTTTCCCAGCTTGAACCGCGGATTCTCGACGCGATCATGGGAAACGCCGGGACGATCATTCTCTTCCGCATCGGAGCGAAGGATGCGGAGGAACTCGCGCCCGAATTCTCGCCCGAGTTCGCCGCCGCCGACCTCACAAGTCTTCCGAACTTCTCGATCTATCTGCGCATGATGATCGACGGCAAGGTCTCACCGCCCTTCTCAGCCGTCACGCTTCCTCCGAAAACACAATAGCCGCGATCGCTTGTTCCATCCTGTCGGTTCGTCCGCAAAAAACGTCGCCGGGGCTCGCTTACCCCGACGCGTACCTCTGTCTCCCACCAAAAGATCATTCCTATTGATTTGTGCACGCAGACAGACGGCCGGCCGGCGGGGTGGAGCAAGCAATTGCCCACAAAGGAGGAAGCAATGTTCGAAAAACCAAAATGTCCAAAGTGCAACCGGGAGTTGACGGGAGCGATCGAGACGACCACAACGAACGACGGAATCTATTCGTTCATCGTTCAAAAGGAAACGTCCGATTGCAACTGGGTCAACTGTCAGGGCTGCAAACAGGTGATGTGCAAAACGTGCTATCAGATGCGCCCTCGCTACTGCTGTAACGAAGGCCGCATCGTCGACCGCGAACGCGCACGTGCGACCCTAGTCGATTCGCTCAACGGAAACACGAAAAGTTAGCAGGAGGAAACTATGTCCGATTACAAGGTCGTTTACCTTATTGTCGAACGCGGGTTCGGCTCGACCAAGCAGAAGTTCTGGCGGATGGCGGGCAGCGCGTTCGTTTGCCGCGACGGCAGCATCAACATGAAGCTCGACATTCACCCCGGCCTCACGTTCAATATCCGCGACGCCAAATCGAACGGCGACGTCCAAGCCGCCGCTGCTGACACCTGGCCTACGGCCAAATCACCGACAACCGACGACATTCCGTCTTAGAGAATGGACGACACGGGTTATGTCATCCCCCGCACACACTTGGCACAAGAAGCTGACCGCTGTCCAGGTATGGTCCGCCCATCAAGACGCGGACCGTTCCATCAAATCCAAAACCAAACCAATAGGAGGTGATTGTCGATGTGAGAATCGCGATCAACCGTACCTTGCGCGTGTATGTCATTCCGACGAAGCACGGGCGGAGGGACGGGTTTACGTGTCTTGGGTTTTCGGTGGCCTTCGACAAAGCGACTGCGGTCGCGAGATGGCTGGCTGGATGTGGAGTCGATGTGGAGTTTCCCAGAGAAACTAGCATCGGCAGGGTTCGCGGCTACCGCGAGTTTACGGCTGTTGTTCTTGCGGCCCGAAAACACTTCAAGAACACCGGCGAAAGATGCTCGGTCAAACTGACCAAGGAACTCGTTGGGTTCGAAGGCTCGCGAGTCGAGATCATCGACAGCGAGGGTGATAAACGCCGGTTTTGGGTGGGAAAGAGCACCGGCTGGATCCCATGCCATATCGAACTTGCCCGCCGGGATTCGTCTGGCGGCTTCCCGGTTTACGGCGCTCCGTTTCAATCGCTGACCGTGATCGAACGCAACGGACGCCGCTAGACATCCGTTACCGAAACAAAATCAATCAGGAGGACAAATATATGACAGCGAAAGCTGGTCTAAAGAAACGTCCGGCCGCGCACGTTGAAAGCAACGGGAACGCGCCTAAGGACTACAGGCTGATCCCGAGAAGGGATCTCACACCCTCGCCGACTAACCCGCGGCGGCGATTCTTTGACGAATCTCTCGAGACGCTAGCTGCGAGTATTGCTAAACAGAACATTCTCGAACCGCTGATAGTTCGTGAGAGCGGCAAGACGTTCGAGATCGTCTGTGGTGAACGTCGCTGGCGCGCTGCCGGGATCGTGAAAAATGATGAGGGCGATCCGAGCCCGCTTGAGCTCATTCCGTGCCTCGTTCGCGAACTTACGGACGAACAGGTGCTGGACATTCAGATCCACGAGAATCTTCATCGCGAAGATGTTCATCCGATGGACGAAGCCTATGGCTATCAAGTCTTGAAGGAAAAGCTGAACTGCGATGCAAAGGAACTCGCTCTGCGTGTCGGCAAGTCGGAAGGCTACGTTCTCAATCGTCTTAAGCTGAACACCCTCATCGAGGAAGCCCAGAAGGACATCGACGACGGACATCTTCCGCTCATCTATGCGCTCGAGATCGCGAAATACACGCCCGATATTCAGGAGACTATCTACTCCGAGGTTTACAAGAAACAGGGCAGATACGAAGGCGACGATTATGTATATTTCCCGATCAAAGGAATTACGGTTTCGTGGGTTTCATTCGTCGAATGGATCAACACGAACATCCATCACCTTCTCGCGAAGGCTCCGTTCAGTACGAAGGCGACAAACCTTCGTGACGACGAGCTTGCGTGCGTGAAGTGTCCCGATCGTACCGGGGCGGCAGCGAGTCTATTCGCGGCCGATCAGATCGGGAAGAAGGACGCGTGTCTGGTTCCGTCATGCTTCAAACAAAAGGCATTGCGGCAGGTTCAAGTAAAGAGGGAAGAGATCGCCGTAAAGGGCGGCATCGATCCTATGGAAGTTCCACTTGTTCGGAGTTGGGCCTACAACGATGGTGAACATTATCTCGGAAGCCAGTCGGCTGCTGTCATCAGCGGTTCGAAACGAGGAGAAGAGAAAAAGCCGTGCAAGAACTTGGTTAGTGCGATCGACATCGAGGCCGATAACTACGGCAAGACCTTGCAGGTATGCCTAAAGTCGACGGCGTGCAAGATCCACTGGCCGGAATCTAAAGTTGCTTCCAACGGCGGCTCAGTTAATGAGTTGTCTCAGGAAGATATTGCCGACGCGAGCCTCGAATCAAAACGGGCTCGTCGAGAAGAGATCTGGAATGCCAAGGTCGCCGAGGTTGTACGCGTTCGCGTGTTCAAGGAAGCGGCGGAAGCGTTCGAGAAAAAGTTCAACATTACCAACGTGGGCGTGGAATTCTTTCCGCAGCTGCTCGCGAAGTTCTGGCGAATGAGTTCGTCGGGCGATTCGAACAATCTGAAAGGTGTAGTCAAAACTCTCCTGACCGAATGGCTGGGGGAGAGCGGCGACTTCTATGTTTCCGAAAGTCGAAGCGGAATCGATACGATCAAGAGCTTGAAACGGGCCTTTCAGTTCCGCATCTTGTTTCTTCTTATCCACGGACATAAGGGAACCCTCGGCTATAACAACAGTTATTCGTCGCAAGCCGAGGTCCGCAATCTTGCCAAGGAGTTCAAGGTTGACTACGCGTTGATCGACGCGGAAGTTCGGCTTGAGCTTTCCGCTAAGAAACACCTCGAAACTCACACGGCTTATCTCGAAGCGATCCAGGCAAACAAGAAGGACGCAGCAATTCCGCGTCTCTTTTCCGAAAAGTGGACGTCGAGAGATTAGCAGATCTTCTCAACACACAAACAAAAAACAATCAGGAGGATATATCGATGCACGATGTTCACACAGGTCGAGGTGCGCCTTCGGGCGTACTTTCGACCAGAAACGTTTACGAGAATGCAGGCTTTCACGAACCGAAGACTGAATGGTCGTCGGCCGCTGTACTCGAGGTTACTTACATCGACAACATTCAGGTCGTGATCGATCGCAATGACAAGGGAACAGTTTCACTGACGCTCTGGCAGATCGGTGACGACTCGCCGTTCGACCGGTTCGATTCGGATGTTCCCGAGCGTTACTTCGTGGTCAGAAATATGGACACGAAGCAGCCGCTCATCTGGGCACTCGAACAATTGATCGACGAGATCAACCGCGACCGAAGCAGCGACTGGAGCGACTTCACTCCATTCAACTGGCGACAGGGCTGGGACGAATTCGTCGAGGGCAAGGGCTATCAATTGATAACCCTGGAGCCATGCTCCCGACGGGATGCGGAACGGGAGCAAGCACGACAGCTTTGTCCGTTCTATCCCGACCATCCGAAGATCGCAGAACCGATCAATGATGGTGAACCGTCCCACTTATTTACCTTCCTCGAGATCTACGAGCTGAAATCGTTTGCGAACGGTTTCGCAAAAGCCGCGGATCACTATCTGGAAGTTCACAAGTTCGCAGGCGACGATTGGATCGGTTACATACTGCCCTCGGGCGAAGTCGCCGATGTCCAGTTCTCTCTGACCGAGGACAATAACCGACTTGAAGCATTCGCCTACCAAACTCGCCTCGATGAACAGGACCGGCGCGTTACCGATACTGCCGACTGCGTCCGGCTTATCTGACTTCAAACCAAAACCAAAAACAACAATCAGGAGGACGATATAAATGAACGACGTTCAATCGACGTTGATGGCGCACTGCGGTGCCCAGAAGATTGCTCGGGAAGAGCTGAAGGAAATTCCGGTTCCGGAAGGGACGAAAACGCATCAGCCGCTGGCACATACTGCGGTGGTCGAAGCGTTGGAGGAGGCGTTGTCGTACCGCCACCTGATGGTGGTGCGTGACGAATACGCGGTCTCCGCAGACGGAATGAAGATGTTCGGCGTGATGGATCTGAATTCGGAATTTACCGAGGGGCGGTTTTCGATCGGCCTGCGGAATTCGAACGACAAATCCATGCGTCTTGCACTGACGGCAGGCTACAGAGTGTTTGTCTGTGACAACATGGCGTTCAGTGGAGATTTCGCTCCACTTTCGCACAAGCATACAAGCAACTTCTCGCTTCGTGATTCGATCTCGATCGCGGTCGACCGTATTCATCGAAACTTCGAAACTCTCGAAGCACAGGTGAAAGCGATGACCGAGTTCGGCCTTTCGGACAACGACGCGAGGCTGTTCATCTACCGGGCGTTTCTGGACCGTGGCTTGAGCGGGGTGCCTCGGCACCTGATGTTCGATGTACACAAACATTACTTCGAACCTGCGTACAACGAGTTCCGTTCGCGCAACCTCTGGTCGCTTTCGAACGCATTCACCTCGGCGTTCAAAACTCTAAAGCCGACGAAGCAGTTCGAAGTAACCGCCCGCCTCGGGCAGTTCTTGGCGAACGAACGTGCGGACCGAGCACGAGTTATCGACGTGTCACCCGTAAATGGGAACGCTGCTCGACAACTCGCACCCGCTGAGAACGACACTGAAGACGACGACTTAACGTACGAGTATGACGACATGCCGCCGTCTAACAAGGAGGAAAGATTACTGGCCGCTGCGGCCTAAGCAGAATTACTGGAAGTACCAACTACAATGGTGCTTCCTTTTTTATTTCAGATATTCCGTATTTTACGGCTGAGCAGTGACGCATTTTCTTACCGATCGGTGCGTAAATAGCAGACGGTTCCATCTATCTACTGACATATGCCATTAACACTCGAGGACATAAGGCCGTTCTTCCAGGTGATTGTCTATAAGCCGCCTCCGGAATTTCGGCTGGCAAGACTTGCCACCGCGGTTCTGTGGCATATTAGAAGCGAGAATGAACGGACCTGGGGCAAGTTCAAGCAGAAGAGAAACTCGGATCTCTCGGACGCCAACCCGTTTCTTTGCATTTCGAACATGAATTTCCTCCGTCCTGGTATCGATACAAGATTCAGGGGAAAGTCCAGACAGACCCGGTACTCGATGTCGAGAACGATCTGCTTTCTCTCTATGAGAAGGAACAATATCTTTTCCTTCACTCCGATTGTGAGGCTCTACTACTCCGGGCGGCAACTGCAATCGAACGGTACGACGAGCGCCGCATCAAGGTGAAGCGAGTGAGCCCGGTCCTAATCAAGCGCTTCAGAGCTTTTTGCCAAACCCCGTTGCTGGACATTGCGGGGCGGAGGCAAATTGAAGCGTCCTGGGCGACCGGGACGCTTATTTTGACAAGAAACAATTGAAGCGTGGTTACGGCATCTTTGGTGACTCGACGTTAATCCGATCGAAACGAATCCTTCCGCGCCGAAACGGTTCATCGATTCTTAGCGGACGAAGCGAGCCAATGCCGTCAAAAGCCGGCTTCGGTCCGCCTTTTTCATTAATGGGATGCTCCATTTGTTAGAGATTCAGTGCGTTTGTCAATAAGAGACAAGGAGCTTGGTTAACCCCGGCTGCCTTACCCTATTCAACACAATCAGGAGCACACCATGAAGAGAATAATATCCGCGTTGATCTCCGCATTGACACTCGCGAGTTTCGCCACGCCCGCATTTGGTTGGGGCAGCACCGGACATAAGACCGTCGGGCAGATCGCCCAACTTCGGCTGAGCGGTACGACCACACTTTCCAGAATCGAGACGATACTAAAACCGGGGGAGACGTTGGCGAATATCGCGAATTGGGCGGACAGCGTGAAGAACGAGAAGAAATTCAAGCCGCAAGCCCTCCATGCCGACCCGGATACCCAGGATTTTTATAGGCAGATGGCAAACAGAGATAACGGCGACTGGCATTTCGTCGATCTTCCGCTCGGGTGCGGTTCATACAACAATTGCCCCGCGAGCTTTCGGGATGACGCGGATATCGTAAAGATGATCAATCTGTGCATCCGCAAGCTTCGAGGGGAGGCGGTTCCGAATCTCACACGCCGCAACGCTTTGCGGATGCTGGTCCATCTTATAGGGGATATCCATCAGCCGCTGCACGTCGGCGTGGGATATATCAATACCGATGGGCCCGGTAATAGCATCGTCTTCGAGTCAAACCCGAGCTTGATAATCCAGAACGACTACTCCAGCGACATCGGCGGCAACCGTTTGCTATTAAGAAACGAAGACAGCGACAACATGCACTCGTTCTGGGATACGGAGCTGGTTGAAGACGCTAGAGGCGACCGAACCGTGCTTCAGTTCGCGACGGCGTTGAACATCGATCCCCAGCCAGGCTGGACCTCGCAGGGAAACGCCTACACGTGGTCGGCACAGTGGGCTTCGGATACGCTCAAGACTTCAAGGGAGAGCGCCTACCCAACCATCAGGATCAAGAAAGAGGTAATTATCGACGATCGAACGAAATATCAGATAACAAAAGAAAATGAATACGGAGCCCGCAACGCGCAGGTGGTGAAACTTCAATTGGCGAAGGGTGGATATCGACTCGCACAACTGCTCCGAGCAATATTTCCGTGATCCCGACGATGGATGCGCTATCGTTTCGAAGTATTTATCCGACTTCGATTCTTCCATGAATATTGTCTGCTCGGTACATAAGGACGTCAGTGGAGAGGAGCTCATTGAGATTCGGAAGAACGTCTGCGCCGCTGCAGGGCAACGACCAGCTCCGCGTGGACAAACGAGTCGGCACGTCGGAATGGGTACTGCTCGACCTTCTGACGACCACCACCGCCACCGTCTCCATCGCCTCCCACACCCCAGGCCAACCCGAATCCGGCCACATCCGCGCCCTCTTCCGCAAAAAGAACGCGAATGTCCGGAGTTATTCGCCGGAATACCGGTTACGATTTCGTGAATTGGGACACTACAAAAATCTGCCGCGTTCGCTGACGCCGTCAAAACCGTCCACGGCCTCTACCACTGGCAACTGAGAGATGTCTCAAAAAGCGCCTGGGGCGAAAACGTCTCCGCCACCATCACCACCGGCTAATTTTTCATGATCTCGCACGATTCCATCGTTCTAAGAAACTTGTCTTTCAAAAGGTCAAACGTATCGGGGGTTCCGCCTTTTTTGTGAATTCCGTTTGCGTAAAGAATGACCTTCACGTTCGACGCAACATCAAAGATCGCAATGTAAACCTTTCCGTCTATTCGGTGATACGAATGCTCGGCCCCATTCGGAACGAAGGCTCCTGCACGGAGCGATAGCCTAGGGTTAGAAAGGTTGTATAAGGCTGCCAGTGCGTTAGTAACGAAACGAAACCGCAACGATTCAGTGTTCGGTCCCATATCGCAGTGGGCGGTGAATCCGCCTTCATACAAGGTACCGACATGACCGCTCTCAATTCGAATCGTCGAAACATTTTTGTAAGTCCATCCCTCAACAGAGGTGAAGGGTTCGGGATCTCCATACCAGGCAAGCCAACTATTCTGATCCGCGATCGCGAGCTTGCAATAGTCCTCCACGTTCCATCCGATCCCCTCGCGGAGCTTGACTGTGTAGCCTCCGAGCCAGGACTGATATGTGATCGAATCCGGATCGTACCGGCCGGACCTCCCGGCTTCTATTCTTCCGACGGTGAAATGATTCTGCCCTTTGATGATATTCAATCCGGCCTTCTTCCACGTCCGCGTCATTTCACAGCGAACGATTCCGGGAAGATATTCCTTCGGAAAGTAGTTAAAAATTAGTTTGCATCCGATCCTCTTTGCGAGTCGGTTTTGCGCGGGACCATAGATGAGCTGAATGAGCCCCTGGAGAATTTTCATTGTGGGAGGGTAATTAGTTTCTCTTACCAAGGAACGGAGAGGCGATCGGGTGTTTCCAAGGAGGAAAGATCCGGGTCATTCGCGTGCTTCAATGTTCTTAGGATTGATTTAATTCTACCGTGACCCAAATGTTCTGTCTAGACCTTGTCCATAAGTCCTAACGGCGAAATACCAACGAGGGATGCCGGGCAAGAAGCTCATTAATGAGATGTTCCTTTGCTACATGGGTGTAACGCTGTGTCGTCGCGATCGAGGAATGTCCGAGGAACTCTTGCACAACCCGGATGTCCGTTCCATTCCTCAGTAAAAGCGTAGCCACCGTATGGCGCAGCATATGAGGAGTAACGTGGCGGGTGACTCTACTGTCCATCTGGATTCTTTTGATAACATTCGCGATACCCTGTGTTGATAACCTTTTTCCGGAAGCATTGACGAATAGAGCGCAACTGTCCGTCGCGAGTTTGCGCCGTGCGCGCAGGTAATCGCGGTGTGTTTTCGAGGCCACTTTGTCGACTATGAAAGCGAGCCGCTCCTTCCTGCCCTTTCCGCGAACCCGGAACGCGACGTCATCGGAAATGAAATCACCAAGATCTATCGCCGATAACTCGCCCACCCGCATGCCGGTTGCGAAAAGGAGCTCTACGATCGCCTTGTCCCGGAGAACGCGGAAATTTTCCGTATTCTGAGACAAAGCAGGTGTTTGCGACATATTATCTACGGCGGGAGCACTCCGATGGGCCTGCTCTAAAAGACCTTTCATCTCATCCTCAGTTAACGACCTTGGAAGATTCACGATCTTTCCTATACTGATCTTTACGCGCCAAAAAGGCGATTCGGAAATATACCCGTTTCGAACCCAGTATCCGAAGAAGACCTTCAAAACAACCAATTTCCTCCGTATCGACGCGGGGGAATAGTTCCTTTCCTTGAGATTCGCAGCCCAACTCTCGATCTGCGTGCGATCCATCGAAACTAAGCTTCTACGGGGCCCTGCAAACTCTCCGAACTGTTTAAGGTCTGCTGTATACGCTGCTCTGGTCTTAGGCTGACGATCATTCGTAGCAAAATAACCGCTAAGGAAACTCGAGATCGAATTGTTAAGATTCATCGAATGAACTTTTCTACTCCAAAATGGTGCGTTTAGAACTGCGTTTAGAACTAGGAAGTAAAAGACGCAATAAAGCCAAATGTCCTAAGCTGCTACTCGCGAAGTTCCAATTGCGCTTGACCAGGACGTCCTGCATAATCGCGTCACTTTCAAAGACTATAGATAACTAGGAATTATCATGGCCAAGATATCACCCTTTACGCTTCTTCTCTGGTTCCTCGGCGGTTTCGTAGCAAGCGTTGTTTACGCCGCGTTAGGAATGCTCCTCATCTGGTACTTCGAAGGATGGAGCCAATCTATGGCTTTTGTTGAAGCCTACATGAGTTCCTTCAAGACCGTGATCGCGTTAGGTCTGGCGATCGGAACTACGCTAGTACTTCTCAAAACTCAAACGACGATTCAAACCGCGGTTGAAAAGGCATTTAGAAAAGAAGAACTCAAAAAGACGAAGTACTTTGAGAAACAGAGGGACTTCTGGCTGCCGCGCAAAACGATCCTCTTCGCAGCGCTTATCGCCGGGATCGGTTTCGTGATCTTCGCATCGAGCGGATTCCCATTGGTCGGTCTCGGTGAGAAGCTGATGATAACTGCGGCCTGCATTCAGTATGCGTTGGGGTCGTTCGTCGGCCGGAAGCTTATGTACACCGGAATGATGCTGCATTCGTTGACTGAGATCAGGGTCACGCGAAACTTATTCACACAAAGGAGACTCGATGAGGTCAACGTTTTCGTGATGCTATTGTCTACACTGACGATCATTTTCGTGTACGTTAACGTGACGACCTATTTCAACGGTCCGTTCCTGTTCAACGGATACTTCGGCAAGAGCCTTAAGCTGTTCCTTCTCTTCCCGGCCATAATTGCAACGCCAGTGTTGCTCATCTTCAACTTCTACCCCAGGGAAATAGTGCGTCGGATATATGATCGGTCGATAAAGGTTGAGATGCGAAATCTTCGCAGGACCCTGCATGACGAAACATTGACCGATTATGAAAAGCGAGTTCACCTGATGGAGTTTCAAAAGCTTTCTCGAGAGGAATTGCGATACCGGCTTCAGCTGACCTTGAGCGATCTACCGTTTGGAATCACGATCCTGATCATGGTCCTGCAGCCATTGTTAAAGTGAGTTATCTACAGCAGAAAATAGAGTCCTGCGAGGTAGATGCATTTCATCAGGTAAATAGATATTCTCCGATTCATTCTTGTCCAGAGGATAACTGCCAACGTGAGAATGGAAAGCATTACGAATAGGATGATCAGCTCCACGATTGAAGATACCCGCGGAATAAGGAGAAGAATCCCACCCGCCTGCAAACCCATACCAACGTACACGACAAGTTTCGAATCGAGTTTCGAAATGACGGACTGCACGTCCCCGGGTCGATCTTGTACGTCCATACAGATCTCACGGCCGAGCGTAATAAGAAAAGCCGATGCCGCGAGGATGAACAGTCCGGTCTCGGGATACCAAGCGGTCCCGATCAGGATCGGAGCGGCTCCTGCGGCCGCCACGTAGGGAGCCTTAATAACTGGCAAATGATCGGCTACCAGACTGTAACTAATAGAAGTTAGGAACAAAGCGTAGTAGAAGAACGCGACGGGCTCTTCAATATGATCGCGCGTCACAAAAAAGCCGACGCCGAGGATCAGGAAATACAACGTCGCGGCGATCCAAGGTCTAATCTCATTCGACGGTAACGGACGATCCGGGTGATTAATGAGATCATTTTCAATGTCGTTAAGGTCGTTCGCGATGAAGGTGCACATGCATATGAAAAGTATCGGCAGTGCACGATAAAAACTGAGATTTAGATCCTCGGAGCGGGCGTACAAAGCCAAGAAGATCGCAAGGAATCCAATGAGTGAAGTGTCGATCCTGACAAGTCTTAAAAGCTGTGGAATAAGCACGGATAATTCCTAGTTATCTATAGTCTTTGAAAGTGACGCGATTATGCAGGAC
>JBEBGW010000261.1:0-6324 GCA_040081025.1 Pyrinomonadaceae bacterium | reverse complement strand
GCGATCGTCCGTTGACACCGAGGAACTACGAAGTAACGACCATCGCACCGACCGGTACGATCTCGCTGGTGGCGGAAACCTCGTCCGGCATCGAGCCTAACTTTTCGTGGGCGTATGTGCGTCAGGACACGCTAGGTACCAGAACCTATGTTCACACGCTCGCCGCCCGAGCCCTCGGTATCGAGGTCGATCAGACAGACGAGGAATCGATCAAGTCGGCGGCTGAATTTGTCGTTGACCACGAGGAGGAACTTCCGGGAGAATTCATTTCCGCGATGTCGATAAGCTCGCTCCAACACGTAAAAGTACTCGGTGCGGCTCAAAAGCACGTCGATAATTCGATCTCAAAAACCTGTAACGGAGCGAAGAACGATACGGTGGAATCGGTGGACGAGCTTTACCATCTCGCCCGCCAACTCGGATGTAAGGCAGTCAGTTACTACCGCGACGGCAGCCGTGAGGGACAGGTGTTGAACGCCATCAGTCCAAAGTCCAAAGTCCAAAGTCTAAAGTCCGAAGTTGAAACACCAGGACCTGAGGCCAAGGACTGGGGACAAGGGACTGCCCGGGTTGAGCGTCCTCGCGAACTTCAGGGCTCGACGTGGCGGATCGCTTTCGAGAATCAAAACCTCTATGTGACCGTTAACCACGACGGCGAGAGAATTCTCGAGATCTTCGTCGCCGGTCCGATCAGCGCGGGCGTCGGGCTTCTCGCTTCGAAAATGCTTCGCGGCGGCTTCGATGTTCAGGAGGTTGCTCGAAGCTTAAATAAGGTCACCGGAACTCACGCCGTCTGGTTCAACGAACGGCTTCTCACATCACCCGAACAGGCCGTCGCGGAATGTCTGTTCGTCGTCGACCGCCGTCTCAAGAACCTTCCGTCGTCCGCCCGACAGATCAGCAAGATGCAAACGTCAGCGGCGATCACTGACAACATTTATGACGAGATGTCCACGCTGATCGGCGAATGCCCTGAGTGCCAAGGCCAGCTCGAACACGCTTCCGGCTGTGATTTTTGCCGCGACTGCGGCTATTCGAAATGTAAATAGTTTACCGACTGACTGGCACGTCGAGCAGCCGGCGTGCCTTCAGTTGAGGATCGAGAGCGATGGCTCTCGCAAAATTCTTCTCGGCCACTTCCGCCATCCCGATGTTCTGCAGACGCTGTCCAACCATCCACAAAAAATATGCGTCGCCAGGGGAGTTTTGAGATCCGAGCAATTCAAATTGGTATGAAGAACCGCTATCTCCTAACGCAGCAAAAGCTCCGGCAAGAAAATAGTTTGTCAGGACGATCGTCGAATTTTTCTCGGACGCAGAGCTCCATATCTCGACTGCTTCAGCCCGTCGCCCCAAACGCCACAACGATTCGCCCTTTTCTTCGAGTGCAACAACCATCGTCGGCTGATCGGCTACTACACGTTCGATATCCGCGAGAGCTTCACTCGACCGGCCGAGACGGTTTAAGATCGCTCCTCGGTAGTAAAGACTCAAGGTTTTTGACTGGCCGTCCTGTTTCATCGATGCTCGTTGCAAAAGATCGACGGCAGCCTTCGGATCGCCCGATAAATACTCTAACCAGGCCCACTTTGAGATCGCCGGAACATTCGTCAACAGTGCGATCTGATCAGATCGTCGGAACCTATCGCGGCCTCGAGCGACTCCCTCACGGTCTGCTGCCGACAGCCAGGATCTCGGATCAGATTGCGCAAGCGCAAGTTCGTCAGGCAGCCGGATCGATTCGAACGATCTTGCTCCAGCAGTTTCAAAATATCTCACAACGCCGCTATGAGCATTGAGCCCCAACCAAAGGATCGTGAACCCCGCGAAGATCCAGCCGTAACGGCTGGTAACTCCGGCGGATCTAAGATTCCACCGGTAGAAAGACAGATCGTTCGATCGGAACAATTTGGTAAGGCGCAAAAAAAGGTATGTGCTAACGATCGCGATCCCGATCGCCATCAGCATCGGGACTACTTGATAGACATCCCACACGGCGAAGAGGCTAAGAGCGAATACGAGCGCTCCCGCTATCTCTTCGGTCCAGGTGAGCGAGTAAGTTCGTTTCGGATGAGGAACCCCGTCGCTACCGCTCCCGGTTCTGACAAGAACCGCTGGTTTGCCAAATCCGAAGTACAACGCGTCGTTCGGGCAGACACTGATGCAATCCATACACTTCATACATCCCGGATCGACGACCATTCCATACTGCTTCACTTCAGCGTGGACGATGACATTGGAGGTGCAGGTTGCGGTACAGTGCCCGCATTCATTGCATGCATCGGTAACGCGGATCCTTCCCGGGGCGATCTTGTCAGCGACGGCAAAGAACCCGCCGTACGGACATCCGTAAGTACAGAATCCCTTCGAACCGAGGAAATACACCGTTACAAATCCGCATATGAACAGGAAAGGTATGGCGATCCAGATCGGCGGAAATGTCGCCCAGAAATCGGCGACAACAAGATGGTTAGTGAAATAGGGTATCAACGGCTCCGTCGCGGGTCTTACGATCCAGCGCTGAACCGTCGGCCACACGAACATGTAGAGAGCAAAAACGAGCGGGATGTAAATCAAGACTCGGGATCGAAACGGCCTCGGAGTAAGCCCGATCTTTTTCAGCAGCCACGCACACAGATCTTGAAGGGCGAGTACATGACAGCCCCAGCCGCACACAAATCGGCCAAAGATGAGAGTTGCAATGATCGCGAGCGAAAAGAAAATAAACCCTGCATTGACCGCTCCGTTTTGAAGGGTGTACATCGCCTCGGACGGCTCGATGGGCGAGACGGTTTCGCCCGCGAGTTTCCAATGGACGATGTGGGCGGCCATAAGGACATGCAGTCCGATCAGAACCGCTGCCCGCCACCTCGCGGTACCCGAGTGCGCCACCTCGCGCGGACCGGATGGATCCACAGTCCCGAGAACCGGCAGACTCCTGGACCTTTTAGATCGAGCTTCGTTTGCCACGCACCCATCGGTCATATGAATAGATAGGACTTGAAAATAGCCGCAAAAACAGTGTAAAAGGAATGTACGGGTTTCCGAAGCCAACGTCCACAAACGTCCTAACTCCTTTCCAAGCTCAGACTCGATCTAGGGTGATTTATGACCAAACTGCTCTTACTTGCAATACTTTCGAGCCTCTACTTCTTTTCGACTTTCACGGGCGATTCGCTCGTACCCTTTGCGGAACCACAGGCTCCGGTGACTAGTACATACGAAAAACTGGCGGCTGCAAGTGGGACAGCGACGTTGAATATCGATATTGCCGGCCTGAGTGGGGCTGAATTTTCCGAGCCAGCTTATTCGTCTACGACCTTTAGAGCAGGAACGGATTCGTTTTTCACCGCCATTGCCACAGACGAGGAATTTCGGGGACTGCTTCCGAGTTCCTTGCCATTGATCCTGGAAGGTAATTCGGCAGTTCCGGGCAAACTTGGACAATCTCTCGGCCAGTTGATCGTAGACTCGAGCCCGTTCGGAAGCCATTACAGCCTCGTGATCCGCGATGCAAAGACCGGCTTTGCCTTCTTCAATGTCGAAGGCCATGAATTTATATACCAACCTCACGGACATTTTCTGTCTATTAAGGGCGGAAGACTCCTGCTGTCTGAGGATTACGCTCGAGAGCTAGGGCGAAAGGACGCCGGACGGGTGGTAGGCGAATTGTCGCTCGAACTATCAATGCGTCCGATCGAGGTGACAAAGGTTGTGGACGGAGCAGTGGTTTCAGATACACTCCCCGCATCGCCCAACGCGGGAACAGTACCCGGGCCCGATGTTGTGGTCGGCGACCTAAATGGTCTTTTTCAACCATCGGGCACCGTCGTCGGCACTCAAGTCGGCCTTGCCGTCGGAACCGACTCGTGTAACTTTGGCACCGTCGATCTGAATTGGAATGCCCTTCCGAATAACGATCACCCGGTCATACCGCAGAACATGTATCGAATGAGCGGCGGAGCGAATAGCGATGAGCGCTTTGAGCAGATCGGCCAGTCTCACGTCAAGCACGGCTTTACCGCCCTGACCGAGAATATCTGCAGCCTCGGCTGTAACGGCGTAGGCGGAAGCAGGCTCGGATCTGGATGCTCCGATCCCTATTCGGCGGGTCTCAACGCCGGTCCAAATCTAGGCTCGCGCGCTTGGATCAATCCGTTTACAGGAGCTTTCCCGTCCGGCGGAACTGGACCGGCAGCCTACGCTGCCAATAATCACACTGGACACGGTCATAACCAGAAGTCGCACAGAATCTTAACCGAGATCGCGGATCTTACGCCTAGTCTGAACCCGGGAGCTACGTACTACGCTGAGTCGCAGTACATCACTCCGCATGAATATACATGGTGTCAGGCAAACCCAACGCAGTGCAATATGTATAACAACGTCTCGTATCGGAGATACAACATTACGAGCGCGGGTAGTCCATTCAGTTTCTCGCCAGCGGCCTCTACGGTACGAGCCAAGCCTGCTATTTCTGCTTGGCCCGGAGCAACGCTAATGGAGTTTTCTCCCGAACCGGGAGTTGATGGTATTGGTTTTGTGGGCTACAAGGTAACAAATCCATCGGCGGGCGTTTGGCGGTATGAATATGCGGTCTACAACCAGAACCTTGATCGAGCGATCCGAATGTTCTCAATTCCTATTGGCAGCGGCGCTTCGGTCTCGGGTATAGGATTTCACGCACCGCCCCAGCATCCTGGTTGGGCGTTCGACGGCACGAACAGTGATGCGGGCTACGGCAGTGCACCGTGGACTCCGACTCAAAATGCCGTTTCACTTTCGTGGGCCACCGAGACGCTAGCCCAGAATCCGAACGCCAACGCAATACGTTGGGGAACGATGTACAATTTCCGTTTCGAATCAAATCGTCCACCGCAAGCCGTGAACGCGACAGTAGGATTTTTCAAGAACGGACTCCCGATTACCGTTGCCGTTCGTGGTCCGAGCGCCGCAGCCTCGGTGAACATTACGGTTTCCGGCCGCGTCGCGACCACGAATCGGGCGCTCTCATACGGCAAAGTGACCCTTACGGATTCGCAAGGACAGAGTCGCGTCGCCTATACGAACACTTTCGGGTACTTTAGATTCTCGAATGTTCTGTCCAACCAAACGTACACGGTTTCCGTTGTTAAGCGACATTACACATTCGCACCACAGCAGATTACACCAGCCAGTGACCTTACGAATATGAGCTTCTTCGCTCCGAGAGATCCGTAGGTCTGACAAGATCGTGTTCGCGGAAAAGCGTCGGAGGCTACCGGCTCTTTCTTCCGCAAATGTCGATGTCCGGCTCCGATTCCTGTAAAATAAGAGCCATGCTATCCACCCGGATCATTTCCCTCCTCGTATTCTCGGGATTTTTACTTGCGGCCTCGGCTGGAGCCCAAACGAGCGCCCCGTCTCCGACACCAACGCCTTCATCGACTGAAACTATCCCGGTAGGTCAGACGCTCAACGACCTTCAGTTTCGCCTACGGCAAAGTCTTGCTAAACCGGAAGTTCAAAGAGGATCGGTGGGAGTGAAGATCACCTCGCTGGCGACCGGGAAAGTACTCTTCGAACAGCATGCGGAAAAGTACTTCATGCCGGCCTCAAACATGAAGAATTACACGGTCGCAGCGGCGCTCGATCGACTTGGCCCGGATTATAGGATCGTTACGAGTCTTTTCGCACCATCAACCCCTGACTCGGACGGGATCATAAATGGCGACCTCGTAGTATTTGGTCGCGGCGACGTTTCTATCTCGGCGAGGTTCAATGGATCCGAAGACCTGATGAAGAGCATCGATCCTCTTGTCGACAAGGTGATCTCTGCAGGAATCAAGAAGATCAATGGCGGGATAGTCGGCGATGACAGCTACTTCCGTGGTTTCGCGATACCACAAGGCTGGGAATGGGACGACCTTCAATGGTCGTACGGTGCGGAGGTTTCGGGACTACCCATTAACGATAGCGTGGTAAGCCTTAGCGTTACGCCCGGCCCATCTGGGTATAGCTGCAACGTGAAGATCGTCCCCTTCAATCCGGTGATCCGGGTGATGAATCAATGTGTGACCGGCGCTGCCGGGTCTCGCCGGACGCTGAAGATCCATAAAAAGCTGGATCAGAATGTGCTTGAACTGAGCGGCTCACTCCCGATCGGCGACAACGGCTTTAGTGGCGCTGTGAGCGTTTCGCGGCCTGCTGAACTGTTCGCCGCGCTTCTTCGGCAACGTCTGATCGAGCGTGGCGTGACGGTCGGCGGGTGATTTCGGAACAGCGCGCCTCGGTGCGTTTGGATCGGGACATGTGTCAACGTCTCGGCTGCGTCGCCGGGTGGGG
>JBEBGW010000022.1:0-23001 GCA_040081025.1 Pyrinomonadaceae bacterium | reverse complement strand
CGTTCTGGCGTCCGACGAGATCGATCGAATCGCGGTCGCCGAGGTGATTGTCCGCCCAGCCTTCTTTGTTCGTATCTTCGTTGCCGCCGATCACAAGGACCACAACGTCCGACAGCTTCGCAGTTGCAACCGCCTCGGCTATCAGCTTTCGGTCGCTGGCCTCGTCGTTTAGCGTCGCTGTATCGGTAAACCAATTGCCGCCTTCTTTGGTGATCTTCACGCCTTCCGCGTAGTTTACTTTTACTGATGTCCCAACCTTCGCCTTGATTCCGTCGAGAACGCTGACCGTCCGAGGCGGATTAGGGTCGGTGTATCCGCCTAAGTGAGCGCGTGCAGCGTTCGGGCCGATCACCGCTATGCTCTTGATCTTGGTTCGGTCGAGAGGCAGAGTATTTTTGTCGTTCTTCAGCAGCACGATCGATCGGCGAGCAGCTTCGGCCGCGAGCCGTCGATCCTCGGCTGTATCCGTCATTTGATCGGCCTTTGCTGCGTCGACGAATGGATTTTCGAACAAGCCAAGCTGAAACTTCTGACGCAATACGCGAGCGACGGCGGTATCCAAGATAGTCTGCGAGATCCGCCCTGATCGGACCTGTTCGACAAGCGTTTTGTTGACCGCCGGATCGGGAAGCTCCACATCGACTCCAGTTTCGAGCGCTTGCTTTGCCGCGTCGGCTTCGTTGGCTGCCACACTGTGCCTCTTGATGAGTTCGGTGTTCGCGTAATAGTCCGACACGACGACGCCGTCGAAGCCCCACTGATTCCTGAGAACATCATGCAGCAGCCATCGATTCGCGTGCGCCGGTACGCCGTCGATCTCGTGATAGGCCGGCATTATGCTCATCAGATGCGCTCGCCTTACAGCCGATTCGAACGGCTGCAAATGCGTCTCGCGCAATGTTCTTTCAGAGATGTTGACCGGGCCGATATTGGTTCCGCTCTCGGGCTGGCCGTGGCCTGCGAAATGCTTGCCCGTCGCGACCACATTCATCTCGCCGAGTAGCGAACGGCTCGATGTAACCGGGCCTTGAAGCGCATTCACGACCTCGACCACCATCTCAGACGTGAGATACGGATCTTCGCCGTACGTCTCCTCGGTCCGTCCCCAGCGAGGATCTCGGGCTAGGTCCATATTGGGACCTAGGACGTGGTGGGTGCCGCGGACTCGCGTTTGCCGCGCTCCGGTCGTGAAAACTTGCCGAACCAGATCGAGATCCCAACTCGAAGCGAGCGCGAGCGGTACCGGGAAGACAGTCGCTCCTTCGCCCATAAGACCGTGCAGGATCTCGTCGTGAAATACTACCGGAATTCCGAGCCGCGTGTTGTCGAGCAGCCAACGCTGCACTTGATTGGCGTACTCGGCGGACCGACGGGCCCCGCGATATTCCCGCTGCCGCGCAAATTGCCCGATCCCGTGCGGCATCTTTTGCTTGGCAAGATCAGCCGAGAATTCGCCGCCCAGTGGTTGCTGTGATTTCGGCACCCGGCTGTTGTCGTTCGGCTTCTCCATCCACAGACACATCAACTGCGCGGCCTTCTCCTCAAGCGTCATTCGTCCGAGCAGATCAGCCACTCGTTGATCGATGCTCAGGCTACGGTCGCGGTAAGGAAGTGTCTGCGCACGCGTGATAGGAAGGTTCGTAAATAGCGACGCGATCGTGAAAAGGAGCGCGAACGACCAGAGTTGGATTCGGTACCTTCGAGTTTTCATAACTTAATCTTGTCTGAGTGACGTGACGCGAACGTAATCGACGAGCATCGATTGGGGAAACTTGGTCGAGGCCGCCGGACTGCCTGGCCATTTTCCGCCAACCGCAAAATTGAGTATCAGAAAGTGCGGACGGTCAAAAATCCACCGTGAACCGCTCGGGATGTCCTTGGTAGTAAGAGTGCTGTAAACCTTCCCGTCGAAGTACCATCGGATCTGTGTCGGCTCCCATTCGACTGCGAAAACGTGAAACCCGGACGCTACTTTCTGAGACTCAGGAAGCGAAATCGAACGGCTGATTCCTTTGCCGCCGGAGTAGCCGGGTCCGTGTAGAGTTCCGTAAACCGTCGACGGTTCTTTGCCAATGAACTCCATGATGTCGATCTCGCCGCATTCCGGCCAACCGACGTGATCGATATCGCTGCCTAGCATCCAGAATGCCGGCCAAACACCCGCACCTTCCGGCACGCGAATCCGAGCCTCGGCTCGGCCGTACGTGAACTGAAACTTTCCTTTGGTGATCAAACGAGCTGAGGTGTACCGACATTTTCCATACCAGCAATCAAGGGTATTGTCGGGCGCGACTGGAACGGCCCGGATCTCTAGATTGCCCTTTCCATCGACGCGGACATTATCGGTCCTGTCCGTGTAGTACTGGAGTTCTTCATTGCCCCATCCGCCGCCGCCCGTCTCGGCGGTCCACTTGGAAGAGTCGAACGAAGCGATGCGCTGACTAATGAACTCATCGGAAAATATCTCTTTTGCAGCCTGGCCCAAAGCAAAGGTCGAGAGTCCCGCAAGGCAGCAGGCGACCAGAATTACAAAACAGGATTTCGCACGCATATACTTTTGTTCAGGGGCCAGACAGAATGTACAACGTAAATTACACCCAAAACCGATTCCTGCAAAGTGAGCGATGTATAACCGAATTCGGCATTAGGTTTGAACATAATTTTCGATGATGTATAACTAATGATGATATGAGACGGATCGACTTAAAAAAGGTTAGCGTCGCCCGCTCGAACACGATCCGCGATATAAATCGGCAGATAGTCCTCAATTATGTTCGCGAAAAAGGTCCGATCTCTCGGGCGGATATTGCAAAGGAAACCGACCTCCAACGATCGACCGTCTCGCACATCGTCAAGGAACTTACCGATTTCAATCTCATTAAAGAAGTGTTCGGAGAATCATCCGGAGGCCGGCCGCCGGCGCTTCTGACGCTTCGATCGGCACGTCCAGTCGCGATCGGTGTCGATCTCGGTACGGTCAAGACGACAGTCGGCTGCTGCGATCTGACGGGTCGGATCCTCGACAAGGAAGAGTTTTTGACCGACCGTGACGAATCACGCACGACCGATCGGATCATCGCAGCGGTTCAGGAGCTTATTAAGAAGTATGAGGGAACGATCGAAGGTATTGGCCTCAGCCTTCCTGCTCTCGTCGATTCCGAGAACGAGCATATTCTCTTCAGCCCCCATTTCACCTGGCGAGATCCATTGATCACCGAGCGGATCCACGCGAGTACGTCATTGCCCGTAATGGTTGAGAACGATGCGAATGCCGCGGCACTCGCCGAACTTTGGTTCGGACGCCTTGAGGTTCGCGATGTTCGCGACTTCATTCTTGTATTTATCGAAAACGGGATCGGAACCGGCATCGTTTTTGACGGACAGATCTATCGCGGGCCGAACGGCGTCGCCGGCGAGTTCGGCCACATGCGGATCGGCACAGACGCGCCCACCGAATGTGCTACTGGCAGTCGCGAATGCTGGGAAGCGTTTGCATCTGAGAGATCGGCGCTAACTCGCTTTGAAAAGCTTGCGGGGAGTTCTAATGAAGAGATGACTTTCGGCTGCCTTGTGAAACTTGCTCAGACAGGCGACAAGAACGCGATCGCAGCTCTAAAGGAAACTGCACGATTTATCGGCCTCGGAATGGGCAACCTGATCCAGGGACTTTCCCCCGAAGCGATAGTTGTCGGGGGAACCATCGTCAATGCTTGGCCGCTCATAGCGGAGGAAATACAGGCTGCTGCTGATGGGGTGATCTGTCAGGGAATACATCAAACAAAGATCCTTCCATCTTCGCTCGGCGGAGAGCCCGGATTGCTCGGGGCCTTCAGTTTAGTGCTTGCGGACAAGTTCGCTTCTATCTCATTCTAGACCGTTCCAATGCCTTCAATTGGTCATACCAATTATTTTTTCCAAAATTAGCACTTTGTTCACATAAATCGCTTGACAAGATTTAGGTCTCGCTGTACTTTTGTTTGGACGTTCGGCAAAAGTACCGCTCGTCGAGCTATCTTCTCAATACAAAATCAGGTCAATTGTTAGCAGTATTAGAACTTGCGACCAACAGGATGATCGGATCAAAGTTCCTGCGATCACCTGCAACTTAAACAGCTAGCCGATAGGCGAACTGGAGGTTCCTATGCTCAACTTTTTCGAAGGACGCAAAGCGTTTTCAGCGCGACGTACCTTTTTGCGATTCGTATCGATCGCCGTTTTGCCGGCGCTTATCCTGATGTCCGCCGGACTCGTTTCCGCGCAGCGCACATCCGGTCAATTGACGGGCACCGTCACCGACCCTAATGGAGCGGCCGTTGTCGGCGCTACTGTTACTGCGACGCAAACGGGCATCAACTTGCAACGCGAAGCGACGACGAACGAAGACGGAAACTTTAGCATCACGGATCTTCCGATCGGAGCCTATCGCGTCAGCGTCAAGGGAACCGGATTCAAAGAGAGCGTATCGCCGAACGTGACCGTTAACGTTGCATCGGTAACCCGCCAGGACTTCAAGCTTGAGATCGGTGCGGTCGGGGAGATCGTGACCATTCAGTCGGATGCAATTCAGGTGGAGACCCAGACCGGCGCGATCGGCGAAGTCGTCGATGGCCAGCAGGTGCGCGAACTTCCGCTGAATGGCCGCAGCTTTGTTCAGTTGACGCAGTTGCAGCCGGGCGTCGCCCCGCAGAATAACTTCGACAGCAAGAACAAAGGACTATTCTCAGGTGTCGATTTTTCGGTTAACGGAAACTCGGCACAGAGCAACCTGTTCCTGACAGACGGTGCGAACAATAACGATACTGGGTCGAACCGAACCGTACTTCTCTATCCGTCGATCGAAGCTATCGCGGAATTCAAGATGCTTCGAAACAGTTACGGTCCCGAGTATGGCCAGGCAGCGGGCGCGATCATCTCGCTCGCGACTCGGGGCGGTACGAATGATTTTCACGGCTCGGTTTTCTACTTCGGCCGAAATGACGCGTTGAACGCGGCCGACTATTTCACCAACAAGGTTGGCGAGAAGAAAGACGCACTTCGCCGCAACGATTTTGGATGGTCATTGGGTGGTCCGATTGTTAAAGACCGGTTGTTCTTTTTCTATTCACAGGAATTCAATAAGGAAATTCGCGGAGCTACTCGCTTCGGAAACGTACCTACCGCAGCAGAAAGAAGCGGAAACTTTTCGGATGTCTCGAGACTCGCGTGTAATGGCGGAATTTTGGGTGTGATTGCTCCAGCGAACTTAAGCCCGGCAGGGCAAGCGCTGGCCAACCTCTTTCCACTTCCCAACAGGGCAATGAACGGGAACTGCAATAACTGGTCCGAATCGCTACCGTCGAAGATCGATTTCCGTGAAGAAAACTTCCGCATTGACTCCAATATCAATAAGAACAACCAGATCTTTGGAAGATACACTCAGGATCACTGGTCAAATCCAAATCCGATCCTTTTTGGAGCGGGGCTGTGGGGTGATGATGCGTTCCCGTCCGTCGAGAGCTCGTGGAGCCAGCCGTCGAAACAGGCCGCTATCAAACTTACTTCGACTCTTTCCAGTACCGCAGTTAACGAAGTCCAATTCTCGTACTCGGCGAACCGGATCAATATCGTTAGCGGAGCGGGCGGGGACATCAACCGAGCGATCAACACCGCGATTCCCGGCTACTTTGGCGACAGCGATAAGGTAAATGGTGTAGACCGACCGCACCCGGTTTTCTGGGGCGGCTTGGCTCCGTTTACCAATAACCGCGGCGCCGACCTTTGGACCCAGGCTCCTTTCAATAATTCCCTCGATATTTATTCGATCCGCGATGACTTCTCGAAGGTGATGGGCAACCATTCCTTAAAAACTGGCTTTCTTTTTGACAAAGCGACGAAGATCGAGGATGCCGGTCCGTCTAACGAGACGCCGCAATTCTGGGGTGCTTGTACTTGGTGCTCGGGAACCTATGTGGACGGCGGCGCAGCCAACCTTTACGAGGTTCTGACTCGCGGTAACTATTTCGGGTTCAGTGAAGCGGATAAGCAGGCAGTAGCAGACACGAAATACACGAATCTGGAATTCTATTTTGGCGACTCGTGGAAGGTTCGCCCCAACCTTACGCTGGAGCTTGGCGCCCGATATTCGATCTTATACGAGCCCTATGATGGCGACGACGAGATCAGCTCTTTCCTCCCGGAACTGTACAACCCCAGCCTTGGAGCCGTTCCGTGTAATGGATTGGTCGTACCGAAGGGAACAAATCCCTGCTCCGGCATCGCGAATGCCGCTACGCCTACCGAGTTTTCCAACCGTTCGCTAAAGAAAAACAATTTCAAGAATGTGGCTCCGCGAATCGGTGTTGCATGGGACGTCTTCAGCAATGGAAAGACAGCCATTAGGGGCGGATTCGGTCAATTCTTTTTACGTGAACGAGTGAGTCCAGTTCTGGCGGCTTTGACCGGCAACCCGCCGTTCATCCGAAGCGTGTCGGGAACGCGACAGTTAGATATCGGTGGAGTGATCAATTTGGACAGCCCGCCAACCGTAGGTGCTCCTGCGTACTCCTTTGATCCGGAAGCGGCGACACCATATTCGTGGCAGTTTAACGTGGCTGTTGACCAGGAATTGTGGAAAGGAAGTGTTCTCGAGGTTGCGTATGTGGGTAACCGAGCGCGCGACCAGCTGACGAACTTCAACATCAATCCGATACTTTCGCAGAATCGGATTGCCGCAGCATTCGCTCCTCCAGGGGATCAGGGCGGGACCGCTCTGGTAAATTCCCTCCGCGTTTTGGGTAACTCTAGCTGGGGAAGCATTTACCAGTTCGCCCGCAAGGGAAGAGCGGACTACAATTCGCTCCAGGTGTTGTTCAAAACCCGGTTCTGGCAGAATTCGCAATTCCAGGCAGCCTATACTTACGGCATCTCGAAGTCCGACTTTGGCTTGAGCGATTCATCGGGCGGCAGGAGCGACTTCGCTCTTCAGGATGCTGCAAATCCAGACCTCGACTTCGGACCATCTGATATCAATCGCCCGCACCTTTTCGTGGCGAACACAGTCATTAATCTTCCGTCGTTCAAGAGCTCAAATCAGTTCGTCCAGACAGTTCTCGGCGGCTGGGAGCTTGCGTCGATCGTTCAGATCGCAAGCGGAAACTCTTTCACTCCGAATATTGGTGCGACGGGTTTGAGCTACATTAATTCAGGCGGAGCTACTCAGAGTTTCACAGCTGGATTCACGGGTACGGGGACATCAGTTGCAAACCAGCGACCTTTGTTCGCGGGCAACTGCGCAGGCACGGGCGATCCGGAACAGATCATCGGCTCCGGAGCCTACACTTTAATAGGAACCCGCATTGGCGAACCAGTTTCCTCTGATTCTAAAGGCCGCTGTCTTGGACCGCCGATCAAGAACGTTGACTTTTCACTCTACAAGAACTTTGCTCCGGGCTGGTTGAAGGAAAGCTTCTTCGGCGAAGCCGCGAGAATTCAATTCCGCATAGAGATGTTCAACGCTTTCAACACGACTCAATTCCGTGGTGACAGCATGGGAGTCAACTTCTACGGCGGGGTAGTTACGTGCGGGGCCAATCCCTGCAGCCCGACGAATAATGTAATCACCGGAGTTACCGCAGGAGGAACACCGGGTAACTTTGGAAGGTCGGGAAGTACACGTGGACCGCGGGAGATCCAGTACGCCTTGAAGTTCTTGTTCTAGGCCGGTTCTTAACCGTTGGACAGAAGGTAAGGCTCGTAAAAGGCTTTACCTTCTTTCGTTTGTTAATTAGAATAGACAAACTCTTCGCTATATTCCGGGTTTTCACCGAGGTTCAATGAAAGCCGTTCGAGTCCTGTTTTTCTGCCTTTTACTTGCATCATGCTGTCTGCACGTCCGGGCGTTTCAGGCTAGGACTGCTACGCCCGTAAAGGTCGCAACCGATTCGATCGCACCGGAAGACGAACTTGCTCGCCATCGCAGTGCTGCAGAGACCTATCAACTTTCGGGAGACCTTGAGAAAGCCCGTCTGGAGAACCAAAGGGTCGTCTCGATCGGTCTTCGCCGCCTGTCGAATATTGCCGCAAGCGAGGGTGACGTAAAGCGAGCCTCGAAGATCCTGGTCGAGTCCATTGATGTTTACGACAGTGTCGAGGCAAGAACAAGCCTCGCCATTGCTCAAATGCAGCTTGGCGAGTTGACTGAAGGAACGATCCAGGCTCGATATGCGGTCGACCTCGCGCCGAAAGATCCGGCTGCCCTTGACGCCTTGTCAAAGCTGCTCTATTTGCAAACCGACTACACGGGAGCCTTGCCTATCCTTGAGCGGCTTTTCGGCGCCAAGCAGGATTTCGATTCCGCTTACACGTTGGGGATGACATACCTCCGGCTGAAGCAGCCTGACCGTGCAAAGCTCTTGTTCGAGGAGATTCTGAATGCTGTGAACAAGAAGGCGGCCTTACATGTGATACTCGGCAAGGCATTCGAAGAGACCAACTATCCGCTTGAGGCAGAAAGAGAATTTCGGAACGCTATTCGAGCCGACCCGAAGATGCCTGGAGCGCGTTTCTATCTTGGCTTCACTATCCTCGAGCATGGTGGAAGCGAGCGGCTTGAGGAGGCAGGAAGGGAATTCGATCTCGAGATCCAGCTAAGCCCCCGCGATGGTTACACGCACTTTCTTGCGGGCGTCGTTGCGTCCTCGAATGCGGACCATCCAAAGGCCATCCGTTTGCTGCACACTGCTATTCGGCTAAAGCCGGCCCTGGGTCCGGCATATCTGTTCTTGGGTCAATCTCAGATAGAGATGGGCGACGAGATCGGTGGTGAGAAGAGTCTCCGCAAGTCGATCGAACTCAGCGATGATTCGAGTAAAAACAGCTATCAGATCCGGAGGGCTTACTTTCTGCTCGGGCGCTTGATGTTGAAGCTCGGACGCAAGGATGAGGCCGAAAAGAATTTGGCGGTCGCTCGAAAGCTTCAGGGCCAATTGCTTGAGTCGACTCGTGATGACATCAGAAAGCTCTTTGGCGACGTTGTGGGTGCCGCCAAGGCCGAAGAGGACCCGGTCGAACCCACGGTCAAGGCGAACCGGACAGTGCCCGAGCTCAAGCCGGCTGAGGCGGCGGCCCTGAAGCGGTCGGCTGTACAGCTAAGTGCCATCGTCGCGCAGGCCTATCACAACATGGGTGTGATCGAGACCCAGACAGGCCACGTTCAGGATTCCGTTGCAAAGTTCTCGGCGGCTTCAAGATGGAAGGCAGACTTTCCGGGATTAGACCGGAATTGGGGCATTGTTCTTTTCCGATCCGATCAATTTGATAAAGCGATCGGCCCGCTGTCGCGTCACTTGAAGACAAAGGCTGACGACAAATTGGCGAGACGCATGCTAGGCGTCAGTTATTATTTCGGGAAGAATTTTAAGGCGGCGGTCGAAACACTCAAGCCGGTGGAAGCCGACCTCGCTGATGACCCTGAACTCGCATATTTCTTTGGCATCGCGTTGGTGCAGATCGACCGTCATCCGGAGGCCGCCATCGTCTTTCGGAGGATAGCGGACGCCAATCCGAAGTCGGCTCAAGCATTGCATTACGCCGGACAGGGCCTCGCGCTTGCCGGCGAGCTTGAGAAGGCCTTGGCTAGCTTCCGCATTGCAGCCGCAGCTGATCCGTCGATGCCGGGAATTCATTATGGAGCCGGTCAGGTACTCATCCGGCTCAATCGTCTTGAGGACGCCGAGAAGGAATTCCGCGAGGAACTCCGCCTCGACCCGTACAGCTCTTTTGCCAAGTATCATCTCGCCTATTCGATGTTGGAACGAAAGGTTGGAACCGACGAAGCCGTGACACTGCTCCGAGAAGCCATTAGCTTCAAGTACGATTACGCGGACGCGCGATACCAGTTGGGTAAGGCGTTGATCGAAATTGGCGCGATCGGGGAATCGTTGGAGCAGCTCCAAACCGCCGCGCTCCTTGAACCCAGGAAGGATTACATTTTCTATCAGTTGAGTATCGCTCTTCGCAAAGCATCGCGAATCGAAGAAGCGGATAAAGCGTTGAAACGATACAGCGAGTTGAAAGCGGAGAACCGGAGCGAAACATCGGGCATGGGAGAGAAAAAGAATGGCCCTTAGGCCCGCTGGCTTATTCCCCTTACTCATTGCACTTGGCCTGGGTGTCGTTGATGTCGCGCCTCAACGAAAGGCCGGCCACGAAACCGCGTACTCCGAGATCGAACGCCGGATCGAAAATTCTGACTTTTCTGTCGCTGACCGCCAACTGATGCAGCTCGCGATCGAGGATCCGAGAGACATAAAGACTCTCGAACTTCTCGCACGGCTGCGGTTTCGTCAGGGAAGGCTCGATGAGTCGAGAGCTCTTTATCAACGCGTCCTCGGGCTCGAGCCGACGAACCCGGCGGCCGGGATCAATAGCGCGCGGATCGCGTTTGTTGCGGGGCACGCCGATGAGGCCCGTCGCCTGCTGAACGCTGTAGATGACGGACCGAAACTCCTGCCGACACTACGACTGGAACTTGCCGCCGCGTATCTTCTGATCGGTGACGCGGAGAGATCGCTTAAGAACGCCGAGGCGCTTCCCGCGGGTATCCGCAGTATGTCAGCTCTTCCGCTGTTCGGCGAGATCTACCTTCGACTTAACCGTCTCGAAGCTATTAAATCTCTTGTACCGTCGATGCGAACGGCTGCGGCTCAGAATTCCTCGCTAGCCGTACAATGTGCGGACGTCCTGCGCGGAGCCGGAATGTTCAAGGATGCGATCGGCCTGCTTTCGGCGGTTCCCGTGACTCGGCGTGATGGCAAGGTTCTGATCAACCTTAGCCGACTTGAGGTGATCACTGGAGACCTTGTTCGGGCGAAGCAGCACCTACAAGCTGCCTCAAAACTCGATCCGCTGTCACCGGAACTCCTTTCATTGCAAGCATATTTTGAGAGCGCGTCGGGAAATAACGCCGCCGCACTTAAGACGATCACCAAGGCTCGTGAGGTAGCACCGAATTCCCCGGCCATTCTCGCAGATTTCGTGGCGTTGACTCTGCGACTCGGAAAGCCTGTGCTCGCGTTTGAAGCGGCCAGGACGCTCACGGGAATCGTTCCGGGAGATATTGAGTATCAATACCTGTTGGGTGTCGCCTCGCTGCAGAGCGGAAACCTTGATCCGGCCGAGGCGACCTTGGGAAGTTACGTGCAGGTCCGGCCGAATGATTTTCGGGGCTGTCTGGCTCTCGGCATGGTCTTCGCTGCTCAGAACGGACGATCGGCCAAGGCGCAGGAGCAGCTTGCGAAATGCAACGAGATGGATCCGACCAACAGTGAAGCCCGCTATCAACTTGCCCTCTCGTTCAAGTCGCAGGGCGAGAATGCGAAGGCGATCTCATTGCTCGAACAGGTGATCGAGAGGGCTCCGGACAAGGCTTTCGCGTTTCGAGATCTCGGAGCGCTTTATTTAGAATCGGGCGACGACCAAAAGGCGCGGAATTCATTAGAGAAGGCCGCGACTCTCGCGCCTAAGGACGGAGATACTCATTTCCAACTCGCTAGGCTCTACAACCGGATCGGCGAGATGGCCCTCGCCAGAAAGCATCAGGAGATCTTTCAATCGATCCGCGGGGTCTGGGGGAAAGGG
This sequence comes from Pyrinomonadaceae bacterium, assembly GCA_040081025.1. Lineage (GTDB taxonomy): Bacteria > Acidobacteriota > Blastocatellia > Pyrinomonadales > Pyrinomonadaceae > OLB17. The sequence continues at coordinate 11,385 of JBEBGW010000022.1, read as the reverse complement.
GCCCAATGATACCCGGAAAACGAATCTTAAAACGTATCATGGCGGCCGTCGCCCTCTTCGGATCGCTGACGAACGCTATTGGCCAAAAGGATAACATCTGCATCGAACGGAAGATCCCGCGTTTGACGGACGTTGTCTCTAAGTCGGGCATCAAGTTTATTCACGTCGCAGCTCCGGAGAAAAAATACATCGTCGAATCAATGAGCGGCGGGGTGCTGCTGGTCGACTTCGACCGCGACGGATGGCAGGACCTCTATTTTCCGAACGCTCCGACGGTCGAGATGGCGCTCAAAGGCCAGCGCTCGCCGAGCGCGCTCTACCGCAACAACGGCGACGGAACATTCAGCGACGTAACGGAAAAGTCCGGCACGACGTATCCGGGATTTGCCATGGGCGGGGCGGTCGGCGATTACAACAACGACGGGTGGCCTGATCTGTACATCACCTGTCTCGGTGGGAATGTGCTCTATCGCAACAACGGCGATGGAACGTTCGCCGATGCAACGAAGACTGCGGGCGTGGCCGACGGACGCTGGTCGACCGGGGCGGCGTTTGGCGACATTGATTCCGATGGAGATCTCGATCTTTTTGTAACCAACTACGTCGATTTCAAGCTGAACGACCTTCCCGGCTTCGGCAGTCTCCCGACGTGTACATTTCGCGGCATCGATGTGCAGTGCGGACCGCGTGGACTCAAGGGAGCGGGAGACAGCTTGTTCCGCAACAACGGCGACGGAACGTTCACCGACATTACGAAGCAAGCGGGAGTTGAAGACGCAGGCGGGTTCTATGGCATGCAGGTCGTGTGGTCGGACCTCGGAAACCGAGGCAAGCTGGATGCCTACGTCGGGAACGACTCGACGGCTAATTTCCTCTATCGCAACGAGCATCCGAAGTTTCCCGATGTCGGGCTTACGTCCGGTACGGCGGTCAGCGGCGACGGCTCGGAGCAGGGGAGCATGGGTGTTGCGATCGGCGATTACCTGCACACCGGTAGGTTCTCGATCTTCGTGACTAACTTCGTCGACGAGTACAACGTGCTCTATCGAAACGACGGAAATTACAACTTTACGGATGTCTCGTTCACTGCGAAAGTCGCACAGATCTCACGGCCTTACGTTGGCTGGGGCACTGGTTTTTTCGATCTGGACAACGACACCTGGCTCGATCTGCTAGTCGTCAACGGCCACGTCTATCCGCAGATGGATCAGATCTCGTCCGGGCTCGGATACAAGCAAAGCAAGCTGCTCCATATAAATCTTGGGAACGGCACGTTTTGCGAGGCCAGTTCACAGTCCGGGCCGGCTCTTGTGGAAAAGCGTGCGTCGCGGGGAGCTGCTTTTGGCGATCTGGATAACGACGGCAACATCGATGTTGTAGTCGGCGACCTCGACGCTACGCCATCGGTCCTTCGAAATGAAGGCGGCAACGGTAACCATTGGATAAAGTTCGAACTTGGAGCGATTAAGGGCACTCCGCTGGCGATCGGTGCTCGGGTGAAGCTGGTTGCCGGCGGCGTGACGCAGACGGAGGAGATCCGCAGCGGTGGAAGCTATTTGTCCCAGAACGATTTGCGGGTGCATTTCGGACTTGGCAAAGCGGCAAAGGCTGACCTCATCGAGATCCGATGGCCCTCGGGTCGCGTCGAAACGTTAAAGGATGTCCCGGCCGACAAGATCCACGCGATCCTCGAAGGTTCGGGAATCGTCCCTTTCGAAAAGATCCGCCCGGTGTCCAAGGCTAAATAATCGATATTGTTTTGCGAATGACTCGTATCGTCAGCACAACCACTCTTCTCTTCATCGCCTGTCAGGCGGTGGCAGCGCAGTATGCGGGGCCGATGTTCGCGGACGGGTCGGCGGCGAGTGGAATGACGGTCAAGCACGTATCGACGCCCGAGAATCGCTACATCATTGAATCGATAAGCGGCGGTGCGGCGGTTTTCGACTGTGACGGCGATGATTATCTGGATGCCGCAGTTGTCGTAGGCTCGTCGGTCGAACGCTTCAAGAAGGGCGGCGATCCGTTCATAACTCTCTATAAGCAGGTGAACGGAGCTACGAGTAAGTCGCCAGTCTTTGAAGATGTGACCGTCGCATCCGGCTTAAGCCGAAAAGGCTGGGGAATGGCGGTGACCGCGGCCGATATTGATAACGACAAAATCCTCGATCTGTTTGCGACGGGCTTTGAGGGAAATGCGGTTTACAAAGGGCTCGGGAATTGCAGGTTCGCTGACGTGACAGAAAGGTCTGGGTTAAAGGGTCGCGGTTTCATGTCCGGTGCGGCGTGGGCGGATTTCGACCGCGACGGAGATCTCGATGTTTTCGTTCCGGGCTACGTGATTTTGGACCTCAACAACCTACCGGCATTCGGAAGTTCTCCCACATGTTCTTTCCGAGGTATCCGAGTTCAATGCGGCCCTCGAGGATTGCCGCCCGAGAAGGACCTTTTATATCGAAACCGCGGCAACGGAGCTTTCGAGGAGATCTCACAAAAAGCGGGCGTCTCCGACGAGAAACGTTACTACGGATTAGGAGCGATCTGGGCCGACTATGATAACGACGAATGGCTCGATCTTTACGTGGCGAACGACGAAACGCCCAATTATCTCTACAAGAATCAGCGGAACGGGACCTTCGCTGACTTGACGTTCGAATCAGGAACGGGTTATAGCGGTACAGGTGACGAGCAGGGTTCGATGGGTGTGACCTTCGGTGATTATGACAACGACGGCCTTCTCGACCTTTTTGTCACAAATTTCGACAAGGAGCCCAATGCGCTCTACAAAAACCTAGGTGCGAAAGGCTTCCTGGATGTGTCGCTGCAGTCCAAGGTCGGCGCGCCCAGCATCCCGTATGTAGGATGGGGAACTGGATTCTACGACCTCGATAATGACGGACTTCTCGATCTGTTGGTCGTGAACGGCCACGTTTACCCGCAGGTTGATTTTATCAAGGGCGATTCGCAGCTTGGTTTTGCCCAGGACTATCTTCTGCATCGAAACCTCGGCAACGGAACGTTTGAGGAGATCTCGACTCAAGCACATCTTAGGGAGATCACGCCGAAGTCCGCACGGGGTCTCGCGTTCGGCGACCTGAACAATGACGGCCGGATCGATGCGATAGTGAACAACGTTGGCGAGGTTCCGACGGTGCTGATCAACACGACGTCGAACAAGAACAAAAGCCTCACTTTGAAAGTCGTTCAGGCGGGAAGCAATCAGTTTTCGATCGGGGCGAGAGCGATCCTAAAGACCGACAAACGGTCGATGATACGGAATGTCGAGGCCGGTGCGAGTTACTTATCACAGAACGATCTTCGGCTCCATTTCGGCGTGCCAGAAGAGGAGAAGGTCGAGTCGCTTACTGTACGATGGGACGACGGCGTTATCGAACAGATTCGCGGCGCAGAGTTTGGAAAGATTCTGACCATTCGGAAGGGTTCGGGGATCGTCAGCAGGCAAGACTACCTGAAGTCGGGCCCATAATTTCTAGGAGTAGAGCTATGAAGAGAATAGGAATGTTAATGTCCATCGCGGTTGTTTCGGTTGTCGTATCGACGGCGTCGGCACAGCAAGAGGCTCCTGCAGGTGCAAGTGATCGGGGTCCCATGGACCGCAGCATGAAGACCCGTTCGGCTGAACTCGAGCGAGTAAAACGCGATGCGGAGAAGCCCGATCCGAAGAATCCCACCGCTACGATGCCGCCCAACAAGTTCGCAGAGGTCAAAGAAGATTTTGAAGGGCTGCAGCTTCGGCAGGACGAGATCCGAAAGATCTACAGCGAGGGGAAGCAGGTCGACACGGCAAAGATCGCCACAGTCGCTGTAGTAATGAACGCGAACGCGACGCGGCTTCAGGGCAATCTGTTCCCGATCGTCGAAGAGCCTAAGACAAAGAAGAAGCCAAAGGATCAGAAGGACCAGCCGGCGAAAGTTGAGCCGACGCCCGAGCCTCTGCCGCACGACCTTCGATCGATGATCGTTGCGCAGGATGATACGCTCGCCGCGTTCGTTGCAAATCCGATGTTCACAAATCCGCAGGTCTCGAATGTCGATGACAACGCCCGGGCACACGCGGACCTGAAGAAATTGATTCGGCTGACCGCGGCTTTAAAGGTCGAGGCTGAAAAGCGTCCCAATTGATGCGGTCTTTTTATCGATGATGAAAATCGCAGGGTTGATTATTCTCGTTCTGCTGGCGTTTCATCTCGTGAGCCCGCAGAAGGCTGAGAATCTGGCGCTTACCCCGCCGATGGGTTGGAACAGCTGGAACAAGTTCGGCTGCGATGTGGATGAGAAACTCGTCCGCGAGACGGCGGACAATATCGTCAAAAGCGGCATGAAAGCGGCGGGTTACGAGTACGTAATAATTGACGATTGTTGGCACGGTGAGCGGGACGCCAAAGGATTTATTCAGCCGGACCCGGCACGCTTCCCGTCTGGAATGAAGGCGCTCGGCGACCACATTCATTCGAAGGGATTGAAATTCGGTATCTATTCGGACGTCGGGACGAAGACCTGCGGGGGCCGTCCCGGGAGCCGCGGTCACGAGTATCAGGATGCGCTTGTCTACGCATCGTGGGGCGTCGACTATCTCAAGTACGACTGGTGCAACAGCGAGGGGTTAAATCCCATCGGCGCGTACACGACGATGCGTGATGCTCTTCAACGCGCAGGCCGCCCTGTGGTTTTCAGCATCTGCGAGTGGGGTGACAACAAGCCGTGGGAGTGGGCGAAAAATATCGGCCATCTCTGGCGGACCACGGGCGACATCACCGCCTGCTGGGACTGCGAAAAGAACCACGGAACGTGGTCCAGTTTCGGGATAATGCGTATTTTGGACAAACAGAAGGGCTTACGCATTCATGCCGGCCCCGGGCGCTGGAATGATCCCGACATGATGGAAGTCGGAAACGGCATGAGCCACACCGAGGACCGGGCACATTTTTCGATGTGGGCAATGCTAGCGGCTCCGTTGATCGCCGGAAGCGATGTTAGGAATATGTCGAATGCCACACGTGAAATTCTTACCAATAAGGACGTGATTGCGATCGATCAGGATCCGCTCGGTATTAGCGGCTTCCCCGCGATCTCGGAAGACGGCGTCGAAATATGGGCCAAGCCCCTGTCAAACGATGCGTGGGCGATCTGTTTTCTAAATCGCAATAACGAGCCCAGGAAGATCGTGTTCAACTGGAAGGAGCATTTCATAAAGGACGACTTCGCTCAGCGGCAGCTCGACGCCCGGAAGGCCACTTACAAGGTCCGTGATCTGTGGAAAAAAGCGGATATCGGTACCACGGCAGATGCCACTGATGTCCCGATCGGAGCGCACGACGTGGTGGTTTTTAGATTGAGCAAATAAGCGCCAAGATACGAGGTCACGGTTCTTTGCGCAGGATCTGGCAAAATACTGGGAAAGTCACACAAATTCCCGACGTATCGTCGTTAGCGCTAGGATTGCTCTTGATGTGTTCGGGTGAGTTAACATAGAATGTTTACTCATCTTTACAGATTCTTCTCCAAAAAAAGGAAACTGACGCAATGAGAAAAACATCGCTGCTGCTGATGGCTGTAATATGCCTCCAGATCTTTTGCTTACCTCTGCAACAAAGTCTTGCGCAAGGCCCGAATGACCCTGTTTATCAGGATGTCCTGGATAGCGACGCGTATGTTCGCAGTGCCGGGCAACGGCCGCGGCTTCGTAACTATTCGACGCAGATCGAAGCGCTATTAAGGCGGATGACGATCGAGGAAAAGGTCGGACAGATGACGCAGCTAGCGATCGACCAGATCACGTCTGGCTCGGATTCGAACATCGCGATCGACGCGGCAAAGCTCGAGAAGGCGATAGTTCAGTATAAGGTCGGTTCGATCCTGAACGTGAGCGGCCATGCCCTGTCGGTGAACAAGTGGCATGACATCATAGGGTCTATACAGGCCTCGGCTCAGAAAACACGACTGAAGATACCGGTCATCTACGGGATCGATTCGATCCACGGAGCGAACTACGTTCACGGCGCGACGCTGTTCCCGCAGGAGATCGGAATGGGAGCATCGTGGAATCCGCGTCTGATGCAGAGGTCGGCCGAGATCGCCGCGAAGGAAACGCGAGCAGCAGCGATCCCCTGGAGCTTCTCGCCGGTGCTGGACGTCGGACGACAGCCGCTCTGGCCGCGTTTCTGGGAGACGTTCGGCGAAGATCCATATCTTGCGTCCGTAATGGGCGTTGCCTTCGTTCGCGGGCTTGAGGGGAAGGATGTCGCCGACGATGTTTCGGTAGCGTCGAGCCTAAAACACTACGTTGGCTACAGCGTTCCCGTTAGCGGCCGCGATCGCACACCCGCGTGGATCCCCGAAAATCATCTTCGCGAATATTTCTTGCCGCCGTTCGAAGCAGCTGTCAAAGCTGGTGCTCGTACCGTGATGGTGAATTCGGCGGAGATCAACGGCGTTCCCGGACACACCAACAAGCATCTGCTCACGGATATCCTCAAGGGCGAGATGAAGTTTGACGGGTTCATCGTTTCCGACTGGGAAGACATCAAGAAACTTGTAACCCAATGGCGAGTCGCGCCGGACGAAAAAGAAGCCACGCGAATGGCGATCATGGCCGGCATCGATATGAGCATGGTGCCGAACAGCTTCAGCTTCAGCGACAATCTCATCGAACTCGTAAAAGAGCGCAAGGTTCCGATGACCCGTATCGACGATGCGGTTCGCCGCATTCTGAGAGTGAAGTTCGAATTAGGACTATTCGAAAATCCGATGCCGAATCCCGCCGTGAAGAATAATTTCAATAAGCCCGAATACGTCGAAGCGAGCCTCCAGGCCGCCCGCGAGACGATGACGTTGTTGAAGAACGAGGGCAACATCCTGCCGCTGCCGAAAAACAAGAAAGTGCTCGTGACGGGGCCGACGGCGGATTCGCTGATCGCTCTGAACAACGGTTGGACGTGGACCTGGCAGGGTTCGGACCCATCGCTTTATCCAACAAACAAGATGACGATTCAGCAGGCGATCAAGGAGAAGGTAGGCGATCGCCGATTTGAATTCCGTCAGGGCACGGCACTGACTCGTCCGCCGAACACGTCCGTCGGCGGAACTCCTGTGATGTACGATGTCGAAGTCGACGTGGCGAAAGCGGTCGAAGAGGCCAAGGATTCGGACTACGTAGTACTGTGCCTTGGCGAAGGTTCGTACACGGAAACGCCGGGTAACATCACCGATCTCACACTTTCTGAAACACAGCTCCGATTTGCCGAGCAGATAATTGCAACCGGTAAGCCTGTGATCCTCGTATTGGTCGAGGGACGTCCGCGTCTGATTGCCCGGATCGCAGATAAGGTGAAAGGGATATTGCTCGCTTATAACCCCAGCGACGAAGGCGGGCGAGCCGTAGCAGATGTGCTCTTCGGCGACTACAATCCGGGCGGCAAGCTGCCGTTCACCTATCCGCGTTCGACCAACAATCATCTGACTTACGACCACAAGATCTTCGAGGTCGAGGCGACCACGTTCGGCAACGTCGCTACGCAGCCGCAGTTCGAGTTCGGTTCGGGCCTGAGCTACACGACATATCGGTACAGTGATCTCAATGTCTCGCCGCGGGCGGTTGGTCCGATGGGCAACGTCAATGTCTCGGTGAAGGTGACGAATACGGGATCGCGAGCAGGAAAAGAGACCGTGATCTTGTATCTGCGTGACGAAGCCGCGACGCTTGTTCCGGCCGGTAAACGTGTGAAGCGATTCGCCAAGGTCTATCTCGAACCAAATCAGTCTAAGACGCTGACGTTCACACTGTCTCGTAACGACCTTTCGTTTATCAATGCGAACAATCGATCGGTTGCCGAGCCGGGAGACTTTACGGTCATGGTTGGCGGCTTAGCAGAGAAGTTTACGCTGCGATAAGTCGTCCGCTTTTATGAAAGGAATCGCTGCAGTCCTCTTGCTGATTGTGTTCGCGGGTATGCCGATACTCGCGAACACGCCCGCGCAGACGCGTGCGAAAAAGCTCGGACTCGGGATGAATTTCTCGTACCTTGAGAATTGGTGGCTCGGCACGAAGGAAAAGAGCTACGCGGATTTTATGAAACCGGCCGAGGCGGAAATGAAACTCGGTGTCTTCAAAAGCATTTCCCAAGCAGGGTTCAAGACGGTCCGCATACCGATCAACTTTGGCGCCTGGGCGAGTTACGAACAGCCGTATCGCTGGACGACTCCCAAAGGTCTTGAGATCGCGGATAAATTCATCGACGAGGCACTTGGTGAAGGACTCTTCGTCATCATCGACCTCCATCACGTCGAGTTCGACAAGACGATAAAAGGAGCCGATTCGACCGAGAGGCTCGCCTGGATCTGGAAGGAGATCGCACATCGATATAAGGGTCTTGATCCGGAGAAGACGTTCTTTGAGCTGCGAAACGAACCGCACGACATCAAAGCGGAAGACTGGCGGACACAGGCAGTGGAACTGATCAAAACCGTCAGACAGGTTGCTCCGGATCACACGCTGATGGTTGGTTTCCATGATTGGAATTCGCGTCAGGCGATGATCGATTCGAAGCCGTTTGCGGACAAGAACATCATCTATACTTTCCATTATTACGATCCGTTCATTTTCACTCATCAAGGTGCAACGTGGTCATCCGCCGGCTTGCCCGAGCTTCGGGGACTGCCGTTTCCTTCAAACAAGAAAAAGATCGAGGTTCCTATAACGGCAAAAGGTACTTGGATCGAAGAACGGATCAAAGCGTATTCGGATGATTCGAGAGCGTCGAGAATGTTCGATGATCTGAAAGCCGCGAAGAATTGGTCGGTGAAGAATGATGTTCCGATATTCTTAGGCGAGTTCGGATCGTTCGGCAATTTTGCCGCGATGGATGACAGGTGTCGACATGCCGATGTTCTTTATGCGGCGCTCGGCAAGCTCGACATTCCCAACGCATGGTGGGAATGGGACGGCGGCTTCGCCATGTTCGACAAAGGAACGACAGCTATCTCAAATTGCATGCAGGCCGCTGTGAACAAATTCAGTGAGACCAAAGCAGAGAAATAACTTTTGAATATGTTCGTTAGACACTACAGATCTATTCTCGTCGCGACCCTTCTATTGCTTTGCGAAGCTTCCGCTATCGCCCAAAGCTCAGGTTCCCTGGAGGCTGCTCGCCGAGATCTGATGCCGGTGCCCGCGAGTGTCGCTTGGCGCGATGGACGGCTTCCGGTAGATAAGAACTTCTCCTTCAAACTGGCCGGGCAAACTGATGAACGGACGAAGCAATACGTGTCACGGGTCATGCGTCGGCTTGAAGGGCGAACAATATTTGAGTTCGTCAGGGAGCAGTCCACTGCAGCGACACCGACGCTGTTGGTAGAGACCGCGTCGACTGGAAACGCGATCCCGAAACTCGGCGACGACGAGTCTTATACCCTCGACATCTCTCCGACCGGAATAAAACTGAACGCACCGAATTCAGTCGGAGCGATGCGCGGGCTTGAGACGCTCTTGCAGCTTTTGGAAGGTGATGCGAACGGTTTCTATTTTCCGGCCGTCTCTATTTCCGATAGGCCGCGTTTTGCTTGGCGTGGGCTTATGGTCGATTCGGCACGGCATTTTCAGCCGGTCGAGGTCATCAAACGAACGCTTGATGGAATGGCGTCGGTGAAGTTGAACGTCCTGCACTGGCACCTAACCGAAGATCAAGGCTTCCGCGTAGAAACAAAGAGATTCCCCGAGCTTTACCTTCAGGGTTCAGACGGGCTTTTCTACACACAGGCCGAGATCCGCGACATTATCCGATACGCCGCCGATCGCGGCATCCGCGTAATGCCTGAATTCGACATGCCGGGACATGCAACCGCGTGGGTGGTAAGCCACCCCGAGATCGCCAGCGGTCCGGGCCCGTACACGATCGAGCGGCGGCCGGGTATCTTCGATCCAACGCTGGACCCGACGAACGAGAAGACGTACAAACTGCTCGAACCATTCTTTGCTGACATGGCCGCACTTTTCCCCGACGCGTACATGCATATCGGCGGCGACGAGAACGAGGGCAAACAGTGGGATGCGAACGCGAATATCCAAGCGTTCATGAAGAAGAACGGAATCAAAAATAATCACGAACTTCAGACCTATTTCAACAAGCGGCTACTGAAGTTCCTACAGAAGAACGGCAAGGTAATGATGGGTTGGGACGAGATCTTTCAACCTGATCTTCCGAAGGACGTCGTGATCCATTCGTGGCGTGGGCAGAAGGCCCTCGCGGATGCGGCAAAGCAAGGCTTTCAGGGTGTCCTTTCGAACGGGTATTACATTGATCTTGTGTTTTCCGCGTCGCAGCACTACGTGGTCGACCCGCTGCCCGCCGATACAACGCTTTCGACTGATGAGCAGAAGCGAGTTTTAGGCGGCGAAGCGACGATGTGGGCCGAATGGGTGTCGGCCGAGACGATCGATTCGCGCATCTGGCCGCGAACCGCTGCGATCGCGGAACGCCTATGGTCCCCCCGCGAGGTGAATGACGTCGATGATATGTATCGCCGGCTCGAGGTGGTTTCCATCCGACTCGAAGAGCTAGGCCTCACGCACATTCGGAATCAGAAAGTACTGCTTCGTCGATTGGCGATGGGCAAAGACACAGCCGCTCTAGAGACGCTTGTTTCACTGATAGAACCAGTCAAGGAATACAAACGCTATCAGGCCCGTCCGCAGACAATGCTGTCGCCGCTGACCGGCCTCATTGACGCGGCTCAGCCAGACGCTCCGAACGCCCGAATATTCAACCGTGCGGTCGAGCGATTTATCGCTGGCGGCAACCGCGCCGAACTTCTCGCTGAACTGAGGTCGATGGTCGAGAGTTGGCAGAGGCACGAAGATAGACTCGCGGCGACGGTAGCAAGTTCCCCCGCACTAGCAGAAGCGCGACAGTTACCCGAAGATCTCCGGGCCCTAAACCGCATCGCGCTCGAAGCGATCATTGCGTTGACCAACGGCTCGTCGCAAACCGCCGAATGGCGAGCGGCACGGATTGCTGAACTCGAAGCCATCGCGAAGCCGAAGGCTGCGGTCGAGTTCGTAAGCGTCAATGGGGTTAGAAAACTGGTCGACGCGGCCGCGGGAGTTCGAGCGTCCGAATAGAGAATGTCCGAGAATCTCAACCAGGAAAGACTGATCTCGCTCGACGTGTTTCGTGGCATCACGATCGCGGGGATGACGCTCGTCAACAATCCCGGCACGTGGTCAACGATCTACGGCCCACTTAAACATGCCGAGTGGCACGGGATAACGCCGACCGATTACATCTTTCCATTCTTCCTGTTCATCGTCGGAGTAGCTATTCCGATCGCGCTGAGCAAGCGCATTGATGAGGGCATCACCCGCAGTGT
>JBEBGW010000260.1:0-6412 GCA_040081025.1 Pyrinomonadaceae bacterium | reverse complement strand
GGGCTTTTCGCAATCGGGCAAAGATCGCGGTAAACTTGATCGTAATGTCGTTAATTTCAGACGTAATTCAATCAACCGTCGCGGTCGTGAAAGGGATGAAGCGGACCCTTTCCGAGATCCCGCGCGAAAAGTGGACCGTCCAATATCCTGAGGATCCGGTTACGGTGCAGCCGCGCTACCGAGGTATGCATCTGCTTCATGTGGATGAGGCAGGCAAGGAAAAGTGTGTAGCTTGTTACCTGTGTGCCGCTGCGTGTCCGTCGGATTGTATCTATATCGAAGCCGAAACCGATCCGCGTCCCTATGCAGATCGGATCGGCCGGGATGAGCGATTCGCAAAAGTTTATAACATCGATTACGGTCGGTGCATCTTCTGCGGATTTTGCGTCGAAGCGTGCCCGAAGGATGCGATCACACACGGCTACAATTTCGAGATCTCGGTGTATAACCGAACCGATCTTCTCAAAACCAAAGACGATCTCTTGATCACGAAGCAAAAGCAGTCAAAGAATTATCGCGTGGCTCTTTCGACCGAGGACGTCGATTCGGAATTTAAGGTCGTTTAGTACATTGGAAAATTACCGTTTGTTTTAGGAGCCCTACCCGCTTGGTCGGGCTTCTCGCCTTTTCGCTATGGATACGGATCAACTTCCGCCGACTCAGAAAGGCCGCCATCATGAGATCCGGGCCCTGGCACTAAGGGACTTTGCCGGACTCCGATTTGACGACGAACCTCTTGATCCGTTTGCTCTGGCGAAATACGCGAAACTGATGATCCCGTCGTTCGATGAGATCGATGGGCTCACTGAAACTACAAAGAGGCAGCTGCTGGAGATCGGAAAGGACGATTGGTCCGGCGGCGCTGCCTCGATCAAACTTCCAAACGGTTGGCGGCTAATAATCCTCAATCCGAAACACGGGAAGAATAGGCACAATGCTACACTGATGGAAGAAGTGAGTCATGTTTTCCTAGGTCACAAACCCAGCCGGTTGGCGATCAAGAACACGAACAAGGACGGCAAAACTATCGCCCGAGACTACCGCCAGGAAATCGAAGAAGAAGCCTACGGTACAGGCGCAGCCGCTTTGCTTCCATATACTGCCATCAAACGGATGGTCTTAGACGGGTTGACCGTGGCGGAGATCGCGAGACATTTCAATGTAAGCCGGGCACTGGTCGAATATCGGCTCAAGATCTCACGTCTTTGGAGCAGCTATAAAGATAATGTGTTCGGCGGAAGCTTGGAACACAGGTGAATGAACGACACAGGCAACAAACCTTCGCGACCGGACCGTGCTCTGTCCACGGAAGATAAACTGCGGCTTCTTCTCGACATCACGAATACGATCAGTCGGTCGCTCGATCTGGACGAGGTCCTGAACCTGGTGATGGACACTCTTGGGTCGCTCCTCCCGTACGATGCCGCGGGAATTTACCTGATCGAGTTCGGTGCGGACAGCAAAGATCCATACATCTTCAAATCGAAGGTCATTCGCGGATACGACATCAGTTTTCGACTCGTCGAGCCGCGCCTGCGGATGGGTGAAGGGTTTCTTGGAACGGTCGCACAGAGCGGAAAGCCGATCATTTCCGAAGATGTATCCCTAGATTCACGGTACTTCGAAGCCCGTAGCCGGACGCGTTCCGAGATGGTCGCCCCGATCATCTCAAACGAGCGGGTGATCGGCGTTTTTGACCTGGAAAGTGATCATTTAGCGGAGTATGGCGAAGACGATCTCGGGGTTCTTAACCTTTTGGCATCCCATGTAGCGATCATCATTGAGAAGGTACGGCTGCACGAGCAGATGGTCGAGAAGAAACGCCTCGAGGCCCAGCTTGAGATCGCTCGGCAGGTACAACTGGAGTTGTTGCCGGACCGCGATCCGGAACTAAAGAATTTTGACATCAGCGCATACGTGTTTCCCACCGAGGAAGTCTCGGGCGATTACTACGATTGGGTGAAGATCTTTGACGACCAGATCGGCATCGTGGTCGCCGATGCGGTCGGCAAGGGAATTCCGGCCGCGTTGCTGATGTCATTTCTAAGGGCTTCTCTTCGTGCCGGAGTGCAGGTCGGATACGCTCCGCACATTGCAATGTCGAAGGTGAACAATCTCCTGTGGGATTCCGTTGAGGAGCATCAGTTCATCACAGCTATCTACGGAATCCTTGACGAAACGAACCGAACCTTCGTCTTCTCGAACGCGGGACACAACCCGCCGCTCCTGATGTCGGTCGATGGGACTTTCCGCTATGTCGAATACGGGGACACTCCGTTGGGGATGTTCTACGACGCACGCTATCACCAGCACTTCATTCTTTTCGAACCCGGCCAGACGATGGTGATCTATACGGACGGGATCACCGAGGCGTCCGACGATGTGGGCGAGGAATATGGTACGGAACGCCTCGCAAAGATCGTCCACGCCGGCCTCGATCTGCCGGCCAAGAAAATGATCGACCACATTCGAAAGGATGTGGCAGATTTTACCGGACGAAAGTTCCTCGATGATGATGGAACCCTCTTTATCGTCAAATCAATATAAAAAAGGCGGAAGGCCTTTTGGTCTCCCGCGTTGCCTTCCGCTAGCTTCAGTTGATTGTGAACTCGTCTAATGTGCTACGACTGAGAGGTGATGAGTGTCGCCGCCTGGCACGACCGGTGCGCGGTAGTCGCCGAAGTTAAGGTCCTCGTTCTCTGTCGAAAATGCATAGATATCAAATCCGTAAGAATCAAGAAAGTCGGTTAACTGTTCTGTCTGGGGGATATACAATGTCTGGCTGAACCCAAGTTCTTCGCGAATTCCCAACATCCGCTCGATCACTTCAAGCGGTGCGAAACAAATACCTGGATCGTTGAAAGTTGCCATCTTCTAAGCTTCGGTGCGACGGGTGTTCGAAAAGCTTTCCCACACAATAGGATTACGCAGCCGTCGAAAAGGTTGTTCCGCCTTTTCATCATCTGTGCCGGAAACAGGCCGACATTAGTTTGATGATATTTATTGCGGTTTTTGCGAAAAATCTCTACTATCAAGGAAACTCTTCCCGAGGAGAAAACATGAAAAGACGGCTGAATGGATTTGTCGGTTTTGCAGTTCTGGCGATCATCTCTGCCTCGCCTGCCTTTTCTCAGAATCGAACACTGAGTTCGGCCGCTGGCGATAAGTGGGTGATCACCGCGAAAGCGGGGGGCGTAAATTTAGTTCAGGGCGCGGTTAATGTGACGCGTCAAGCCGGAAGGAGCGGTCTCCTGCTAAAAGGAGATACCGTCGATGTCGGCGATCAGATTTCCACTGGGCCTAACGGCCGGGCTGAGATATTGCTCAACCCGGGATCGTATCTTCGCGTCGCTGAGAATTCGGCCTTTGAGTTTAAGACCACGCAACTCGAGGATCTGCAGATTCTGGTGACCCGCGGCAGCGTGATGCTAGAGGTCTTCGCCGACAATGATTTCAAGGTAGCCGTAAGCACTCCAAAGAATCAGTACGATCTGGTCGAATCCGGCGTATATCGTGTTGACGTTGCCGCCGACGGAAATGCACGCATAGAGGTCTGGAAGGGTAAGGCCGAGGTTGGCGACGCTGTTCTCAAGGGTGGCCGGACCGCCTCAAGTCTTGACGGTCAGGTGGCGGTGGCAAAGTTTGACCGTGACGACCGCGATGTTTTTGAGACGTGGAGCCGCGATCGTGCAAGGGAGCTCGCCAAAGCAACCGATTCGCTGAGAGATAAGACGCTTCGAACTTCGTTGATGCGGTCCTTCCTTGGCGGTCGCTGGAATATGTATAACTCGTTCGGGCTGTGGGTTTATGACGCCTCCTTTGGACGATACTGCTTCCTTCCATTTGGTTACGGCTGGTCGTCGCCATACGGTTATGGCTTCGGAGCGAACATTGGTTGGTATGGTTTGCCCAGGGTTGTGTATTATCCGCCAACTTACGGAAGTCCCTATCCGGGTGGCAATCCTCCAGCGGGCGGTACTACGCCACCGGCGGGGAATCCGCCGCGGCAAAATCCGCCGGCTGGAACACCTCCGGGCGACCGGAGACCGATCGGGGACCGCAAACGTGAGCCCATTGGCGACTCGGAAGCTAAGCGTGCCCAGGGCCCGCCGCCATTTATAAGAATGCAAGGGAGCGGACGCGGAACAGGCCCGGAATTGGGTGGATTCGACAATCCGTCACGCGGTGGCGGTTCGGGAAACAGCGGTGGTTCGCGAAATACCGGAAATGGAGACTTTGGCCGTTCGATTCCCAGTTCCTCACCCACGTTCGAACCGGCTCCTAGACTTCCTATGCCGTCTCCGAAAATGGAACCCAACGGCGGTGGATCTGAGCGTGTGCCGATCATCCGCGGTAAAGGTGACAACTAGGCTACTTGCAATTGAATACGAGACGAAAAGCGAGGCGACATGCCTCGTTTTTTCATTTTTGTCCAGATAGAAGCGTAAAGGCTTGTTCAGCAGTCGGCGAGGCCGACGGGTTCAGATGCGGCTCTGCCATTAGGAGCGCTGATTGGAAAGCATTAAATAACGTGTGCAGAATGATGCACGGCAAAAGATTGACCGTGTACACGCGGATCAACGTCAGTATCAAACTCAGAAGCGTAAGTAAGAAGATCGTTGAAAAACTTGGCCAGTACTGCGGTACGTGAACGAGGGCAAACAAGAAAGTTACCAAAGCAACCGCAGTAAAGGTTCCGACCGAACGTTGGAAGGCGGAGTAGAGTATTCCTCGATAAATTACCTCCTCAACAACAGGTGCGGTGAACACCGCGAGAACAGCGATCGTGTAGAGCGCCCATTTTGAGCTTTTCAGGATCCGCAAGAGTTCGTTTTCCTGCTCGGGAACCACCAGTCCGACGATGATCATTACGGCGACAAAGCCCGCAAGGATAAGAGCGTAGTGCCACCAACGCATTCCTCCCGACTGCCAACCAAGAGTTTCCCTGAAAGGGAATTTCCTGAAATTGGTAACGACGTACCAACTTACCAGGAGAGTCAGTATGTGCACCGGCAGCACAGCCGCAATCTGTATCCAGACCGCGACCGGATCCTTCGTCGCAAATTCCGCAATTTGAGTCCGATCGACGGACCCACCCATCTTCGAAACCAAGTACGGAAGCAAAAAGAGAGTCGGAATAAAGACGATCAATAACACGCTGACGAGCCAAACGACTACTGCGATCCCCGAACCCCAGGGCGGGTTGTTGGGACTTGATCCCGAAAGGGGTTTGTCTAGTTCATCGTATCCTGCGTGCTCATTGAGCTCTGGCTGATTTTGCATTGATGAAAGTTTATCGATTTCTATGGGTTGCACCAACTTTCGGTTTCGCAACCTTGATTACCGAGGCAAAGCGCTATAGTCTAAAAGCCCGTGGAGCATCACGGGGAAAATCCCAAAAAATTAGTGTTTGCGATCATCCCGGCGCGGTACTCGTCTGTCCGGCTGCCGGGAAAGATGCTCTTGCCGATCGCAGGCAAACCGCTGATCCTTCACACCGTAGAACGGGCACGCGAGGCTGCTTTGATCGATGAGGTTATAGTTGCGACGGATGATCAGCGGATCTACGATGCAGTCACATCAGCCGGGCATAAGGCGGTGATGACATCGTCTGAACATCAATCGGGGAGCGACCGGATCGCCGAAGTCGCGGTCGGTCTACCGGAAGGTTCCATTGTTGTAAACGTGCAGGGTGATGAGCCGGTCATATCACCAGCGACGATCGATCAGGCCGTCGAGGCGTTGCTAGACGATGATGCGGCGGACCTTGCCACCACCTGCGAACCGATCGAGAGTCTTTGGGAGCTGCTGAATGGCAATAACGTAAAGGTAGTAGTCGGCGATCTGGGCTATGCGCTTCATTTTTCGCGTTCGCCGATGCCGTGGCCTCGGGAAGCTTCATTAAGACACGGCGGCGATCCGAATCAGGCGATCGAGGAAGAGCCGGAGTTGCTCGTGAACTTTCGAAAACACACTGGGCTCTATGTCTACCGGCGAGAATACCTATTGAAGTTTACGAAGATGCCGCAGACTGGGCTGGAGAAGTTTGAAATGCTCGAACAGCTTCGTGCCTTGGAAAATGGTGCGAAGATCCGAGTGGTTGACGCCGTGTCCCGATCGATCGGAGTCGATACGGAAGAAGATCTTAAACTGGTGAGAGCCATTCTGGAGGCTGAGGAGCAGGCACACGAACTCGTCGCCTAATATGTCGGACTGGATCGGAATCGGGGTTTTTGTGCTTCTGCTTATTGCGGGATATTTCGGCATTCGAGCACTCGCGAATCAGAAGCCAAAGACTACTGAGGAGTTTGAAAAGAGTGCCGCCGAAGGCTCTTCGGGCCTCGGAGCTTCGATGAACGCATTGCACGAACTAATGAATCCGGAGGCGGCTAAATCGAAGGAAGTGCAGATG
>JBEBGW010000259.1:0-6429 GCA_040081025.1 Pyrinomonadaceae bacterium | reverse complement strand
ATTATATTGTCCCGGTCCGATTTGAGGAAGAACGTCCGTTCGGAAAGGGCACCGAGACCTTCGACATCCTCGAACCGCGAAACGGCGAGAAGGCAGATCTTTACGGCTTCGAGCTGGCCTACAATCAAAGATTCACATTCCTTCCGAAGCCTCTCGACGGATTTGGCGTGTATGCCAACTACACGCACGTCACATCAAATGCGATCCTGCCGGGCGAAGATATTACGGAACCCGGCCGCGAATCAATCTTGCCGGGACAGGCAAAGAACGTCGCCAACTTCGCTGTCTTCTATGAGAAGTTCGGCTTTTCGGGACGCGGCTCGCTCCATTATCGCGACAAATACCTGAGCGAGGTCGGCGGTTCGTCTTTGGAAGACCTGATCGTAACGAACCATCTCCAGTTCGACTTCTCCGCGAGTCAGCGGATCACGAAGAATTTTCGTGTCTTTGCAGAGTTCATCAATTTGAACAACCGCCCGTTCGTCGCTTATGAGGGAGTTGCTAACCGAGTTCGCCAAGACGAGCGATACAAGTGGTGGGCGACCTTCGGATTGAAGTTCGATTGGTAGACCGGTTCTTAATATCTGTGGACACGCGAAAGATTTAACATCGCTTCGCGTGTCCGTTGCCTTCGTTTTTGCTAACACTAAAAGCAGATGGATAGACGAAGTTTTCTGAAAACAACATCCGCGGCGGGCGTCGCGGCCGCATTTGGCGGTTTTACTGCGAGATCGGCTGTTGCCGAGACGAAGGGAACTCTAGAAGCCTATCGGGTGATCGGCTACGGTGAGCTTGTTCCAACGGCTGCAAAGAATACAGGTGAAACGGTTCTCGCGGTGCCGCGTGGATTCGAATACACGATTCTCGGCAAGACGGGCGACAAGATGTCGGACGGGCGGATGACACCGAACGAGCACGACGGCATGGCCGCGTTCACCGTCGATGGAAAGATCCGCATTGTTCGCAACCACGAGATCAACGATGACGTTCCAAAGCCGAATGTGGCGATCGGAGCTTCGAACCATTACGACGAAATGGCAGGCGGCGGTACTACGACGCTTATTGTCGATCCGCGAACGCGTTTGATCGAAAGCGACTTCGTTTCCTTGAGCGGGACGCTCAACAACTGCGCCGGAGGTCCAACACCTTGGGGAACCTGGATCTCCTGCGAGGAAACCACTCACGGAGCAACAAAGTATCTCGACGATGAGGACGCGGAAGTCGGCGGCTTCGCGAAACCTCACGGGTACTGCTTCGAGGTTTCCGCGGTAGCGAACACGATCCAACCCGCGACCCCGCTCACGGCAATGGGTCGTTTCTCGCACGAAGCCATAGCGGTCGATGCGAAGTCCGGCGTCGTCTACATGACCGAAGATGCAAAGCCATATTGCGGCTTCTATCGGTTCATTCCCATACGTTCCAGCCGGCTCGCGGAAGGTGGGGTTCTTCAGCAACTCGCCATAAAGGATAAGCCCAACTACACGACGCAATTTGGCCAAACTGTCGGTTCGAAATTCTCCGCGATCTGGGTGACCATCGACAATCCAAACACTCCCAAGTCCGATACTGACGAACAGGCGGTATTTAAGCAGGGAGCTCGCAAAGGGGCGTGTCACTTCAACAAGCTCGAAGGATGCTGGTCGGATGCTAACGGGAAGATCTATTTCGTCTCCTCGAGCGGAGGTGACGCCGGCGGAGGACAGATCTGGACTTACGAACCTAAAGGCCGTGATTCAGGCATCCTTACTCTCGTATTCGAATCGCCGGACCGGGACCTTCTCGATATGCCGGACAATATTTGCAAAGATCCGAACTCGCTGAATATGTTCCTGTGTGAGGACAGCGATTATGCCGGGATGGGCGGAACCACGGAAAACTACGTCCGGATTCTGACGCCAAATGGAAAGGTCGCCGACTTCGCTCGAAACATGACTCCCGGAAACAGCGACAGCGAGGTCGCGGGTGCGACTTTCAGCCCCGACGGATCCACACTCTTCTTCAACGTTCAGAAACCCGGCTTTACGGTCGCCGTCTGGGGCGATTGGAAAACCTTCCGATCTTGAATTCAATCCGGCCACGCTCAGGAGATATTTATCAGCGCTGCGTAAGGTATCCGAATTCTTTGGCTGCGCCTTGCTAGGGTTCGATTCAGCGGTTCTGTTCAAACACAATTAATACCTGATACACATTGATTTAATCCTGCCGATCTACTCTTTAGCATTCGCCCAAAAGCCAGCCAGTAACCTTACGGGTCTTGAACTGTAAGCGTGAAACTGAGGCTCTGTCCACCGGCGAAAAGCAAAATTATTTTTCAAAGAATCCAGGAGATCAAAAGTATGGCGTCTAGTGACGATGGAATGATCAGCAATACGTCCGGCAATAGGACGATTCATGAAGTTATAGAGAGTCGGGTTTCGCGCCGCTCCTTTCTTAGAGGGGTTTCGGCCGCGACGGTGGCCGGTGCGCTGACCGTCGGAGCGGGCGGACTGGCTTCGATCGTGCCAGTCCTGGCGGACGGGCGCCGACATCGACCATTGCTTGGATTCCAGAGCATAGCTCCGGGGTTCGTTGATGACCTCGTAGTACCGCCCGGGTACAACTGGGAGGTGCTCATCTCCTGGGGAGACCCCGTTTCGGACGGTCCGTCATTCAAACACGACGCGAGCAACACCGCGGTGGAGCAAGCAGAGCAGTGGGGAATGCATAACGACGGCATCGTTTATTTCCCTTTCGACAGACGCTATGGTGACCGAGATGACGAAGATCATGACCACGGTAACGGTCGCGGTCACGGAAACGATGACGATAACGATGATCGCGGAAGAGACAGAAGTTCCCGACACGGTCTGATCGTTCAGAACAATGAGTACACGGATGACGTCCTTCTGTTTCGGGACGGACTCGCAAACTGGAACTCGGAAAAGACAAAAAAATCACAAAACGCTCACGGCGTCAGTGTAATAGAGGTCAAGCAACGTCACGGATGTTGGGAAGTCGTGCGTCCTTCAAGTTACGCCCGTCGTATCACTGGACAATCCGCGATCAAGATCGGCGGACCGGCTGCTGGTGACGATCGGCTAAGAACATCATCGGATCCTTCCGGAAGGCGGGTTCTCGGCACGTTCAACAACTGTGCGATGGGATATACGCCGTGGGGAACATACCTTGCTTGTGAGGAGAACTTCAACGGGTACTTTCTCCGCGAAAACGGACAGCAGACACAATCGGAGAAGCGGTACGGCATCGGCTCATCATCGGCCTATCTATGGCATACCACCGATACACGATTCAAGGCCAACGTCGAGCCGAACGAACCGAACCGGTTTGGATGGGTCGTCGAGATCGATCCGTTCGATCCGCACTCGACGCCGGTGAAGCGGACAGCGATCGGACGGTTCAAGCATGAGGGAGCCTGGGTTCAGGAAGCTCGGGACGGCCGCGTGGTCGTTTACTCGGGCGACGACGAGCAGTTCGAATACATCTATCGATATGTTTCAAAAGATCCGTGGCGGAAGATGATCAAACGCGGAAAGAGCCCGCTCGACGAAGGAACTCTCTACGTAGCTCGCTTCGATCCGGATCCGCTTGGGGATTCCGGAAAGTTTCGCGGGGTTTGGCTTCCGCTTACACCCGGCAATCCCGCACTTGCGGCGGCTACGAGTCCATCGACCGGACAACTCGGATGGACTCTGAACGACATCCTGATCAATACCAGAACCGCCTCCGACATCGTGGGTGCTACGCCGATGGATCGCCCCGAATGGATCGACACATTTCCCGACACTCTTACGGGAATCGCCACGTTGACCAACAATACCGCTCGTGGACCGCAAACCACGGTCAACCCGCGAACCTCCGTTCCATATCAGGTGATGGTTCCGCCCTTCGACGTCGCGAATCCGAGAAGCTCGAATACCTTCGGACACATTATCCGATGGTCGTATCGGCGAGACCGGACCGAGAACACGTTCGCATGGGATATCTTTGCCCTTGCGGGTGATCCCGATCCATCCTTTCCAGTGCCAGATGACGGTTCAAACATCGTGGGCGATAAGTACGGTTCTCCGGATGGGATCTACGTTGCACCAAGCGGTCGGCTTTGGATACAGACCGACGTTTCCGGAAGCTCGATCAGTCCGTTGAACAACCCGCGAACTGGGCCCTATGGGACTTACGGAAACAACCAGATGCTCTGCGCCGACCCGGTCACGAAAGAAACTCGCCGATTTCTAACCGGCCCACACGTCTCCGAGATAACGGGCGTATTCGTGACCCCAGACGAGAAGACGATGTTCGTTGGCATCCAACACCCTGGCGAGGCGCCAAGTGGCAACAACGATCCGTTGAATCCCCGGCGGTATAGCACCTGGCCAGATGCGAATGAAAACCTTGATCCCAACGACGTTCGCTTCGGCCGGCCTCGATCCTCATTGATCGTCATTCGCAAGGATAACGGTGGAGTGATCGGCAGCTAGAGACAGCCGGATCACTTAGTAAAAAAGGGCCGGTGACGGCCCTTTTTGCTTGTTCATTCCAAAAGCGTGTTAATCAAAAAGCAAGATTTCAGTAACTTACAAGTCACGCTCAAACCATATTCTTTCACTTGCTGCGATAGCGGGTAAGCCGAAAACGAAGGAATATGGCCCCGATCATCGAAGTGATTTCAACGCGACCCTTAACGACGTTCCGTTCATCTCGGAGGCGATCGACTAAGTGTCCTTACCTCAAAAAACCCTTTACAAACTATCTCTTCTGTCCACTTGGCCCGCTTGTCGGGCCTTTTTTCTTGTTTCAAAACAGATCGTCAATTGGTCTCAAGGAGGACACCGTCATGACTAAATCCAGATCCTCAGTGATGTTGGAAAGAGAATATTCGAGGACATCTCAAACCGGAATCTCCCTTCACTGTCATACAAAATACTCGAAAGAGTTCCTCGACTTCGTCCCCTACTACGCCAAAATGTACCCGGTCGTGTCGTCGCTGTTTCGAATGGGGTGTCGCCGGTTCGAGAAAACGAACGGGCGTCCACCGAATTTCAATTTGGGCCACTGGGAACCGCCTCTCGACGCGCATCAATTGATCGCTTCCGAGTCGTCTAGTTTGGTATCGCTCGACCTCACGCCGATCGTTTCGATCACCGATCATGACAGCATTCAAGCCGGCCTCGACCTCGAGCTTGGCGATTCCAGGCATCCGATCTCGATGGAATGGACCGTCCCTTTTGGCGAGGCGTATTTCCACGTCGGTGTCCACAACCTGCCACCTGGAGAAGCAGATGAGGTAAGCCGCATCTTGTTGGAATACACGTCGTCCCCTGGACGGTCGAAGGGACGAGAGTTAAATGAGATCTTTTCGCTCTTGAACCAGTCACGGGAGGTATTGATCGTACTGAACCATCCTTCATGGGACATCGAAATGATCGGTCAGCAGCGTCATGACGACGCGCTCCGATCGTTTACAAGAACCTACGGTCACTACTTTCATGCTATCGAGTTAAATGGATTCAGACCGTGGGCCGAGAATCAGATTGCTATCAGGCTTGCTGAGGAACTCGATCTGCCGATCGTCTCCGGCGGCGATCGACATTGCCTGCACCACAATTCGATGATCAACATCACCAACGCCGAGACCTTTTCCGAATTCGTAGAAGAGGTGCGGGTTGATAAGCAGAGTCAGGTGCTGATCCTTCCCGAGTATTCGAAGAGCCTTCTCCACCGGCAGATAAGCTCGATATCTCAGATCCTTGGTGAGTTTTCCGACTTTCCCGAATCGCGCCGGAAATGGTCGCAAAGAATCTATTTCGACTGGCAGGATGGGCGCGGGCTGCGCTCGCTTGCGACACGCTGGAGCCGCCACGAGCCGGTTCAATACCGGCTGGCGATTCGGATTATGGATCTCCTCGGGGTCTCGTGGTTAGAGAACCTTTGGTGCATGGTTGATCCAGCCACGGACCTCGACGCCCTGAACGAATCCTTGATGACAACAAGCCGAAGTTTGACTGACCAGACAGTCGAAATTAGCAGAACAAACCATTCTCAGTTTTTCACGCCACCGATCGATTCTGTTTCGTGAATTACCTTTGTTGCGACACCGTTAACGACGTATTAACCGGATGTAACGTCCGCCCTTGAGTGCAGGTATTCGACTGAATGGTGAATTCCGCGACAATCCGTAAATGTATGAATCTCTGCGGAAAAACCTAATCATTATTATTGAGGCGAAGAAAAATCCCATTCTGTAACATTTACATGGATTTAATACGGTAGAATTTGGCTTGGCGTTAGAGCGCAAATTTATGAAGCAGAAGAAAATCGAATCAAAGCTCACGAAGGCGAAGGAAAAACTCGGAAAGGTGACTGCCAAGGTGACCCGATTAGAAACTCGTCTCGAAAAGGTAAAAAAGGAAAAATCGGATCCGAAAGAATCCG
>JBEBGW010000258.1:0-6447 GCA_040081025.1 Pyrinomonadaceae bacterium | reverse complement strand
AAACTGTTCGAGATTAGACTTAGCTACCTTCGTCTGAGGCAAGTTATGTTCTCGACATCCCGTGGAATGAAGAAGATGCCCGATGCATTTCGGTCGTTATTATTGATCTTGTTTTTTGGCGTCATGGCCATCCTTTTTGCGCAAACCGAACCCTATGTTCCCGAAACGGACCCGCTTGTTATTAAAAACCTCGAACACTGGCAGGACCTGAAGTTCGGCCTGCTGATGCACTGGGGCCCGTACAGTCAATGGGGGATCGTGGAGTCGTGGTCGCTATGTTCCGAAGACGTGGAGTGGTGCCGCAGGCCTACGGGCGAAAGCTACGTCGATTACGTAAAACGGTACGAACAGCTTCCCACAACCTTTAACCCGACAAAATTTGATCCCGGCAAATGGGCCGCAGCCGCAAAGCAGGCAGGCATGAAGTATGTCGTTTTCACTACCAAACATCACGACGGCTTCAACATGTTCGACACGAAATTCTCGGACTACAAGATCACCTCGCCGAGCGTTCCGTTCCATCGGAATGAACGCGCAAACATCGCGAAAGAGGTTTTCGGTGCATTCCGCCGAGAGAATTTTCTGATCGGTGCGTATTTTTCAAAGCCGGATTGGCATCACAAAGACTATTGGGCTCCCGAATGGGCCACGCCCGACCGCAATAACAATTACGACACCGCAAAGCATCCCGACCGCTGGCAGCGGTTTGCGGATTTCACACTCAACCAACTGAGCGAATTGACGAGTGGATACGGCTCGGTAGATATTCTTTGGCTCGATGGCGGATGGGTTCGCCCGGGAATACCGAAAGATCCATTCGCCGGCAGCGGCCGCGTGCCGTGGTCACAGGACATCGATATGCCGAAGATCGCCTCGATGGTGAGGCACAATCAGCCGGGCATCATCATTGTCGATCGTGACGTACACGGCCAGTACGAAAATTACCGAACCCCGGAACAGAAAGTTCCGGAATCTCCGCTGCCGTACCCATGGGAGACGTGCATGACGATGGCGACGTCATGGTCGTACGTTCCGAACGACACTTATAAGCCTTCGCGCGAACTGATACACACGCTTGTTGATGTTGTTGCAAAGGGAGGGAACTTTTTACTGAACATCGGTGTCAGTCCCGACGGCGAGTTCGCTCCCGAGGCTTACGAACGGTTGCGCGACATCGGCGACTGGATGAAGATCAACGGCGAATCGATATACAACACGAAAGCCTTCGCTCCTTACAAACAGGACAAGGTCGCATTCACCTCGCTTGCTGACGGCACAGTGTTCGCGATATATCTCGCTGACGAGAACGAAGCCTTGCCGCGAAGTATCTCGTTGAAAGGGATCGTTCCCGGCCGAGGTGCGAAAGTGTCGCTGCTTGGTTATCCGGAAACGACTCTATCATGGGAGCGAAGGGCGGGCGGCTCACGGATCGATCTTCCAGCGAATGCAGCTCAACGCGTACGAGCGCGATTCGCATGGGTGATAAAGATCTCGCAAGTTGAAAAACAATGAAGCAAACGGAACTGAAATTCCCTGCGACCCCTGACAAGGGTGAAGTTTCCGCGATCCTCATGCGGCCGGACGGGGCGACGCATATGCTTGTGCTTGGGCACGGAGCGAGCACCTCAATGCGGCACGCGACAATGCAGCGGATAGCGGAGGTGTTGGCGGCTCAGAAGATCTCCACGTTCCGGTACAACTTTCCATATTCTGAGAACGGAACCTCTCGGAATTCGAACGCGACATGTGTCGAGACGATCAGAAGAGCGATTAAGGCGGCTCACAAGGCCGCGCCGGACCTGACACTGCTCGCGGGCGGGCATTCGTTCGGCGGACGGATGACTACAACGGCGCAGAGCGAGGAACCGATTGAGAATGTAAAAGGGTTGGTGTTGTTCTCGTTCCCGCTGCACCTGGCGGGCCGGCCCGATACTAAGCGCGCCGAGCATCTTTCGGCGATCAAGATCCCGCTGCTTTTCCTTTCGGGTTCACGCGACGAGCTGGCCACTCTCGGCCTGCTCGAGCCTGTTATCGCGAACCTGGGAAAACGGGCGACGCTTCATCTTCTCGACACCGCCAATCACAGCTATAAGGTGCTGAAAAAGACGCGTACTTCCGCGGAGGATGTCTTTGACGAGATGGCACGAACCGCTCGGGAGTGGCTCGACAAGGCGGCTATCTAAGTGTTGTCGGGATTGACGTTCGGGCAAGAACACGTCATTGTAAGGATATAGTTCTCTTCCCTAGTATTTTGGTTACCCGGTTTCTCACTACAGGGTATCGGGCAGATTTGTCATCGCGTAAATAGATGGCTGCAAAGGTTGGCGGAACCCTCATCCTCGCATTTCTCGCAAGCATGTTGCTGTTGGCGATCATCGGCATAGTGTCGTATCGCGCGGTCGACACGCTCATCGCGAACACCGAGAGGGTCACGCATACTCAAGACGTCCTCGAAGATCTTCAGGAGATCCGGACGTTACTGCTCCAGGTAGAGACCGATGCCCGCGGATTTCTACTGACTGGCGTCGACGTTTACAAAGCGGCGTATGAGAATGATCTGCATCAGATCCCGCTGAAAATTCACGCTCTCAAGACCAAAACGCAGGACAACGTATCGCATCAGGAGCGGTTCGACGTGTTGGAGGCGGCCGTTCAGTCGCGACTAGATCTTCTTCAGGAATATGTCGATCGACGCCAGGTGCTAGGGGCTACGGTTATTCCGCCCGGACAAGGCCCGGAAGGCAAGCTCCGGATGGATGCGGTCAGGTCCGCTCTTGATAATGTCGGAAACGCCGAACGCCTCTTGCTCGAACAACGGCTAGACCAATCTCGCCAGAGCACTCAGCGGCTGCTCGTCACGCTCGGGCTGTCGTTTCTCGGTTCACTCGGACTTATATGTCTTGTTTTCTATCTTGCACTTCGCGACATTCGCGCTCGCCAGCAGAGCGAAGCGAAACTTTCGGCGGCTCACGATGCCCTTGAAGATCGTGTACGCGAACGCACGGCGGAACTTTCAACCGTTAACCTCGAGCTTGAGCGAAGCAATCGCGAGCTGCAGGATTTCGCGTTCGTCGCCTCGCACGATCTGCAGGAGCCGCTTAGAAAGATACAGGCGTTCGGTGATCGACTTCGAACCGTTCAGGGATCGAAGCTTGACGATCAGGGACGCGACTATCTGAACCGAATGAACCGCTCAGCCGAGCGAATGCATATTCTCATCAATGATCTGCTCAGCTATTCGCGCGTAACAACAAAGGCTCAGCCGTTTGAGCCGACCGATCTGAACCAGGTTGTCGATGATGTACTGGGCGACCTTGAGACAAGGATCGAGCAGTCGGGCGGAACGGTTGATATTATTGGAAAACTCCCGACGATAGATGCCGACGCGGTGCAGATGGGTCAGCTTTTCCAGAATTTGATCGCGAATGCATTAAAATTCGCTAATGGCGAAACTCCGCCGGTCGTTGAGGTTGTCGGCGAGGTGTTCGAAGGGGAGATTGCTAGCATCGGGCGTTCGATGCCCGAACAGTTGGTCAGGATCTCCGTGTCAGACAACGGTATCGGCTTCGACGAAAAGTATCTTGATCGGATATTCACTCCGTTTCAACGGCTGCACGGTCGGAACGAATATGAAGGAACCGGCATCGGGTTGGCGGTGTGCCGCAAGATCGTGGAACGTCACGGCGGATCGCTGACCGCAGAGAGTACTCCGGGGAAAGGGTCGACCTTTATTGCGATCCTGCCGCTGACGCAGAAGGAGAGTTAATGACAAAACCGAACGGAAATCCGATCGTTATTCTCATGGCTGACGACGATGCCGACGATCGAATGCTGGCGCGCGATGCTCTCGAAGAAAGCCGCGTGATCAACGAGCTTCGGTTCGTGGAAGATGGAGAAGATTTGATGGAGTATCTGACCCGGAAGGGCAAGTATTCGAACGCGGAGGATTCGCCGCGTCCGGGACTGATACTCCTCGATCTCAACATGCCGAAAAAGGATGGCCGCGAGGCTCTGAAAGAGATCAAGTCCGATCCTAATCTTCGGCGCATACCGGTCGTGGTTATGACAACCTCAAAGGCGGAAGAAGACGTCTTTCGAAGTTATGATTTCGGGGCGAGTTCGTTTATAACCAAACCGGTAACCTTCGACAGGCTCGTGGAATTGATGCGTACTCTGGGCGAATACTGGGTCGAATTTGTTGAATTGCCTGACTAGTCCGGAACTCTATGTATTCTGAAGGAAATACCAGTCCGATAAATGTATTGTTGGTCGAAGACGACGACGACGATTTCGTAATCGTAAAAGAATTGTTTCGTGAGATCGGCAACGACCGCTACAAGCTAAAACGGGTTGCGTCCTATGAGGAGGCAATAGCGCTTGGTGCGCCCTGTGAATTCGATATCTGCCTGCTGGACTACCGTCTCGGCGCTTATGACGGCGTCGAGCTTATGGCTTATCTTCTTTCGAAGGGTTTTGCGTGTCCGATGATCCTGCTAACCGGACAAAGCGATGATGAGATCGACCGAATGGCGATGAAGGCGGGCGCCTCCGATTATATATTGAAGGCAGATCTCCACGCACGAAGTCTTGAAAGGGCGATCCGCTATTCCATCCAGCAGAAGCAGCTTGCAGAGGAACTGGTCCGAAATGCGCGCGAACAGGCCGCCCGCGAAGAAGCCGAATCGGCCAACCAAGCTAAAGATGATTTCCTCGCCGTCCTCTCTCACGAACTCCGGACACCGCTCAACGCAATGCTTGGCTGGGTCAGATTGCTGAAGACGAACCGTCAGAGTGATGAGATCTTCGAAAAGGCGGTGGACGCGATCGAACGCAGTGCTGTAACACAGACGAAATTCGTTGAAGACCTGCTCGATATCACGAGGATCGTCAACGGTTCGGTACGGCTAACCAAGCGCACCTTCATCCTCAACCAGCTAACTCAGATCGCCGCTGACATCATCCGCCCCTTGGCTGAGTCCAAGTCTATTTCGCTCGCGTATCATCCGGCCGAAGAAGAACTCGCCATTAACGGCGATTCCGAGCGTATCCAGCAGATCGTTAACAACTTGCTTTCGAACGCGGTCAAGTTCACACCCGACGGCGGCACAATTACGTTTAGCCTGGAAAAGGTCGATGGAAGCGCTCGAATATCTGTTTCGGATACCGGCGAGGGAATCAGTAAAGAATTCCTACCACGCGTATTCGAGCGATACAAGCAGGCAAACAATTCCACGACCAATCGGAAAGGCGGGTTAGGTCTAGGGCTTGCCATCGTAAAGCATCTCGTCGAACTTCACGGCGGCACGATCTCTGCAGCTAGCGCGGGCGAAGGGCAGGGCAGTACGTTTACCGTAACGATACCGCTTGCCGAGACGTCGGCGCAGCAAGCAAGCTAGTCTTTTTCACGAATTGGAGGCCTAATGAGCACCCTTCGGATCTTATCCGCTCACTTGCTTATCCTTTTGCTATCGATACCGCTAGCTGCCCAAAGCCATGCGGGTCATGATCCTGCAAAAGCCGGCACCGTCGATCTAGGCGTGATCGAGTTTCCGAACTCAGGTTCGCCCGAAGTTCAGAAGGCGTTCATCAACGGCGTGCTCCTGCTGCACAGTTTTGAATACGATGCAGCCCGTAAGTCGTTCGTCGAGGCTCAGCAGATCGACAAAGACTTTGCCCTCGCGTATTGGGGTGAAGCGATGACGTACGATCATCCGATCTGGCCGGAAAACGATCGTCCCGGTGGTTTGGCCGCGCTCGCAAAGCTTGCGCCGACAGTCGCTATACGTCGCGAAAGGGCGAAGACGGATCGCGAGAAAATGTACCTCGACGCAGTCGAGCGTTTGTACGGAGAAGGCGATACTCCGGCGAGAGCGACGGCATATTCGGCCGCGATGGAGAAACTTAGCCGCACGTTTCCCGATGATCTGGAGGCTAAGGCCTTCTATTCTCTTTCGGTCCTCGGCCTGACTCGCATCACGCGAAACACTGAAAACTATATGCGTGCGGCTGCTGTCGCCGAGACGATCTACCAGAAGAATCCCCTGCATCCCGGAGCACTTCATTATTTGATTCACGCCTACGACGATCCCATCCATGCGCCACTTGGTTTACGCGCGGCGCGAGTTTACGGAACAGTCGCACGAAGCGCGTCGCACGCGCAGCATATGCCGTCGCACATCTTCTTTGCACTTGGAATGTGGGACGACTCGATCCGTGCAAATACCGATTCAATGAAGACAGCCCGCGATTCGGGCGGCGGCGGTTATCACGCACTTCACTGGCTGCAGCACGGCTATCTACAACTTGGAAAAGTCGAAGACGCGACGCGAACGCTTGCGATCATCGAGGACGACAATAAGCGGATCGCGACCGGTTATGCTCGGACGCATCTAGCGATGTGCAGAGCGACGATGCTTGTGGAAACGCAGCGGGCCGAACCCGCATCCC
>JBEBGW010000257.1:0-6459 GCA_040081025.1 Pyrinomonadaceae bacterium | reverse complement strand
GCTTAGCTTATCTGATTTCGTCGCAACAGCAATGTGCGGCTTTCCATTGAAATTGAGCCACTCGTTTAGCTGTAGATCGAGCCGCGTCGGCTCATGGCGCGAATCGATCAGCTGAACACAAAGAACTAGTTGCTCTCGCTGTGCAAGATATTCCTCCGCCATCACACCCCAATCCGATCTCATCGACTTCGACACCTTTGCGTACCCGTATCCGGGCAGATCGACGAAATAGAACTCCTCGTTGATCAGAAAGTAGTTTATCGATTGTGTTCGCCCCGGGGTATTCGACGTTCGAGCCAGCCCTTTTCTCTGGAGGAGTGAATTGATCAGCGACGACTTCCCGACATTCGACCGACCGAGGAAGGCGATCTCTGGCAGACGATCATCGACCCAATGCTCTTGAGCGAATGCGCTTTTTACAAATTCGGCCGACGTGATCTTCATTTCCCAATAATACCGTCAACAAAAATGAAACGCCCCGCCCGAGAGCGAGGCGCTTGTGAGACCTATACGCTGCCTATTCTAACGACGTCCGCACTTCTGATGCAGCCACCTCGGGGTTCCACAGCAGGGGCGTATCCGAAACAAGTTCAGTGACAGCACCGTCTAGGGCGTACTTCAATACTTCGTCGACCGTGTCAACAAGCTGGATCGTGAGATCATCGCGAACCTCCTCGGGGATATCCGCGAGATCTTTCTCATTCTCCTTGGATAGGATCAGAGTTCGGAGCCCGAATCGATGCGCCGCAAGGAGCTTCTCCTTAACGCCTCCGATCGGCAGAACCTTGCCGCGGAGAGTGATCTCGCCGGTCATGGCAACGTCGTGTCGGGCCACTCGACGGGTAAGAGCCGAGACCATCGCGGTTGCGATCGTGATACCCGCGCTCGGACCGTCTTTCGGGATCGCGCCTTCAGGCACATGAATATGAAGGTCCTTTTCGCGAAAATCTTTTGGATCGATCCCTAACGCTTCAGCTCGCGATCGAACGCACGTCAACGCGGCCCTCGCAGATTCTTGCATTACTTCGCCAAGTTTACCCGTCAGCGTCACTTCTCCCTTGCCGGCAACGAGGGTCGCTTCGACCTGAAGAACATCGCCGCCGACTTCAGTCCATGCCAATCCGTTGACCAATCCGATCTCGCTCTTACGAGCGATATCCTGCTTGCGGAATCGGATCGTCCCAAGAAGTTCGCGAACCTTCTCGGAATTTATGATCACCTTGAACGCATCCTTATCGTCGGTCGCGACGAACTTGCGCGCGATCTTTCGCAGGCAAGAACCGATCTCACGCTCCAGATTTCTAACTCCCGCCTCGCGAGTGTAATGACGTATCACCTCAAGGATGCCATCGTCCGTGAAGGTCACCTTGTCCGCGTCAATACCGGTGTTCTCACACTGCTTGGCGATCAGATGCCGCTTTGCGATCTCGACCTTCTCGCGTTCGGTATAACCCGAAAGGTTCAGGATCTCCAGGCGATCCTGCAGTGGAGCCGGAATGGTGTGAAGAACGTTGGACGTGGCAATAAAGAACACGTTCGAAAGGTCGTAATCTACGTCAAGGTAATGATCGCGGAACGTGTGATTCTGTTCTGGATCTAAAACTTCCAACAACGCTGCCGATGGGTCACCACGGAAATCGCGTCCAAGCTTATCAACTTCGTCGAGAAGGATCACCGGATTCACCGTGCCCGCTCGCTTCATCAATTGAACGATCTGCCCGGGCAGAGCTCCGATATAAGTTCGCCGATGGCCGCGGATCTCGGCTTCATCGTGCACGCCCCCAAGGGCGAGTCTCACGAATTTCCGTCCGGTCGCATTTGCGATCGACTTCCCAAGCGAGGTCTTACCAACGCCGGGAGCTCCTACGAAACAAAGGATCGTTCCTTTCGGGTTCTTCACAAGCTGCCGAACGGCAAGAAACTCGAGGATGCGTTCCTTGATCTTCTCAAGCCCGTAATGATCTTCATTGAGCGTATCTTCGGCTTCCTGAAGATCGTTGAGTTCCTCGGATCTCTGCTTCCACGGCACGTTGACGAGCCAATCGATATAGGTTCGGGAAACGGTACTCTCCGCGGACATCGGCGGCATTGCTTCGAGGCGTGACATTTCTTGCAGTGCCTTTTCCTTAGCCTCGACCGTCATCCCGACCTCTTCGATCTTTTTCTTTAGATCTTCAAGTTCGGCCTTGTCGTCCTTGCGGCCAAGTTCTTTGTGGATGGCCTTGATCTGCTCGTTTAGATAGTACTCACGCTGGTGCTTATCCATCTGCTTTTTAGTACGAGCGTGGATAGCACGATCAAGCTGCCGTTTCTCGATCTCCGCTTCGAGAACATCGACAAGTTTCTGAAGTCTCTCAGGGACCGACACCGTCTCAAGCAGGGATTGCTTCTCTTCGACACTGATCCTCAGATGTGACGACATCGAATCGGCTATCTGCGTGGCAGAGATCCCGCGAAGCGATGCGTGGAGAGCATCCGTGTAAGCATCCGGCGAAACGCGAAGCAACTGTTCAACGAGCCCGTGAATCTTCTGCAGAAGTCCGTCGGTACGATAACCCGACTCGTCGCTCGAAGCGATCTTGCGCACATGTGCGTGGAATACGCCGTCAGGGTCCTGATCGATACGAACCGACTGCCCCCGTTCGCGTCCCTCGACAACGACCTTTATCTGTCCGTTATCCTGACGCTGAGCCTGCAGTATCCGTCCGATGGTGCCTATTGCGAAGATCTGTTCCGGGTTCGGTTCGTCTATCGTCGCGTCATGCTGCGTCGCAAGAAAGATGTCGCGCTCGCCGGACATCGCCTCTTCGAGGGCCTTGACGGAACTCGGACGGCCGATCTTGAAGGCGACTTTTGTGAACGGGAAAATGACGACGTCCCGGATTGGAACCATCGCATATCGCTTAATGTCCGAGGGCATCTGGTCGCTGAATTCCTGCATAGGTTTGGGGCTCAATGAATTGCGAACGAAATTAGTTGAACGAAATCTGGGTTGATTCAATTAACGCAAAATTAACGCGCAAAAGCAATCGCATCTTGGTGGCGTATCGCGGCGAATAAGCGTCAGTTTCCGTTCATTAAACGACGATTGACACAAGTATTCTAGAAAAACTTCTGACCTAGTAGCCGGACTTCTTCTTAGGAAATTTCGGGTCCGCTTTGACCTCGAGGATCTGCAGCGTATGACGTTCACTGTGCGCCGCCATGAACAGTATCCACTGCCAAGCATCAAGCTCGGTGAACACGGGATTCGGACCGAAATGATCCCGAAGCGGTTCGTTCGTAGTCTTAACGAAGTCGATCGCGATCTCTCGATTCTTCTTGAACTCTTTCGTCAGCGCATCTCGATCTGCCCATCGCCCGACGGGCTTCAACATTTCGGGTGCCTGAGCCTTTGTCGTTCGGTCGGGAATCATCTTGAAGACTAGATCTTCTTTTCCTTTCGCAGTCGCCCTCTTCGACGGATCAGCAGGGGACTTCATAATTTGTCCCGTAACCATTCCAAACAGTGTCGATTCGGAAATACCGATGTGCTCGGCAACTTCCGCCACCGACCATCGATCGGGCGCGGGCTTGAACTTCCACTGCTCATCGCTAAGTCCCTTGATCGAATCAAGGAATTTGTCACGCGTTAGCTTGAGATAGTCCAACGCTTTCTTTCTCTCGTCGTCGGTCAGTGGTGACGTTGTTTGTCCGAAAGCGGGAACAATGGAAAAGACAATTAGAAAGAAAAGGATGAAAACCGAACTGCGTCTCATAATGAACTCCTTATCGAAATGGTGAACGGAAAAAACTCGGGCGACGATGTAAAAATTATACATCGCCGCCCGACTTTACCAATAGAGATATTAGGGTTCTACGCGGCCTCTTCTATCCTCGGCCCAATAACATCAAAAACCGGTGCCTTCCGCTCGATCATGTCGCGGGTTATTACCAACTCCTTTACGTGCTTATCGGACGGCAGATGATACATCGAATCGAGGAGGATCTCTTCCAATATCATCATCAGTCCGCGAGCTCCGACCTTGCGCTTATGCGCCTGGAACGCGATCGCTTTTAACGCGTCATCCGTAAATTTGAGACCGATGTTGTCGAACTCGAACTTGCGCTGATATTGCCTCACGAGCGAATTCTTCGGCTCGGTCAAGATCTGAACCAACGCCGCTTCATCCAGAGGCTGCAAGGTTCCGACGACTGGCAAACGCCCGACGAATTCCGGGATCAGCCCGTAATGCATCAGATCTTCCGGTTCGAGTTTAGTCAACGCTTCGGTCTGACGCACGCTGCTAGATTTAATGTCCGCCTGAAATCCGAGCGACTTATTACGCAGGCGTTTCTCGACGACCTTTTCTAAACCAATGAATGCGCCGCCGCAGATAAAGAGAATGTTCGTGGTATCGAGTTGTGTGAATTCCTGCTGTGGATGCTTGCGTCCGCCGCCGGTCGGGATATTCGCAACCGTTCCTTCGAGGATCTTCAGCAACGCCTGCTGAACGCCCTCGCCCGAAACGTCCCGCGTGATCGACGGGTTGTCGTCTTTGCGGCAGATCTTGTCGATCTCGTCGATGTAGATGATGCCTTCCTGAGCCTTCTCGACATCGTTACCGGCAGATTGAAGCAGGCGAAGAAGAATATTCTCGACATCCTCGCCGACATACCCGGCTTCAGTCAGACTCGTCGCGTCGACGATGCAAAAAGGAACGCTCAGGATTCGAGCAAGCGTCTGCGCGAGGAGAGTCTTACCCGTTCCCGTAGGCCCGATCAGAAGAATGTTGGATTTCTGAAGTTCGACATCAGATCGGCGTTTGTTGATCTCAAGCCGCTTATAGTGCTGATACACCGCAACCGCTAACCGCTTCTTTGATTCCTCTTGGCCGATGACGTAATTGTCGAGATGGGCTTTTAACTGATGCGGCTTCGGCAAACTGGACCTTGAGGTCGCCTGCTCCTGTTGCTCGTCGTCATTGATGATCTCATTGCATATATCAATGCACTCGTTACAGACATAGACGCCTGGCCCCGCAATGAGTTTCTTGACATCATTCTGCGACTTCCCGCAGAACGAGCAATTGAGCAATTCTTCAGGTCTTCGAAAATTTGCCATAGGCTACTATTTCTTATCTCTGTGTTCGATCACCTCGTCGATCAGTCCGTACTCTTTTGCCTGGATGGGCGTCAGAATCCTGTCACGCTCGACGTCTTTTTCTACCTGTTCAAATGACTGGCCGCTGTGATTGGCGATGATCCGCGACGTAAGCTCACGCATCCGCAGGATCTCTTCCGCCATGATGCGAACATCCGTCGCCTGACCGCTGGCACCACCCGAAGGCTGGTGGATCAGGATGCGAGCATGCGGCAAAGCGAATCGCTTTCCTTTTGCTCCCGCGGTCAGAAGTAACGCTCCCATCGAAGCGCATTGGCCCACGCAGATCGTCGTACAGTCATTTTTGATGAACTGCATCGTGTCATAGATGGCCATACCCGCCGTGATCGACCCGCCCGGGGAATTGATATAGAGATTGATATCCCGCTCCGGATCTTCCGCTTCGAGAAACAGAAGCTGCGCGACGATGAGGTTCGCGATCTGGTCGTCGATCGGAGTGCCGATAAAAATAATGCTGTCCTTCAGAAGCCGTGAGTAAATATCGAACGCACGCTCGCCTCGCGACGTTTGTTCGACAACCATTGGGACTAATGCCATAACTTTCCTCTTCGTAATTCTACTTCTTTAGGTAAAAGATGAACTGAAACGAGCTAAACAGTTGAAGTAACTGCCGATTGCAGATTCTACAACCAGCAGCGATAATTTCAAAACCTATTCAGCCGCCTTCGACTTTGCAGTCTTTTTCTTAGGCTCCTTCGGTTCCTCTGACTTAGCCTTTGTTGATTTCGCCTTGGCCGCCTTCTTCGGTTTCTCATCGGCTTCGGACGTCTCTGAAACATCGCCGAGTGAGTCGTCGACCCACGGGCCGTCGGTGACTTTGGCTTTCGCGATCAACGCTTCGATCGATTTCCTTGTTTTCAGGTTGTTCTCGATGCCGCCGGTTCCGCCTTGCTTCTCAAGAGACTCCTTAACTTCGTCAACCGTCGAACGATAATACTCAGCGAGTTTCCCGATCTCTTCATCAATCTCTTCCTGCGAAACCACGACCTTCTCGGCTTCGGCGATCTTATCGAGCAGCATCGCGCCGCGAACGTCACGCTCTGCCTGCGTCCGCATCTGGTGATAAGCCATCTCGGCAAAATTGCTCTCGACCTTGTTGAGATCTACTCCACGCTGCTGCAGATCGCGTGCGAAATTGTTCAGTAGATTTCTTGCCTGGTTCTCGATTAGGGCGTTCGGAACTTCGAATGCGTTCTCCTCGATCATTTTTGCGATCGCATTGTTTCGCAAACGAGCGTCGGCATCGGACTTCGCATAGGTCTCAAGATCGGCCCGAAGTTTCTTGCGAAGATCAG
>JBEBGW010000021.1:0-23539 GCA_040081025.1 Pyrinomonadaceae bacterium | reverse complement strand
ACTATGCCGGAGCACGACGATCTCGCTTCGCCCGGTCGCCAACTTCGCCGCCAGGATCGCCGTATCGTCGGCTTCGGTGCCGCTATTCGTGAAGAACGACTTCTTCAAGTTCCCCGGCGAGATCTCGGCAAGTTTTTCTGCCAGATCACTCTGAGGCTTATTCGCGTAAAGGGTCGACGTATGAGCGATGGTATTGACCTGGTCGATCCAGGCCTTATTGACGCGCTCATTCGCATGTCCAACGCTGACGGTCAGCACGCCACCGAAACAATCGAGGTACTTCTTACCCTGATCATCCCAGACGAACTCGCCCTCGCCGCGAGCGATCGCGATCGGCTCCTGGTAATAATTCGCGACTGCGGGAAAGAGAAATTTCTTGTGTTTGCGAACGGCATCGGAAACCGTCGAGCGTTGTTCTGTTTGTGTCATACGGGTCGTTAAAAAGGGAATGCGGAATTGGCAGATATTCTATCCCAATTCCGCCGTTTTGGCCGAAAGATCAAGTGGTCATAGTTCGTTGACCGTCAGCGTGATGTCGGCATACTTCCAAGCTCGTTCAAATTGTGACCGGACACTCGATGCCTCTTCTTTTTTACCTTGAACCTGAAAGGCGATCATCAATCCGAACAAAGATCTACCGCTGCCCGGATTGCGGCGCAGGTCTTCGCGAAAAACCTTCTCGGCTTCTACATTCTGTCCGTCGCGGAGCAGCGCCCCGCCAAGATTCTCCCGTACCGGCGAGATGGACAGCGGCGGTTCGGAATAGTCGAGCGTGTCCTCGGCCGCGACCGCTTTCGCTAGAGCCGCAATCTCAGCCTTCTTATCACCTCTTTGACGAGCGATGACCGCGGCGACCCGCTCATCGTCGATCGTCCGAATTGCCGACGTATCCGGAGTTTTCCTGGCCCATTCGACTTCAGCTTTCGCAATTTCCCCCTTGGCTGCGAACGCCATTGCTCTCGCCCACGTCCAGGCGATCAACGTTGCCGGCCGACTGTCCGCTGCCGGTGTAGGAGCGTTTAGAATATCGTCCCAGCGTTTGAGGCGTACCCAGTAGCGTGGCCGCTGATCGGTCGCCCGCGCAGTCTTATACCCAAACTTGCGGTCCAGCGTATTTGAAACCATTGCAGAATTTCCCTGCATCGCATACGAGAACAATAGAAAACTAAGAACGTGATTGTAGTGCCAGAGCCTGAATTCTTCAGACAAACTATCTGTCGGCATCGACGCCGTCTGTTCGTTAGATTCGACGGAGCGTTGAAAATTTCCGGTCCTCACATAAATATGAGCCGGCATGTGGACCAAATGGCCGAACGACGGCGTAAATATCTTGAGACCGCGAAGCGCATCAGCCGCCGCTAGGGCGCGCTCGGGCTGAGGAGATTCTTCGACCGCGTGAATGTAGATGTGCGTCAATCCGAGGTGCTTCGGATGGAGCTTGAGCCCGGCTTCAAGCACGTCGATCATCGACTGCCAATTCCCGACGGGCGTCCCTTCCTCGGTCCAATTCGAGTAACCGTTGGCGTAGAAGATCGCGAGGGAATAAAGCGCGGCCGCATCTGCGTCTTTCGTTGCCGCATCATAAACGGCCTTCATCGCACTCCGATACGCTTCTTCCGAAGCCTTTCGATCGTAACCCGACTCCGCAGGTAGAAGCTTCGACAGAGCTTCAATATATGCTCGATCGGGAGGCGCTGCGGGGATCGACATTGCGGTTTTGATCGCATCTCGAGCCTCGGTTAATCGTTTTGCATCGCCGGGATTCCCCCCGCCGGTACCACGCGGATATGCGGCCAGAGCGATTCCCCAATGTGCCATCGCAAGCTGCGAATCAAGTTCCGTCGCCCGCCGGAACGACCTGACAGCGTCCCCGTCATTGAACGCGTAATACAACGTCAACCCTTGATCGAAAAAGGCCTGCGCCTGCTTATTCGCTGTCGCGACTTTCCGATGCGTGATTGCGTCCGTCGTAACCAGTTCGATCGGCTTTGACTCCGCAGCGGTCTCCGGAGCCTTGTGATCAGCATGCTGGGCAACAACTGCTGTTGCCAAAACGACCATCACTGCCACTGACCGGGAAAGGAATCTCATACTGTTTTTTAATTTGTAACCTATTTGTAACCTAGTGAACGGCGCGAAGACGAGATCATAACTGTCCCGCTTTTTCGCTCCATGATACGACAAGAGATAGATTCCCGATATCGGTCAGGTCTCGAATATAAACTGGCCGGCAGGAGCCCAGGCAATTCGCAAGGATCAGCGGACGGCAACGTGCTTGGGAAAAAACTTGCTCACCAACGAAATGTCTGTAGAATCTAGGCACTAAGTGTCTTCCCGTTCCGAAGTAACAGCGCTCCTCCGAAAGGCTCAAGCCGGCGACAGAGATTCGCTCGACAGCATCTTACCGCTCGTCTATGACGAATTGCGCGCGGTCGCTCGGCGACAACTCGCGCTCGAACGGTCCGATCACACCCTCCAGCCGACGGCGCTTGTCCACGAGGCGTATCTTCGCCTGCTCGAACAAACTCAGGTTGACTGGCAGAATCGTCTTCACTTTTTCTCGATCGCGTCACAGATGATGCGGCGAATTCTAGTGAACTACGCGGTCGACCGAAAGGCCAAGAAGCGCGGCGACGGAGCTACCCACGTCCAGCTTGACGACGCGATGAGCCTTGGGAGCGCGGAATCCGCAGTCGATCTCGTCCTTCTCGATGAGGTGCTTGAGCGGCTCACCTTATTAGATGAAAGGCAGGCGCGCATCGTCGAGTTGCGGTTCTTCGGTGGAATGACAATTGAAGAGACTGCTTCTGTGATGGAGATCTCACCCGCGACCGTTAAACGCGAATGGCAGATGGCAAAGGCCTGGCTGCAGGTTCAGATGCAAAGTTAGATGCCGCTGACCCCCGACGATTACAAACGACTCAAATCCGTTTTCAACGAGGCGGTCGAACTGCATCCGTCCGAGCGCGAGGCTTTCTTATCATCCTCGGCAGACACCGCAATGCGGCCCGAGTTGGAAAAGATGCTGGAAGCCGTCGACGCGGAAGAAGACCCTCTCGAAACTCCCGCGATCGAACAACTCGACATCTCCTCAGTTCCTGAAACAATCGGCAGTTTTCGGATCGTCCGCGAGATCGGCCGCGGCGGTATGGGTTCGGTCTACGAGGGAACGCGTATCGCCGAGAATTTCACGCAGCGAGCGGCGGTAAAGGTGATCCGAAATGGGATGAACAATGACATCATCCTCCGACGATTCCTCTCCGAACAGAAGATCCTCGCCTCGCTCGAACATTCAACCATCGCCAGATTCCTCGATGGCGGAACCACTACTCTCGGCCTTCCGTTCTACGCGATGGAGTTCGTTGACGGCACTCCGATCGCAGAATATTCGCGCGACAAACAGCTTTCGCATCGTGACATCGTAGGGCTTTTCCGACAAGTTTGTTCAGCCGTCAGCTACGCCCATTCGCAGCTCGTCGTTCACCGCGACCTCAAACCCTCAAACATTCTCGTCGATCGCACGGGCACGCCGAAGCTTCTCGACTTCGGAATCGCAAAGGTTCTCGAAGCCGATAGTCTCGAGTCTGAGACCGCGACCCAGCTCGGGATGATGACGCCGCAATATGCGTCGCCCGAGCAGATCCGCGGCGAAACGGTTACGACCGCGAGCGATGTCTATTCGCTGGGGATGATCCTCCACGAACTGCTCTACGGCGAACCGCCTTATCGGACCGATACCAAGACATATGCCGAGATCGTCGATCTCGTCTCGGCCGATCGGCCGACTCGGCGAACGACGACCCAACCCCGGCGCAGCGACGACCTTTTTCGCATTGTCTCCAAAGCTCTTCGGCGCGATCTCGATCAACGATACGCATCGGTCGAAAGCCTGAGCGACGACCTTCGACGCTGGCTCGAAGGTCTTCCGATCAGCGCGCGGGCCGAGACCCTTGGATATCGCGCGAAGAAATTCGTTCAGCGCAACCGGATCGCGGCCATCGCATCATTGCTCGTGTTCGTGTCTCTAGTCAGCGGGATAATTGTAGCCGCGTGGCAAGCTCGCCGTGCTGTCGAACAGCGTATTCTCGCCGAACGCCGATTCACCGAGGTTCGATCACTTGCGAACAACGTCGTCTTCAAATATCACGATGAGATCGCCAAGCTCGAAGGGTCGACCGCCGTTCGGGAGATGCTGGTTTCCGACGCTCTCACCTTCCTCGACAATCTTTCGTCTGACGCAGTTGGTGATCCCGATCTCCAGCGTGAACTGGCCCTCGCATACACCAAACTCGGCGACGTCCAAGGCAAGCTCTACTCAGCAAACACGGGCAATATCGCCGGTGCCGTTTCAAGCTATGCGAAGGCTATCTCACTGCTGGAAACTGCTGTATCGCAACGGCCATCTGAACTTCCGATCCTCTCGGACCTGGTAATCGCCTACGATTCAATGTTGTTCGCGCTCAATCGTATAGCCGTCTCACAAGATGTGAAACAAACTCTCCTGACCCGATCCGCGGAAATTCTCGAAGAAATGCTCGCGAAGGATCCGAATGATCGATCGCTGCAGGTGAAGTTTGCGATGCTGCAGGTACGAACCGGTGATGCTCAGGGCAGTCAAGGAAACGACGTGGGCCTTCAACGAAAGCTCGAATACCACCTGAAAGCTGTGCCGATCGCCGAAGAGCTCGAACGTATAAGTGACACGGACCTGCCCCGACTGCGAACGATCGCACGCACTTACCAGCGAGTTGGCACCGACTATATGTGG
The DNA here is from genome assembly GCA_040081025.1 of Pyrinomonadaceae bacterium. Lineage (GTDB taxonomy): Bacteria > Acidobacteriota > Blastocatellia > Pyrinomonadales > Pyrinomonadaceae > OLB17. The sequence continues at coordinate 18,771 of JBEBGW010000021.1, read as the reverse complement.
TTGGGAGAATATGCTCTTTCACAAGGCGAAGGTGAAAAGGCGGCCGCGTACTTTGCTCAGGCTCATCCCTTCCACGAAAAGATGGTCCGAGCGGCTGAACATCTTGCACAAATCGAACCCAACGTCAGCGATGCGCGGCGGCTTCGGATCGCCGCCTACAGTTCGCTGGCCGAAACCCTCGCGAACAATTCAAGGACAGATGAAGCATTGAAGCACGTTGAAAAGGCGTTAAGACTGGCTGCGGAAGCGCGGGCAGCAGATCCCAGTAACCGCGAAGTGGATATGGAGCTTGGGACTATTCGCTCGATCCAGGGCAAGATCCACGCCTTGCGCGGCGACCTGCGGAATGCCGACGTTAGTTATCAGGCTGCCGTCCACGCCTTTGAACTCGCCGGTCAGCGCGACCCGGGCAACATAGAAGCACGGTCGCGAGCGACGGAGCTGTATCGCAGGCTTGAGGCCTTGCATGTCGAGGCGGGCAATGACGAAAAGGCGGCAGCGTATCGACAAAAGATAGCCAATTGAGGCTGCTAGTCAGTACAGATTTCCTTCCCGCTTCCTTCCGGTGTAATCAACGTAGACGACCTTTAAGTCCGTGTAGAAATCGAGCGACGTCGAACCCTGTTCGCGGGCTCCGAGTCCGGTATGCTTTACCCCGCCAAACGGGATGTGAGCCTCGCCGCCGGTCGTGGGTGAATTAATGTGCGTCATCCCGGTCTCGATCTCGTCGACGAACCGATAGACCAAGTTCGTGTCATTTGTGAACACCGACGACGACAGGCCATAGTCGCTGTCATTCGCAACAATCATCGCTTCTTCAAAATCCTTCACACGCAGCACCGACAGCACTGGCCCGAAGATCTCCTCGCGTGCGATCCGCATTTCGTGCGTGACTTTATCGAACACTGTCGGCTCCACGAACCATCCGTTCTCGAGCCCGTCACCCTCGGCACGCTTTCCCCCGCACAGCAATTCAGCGCCGTCCTCGCGGCCGATGTCGATGTACTTCAGCACCGTGTTGAACTGGCCTTCATCCACTGACGGGCCGATGTCGGTATTCGCATCATCTCCGGCACCGAGTCGAAAACTCTTCGCCCGCTCAACTATCTTCGAGACGAACTCGTCCGCAACCTTGTCGATCACGACGGCACGCGAGGTCGCCGTACACCGCTGGCCTGTTGAGCCGAATGCTCCTTGTGCGGTCGATTCGACGGCGAGTTCCATGTCGCAGTCTTCGAGTACGACGACTGGATTCTTCCCGCCCATCTCCGCCTGAAACTTCACCCCTCGCGGAGCAACCTGGGCATTAAGTTTCAATCCCGTCTCGGTCGAACCCGTAAACGATATCGCCTTAACCGCCGGATGATTAACGATCTCGTCACCCGCCTCACTGCCCGATCCAAGCACAAGGTTCAGGACGCCTGGCGGCAATCCTGCATCGTTGAAGATCTCGGTCATTAGAACCGCAGTCGCAGGCGTGAGCGTCGCGGGCTTGAACACGACAGTATTCCCAGCCACCAACGCCGGAGCGATCTTCCACGCCGGGATCGCCACCGGAAAATTCCACGGCGTGATGCATGCTACGACCCCGTGCGGCTCCTTGATCGTGTAAGCGAAATTGGCGGGCAATTCCGACGGGATCGTCTCGCCGACCATCCGACGCGATTCGCCCGCGCAGAATTCGACGACATTGATCGCTCGACTAACCTCTCCGCGAGCCTCTGCAAGCGTCTTACCTTCTTCCCGGGTGATCGCCGCCGCCAGCTCTTCCTTCCGGTCTTCCATCAACCGAGCCGCCTTCGCGACGATCCGGCCCCGTGCAGGTGCAGGCGTCCGCTTCCAACCGCGAAACGCATTGTAGGCAGCCTCAACCGCCAACCGTGCCTCCGGGCGGCTCGCCATCTGGATCGTCCCGATCACGTCGCCGACGTTCGCCGGATTGATATTTTCGGCAGTTTTGCCCGACACCGATTCGACCCACTGCCCGTTCACATAACTCTTATAGATCGTCATAGTTTCGCCAATCTTATGCCCAAAAAGGCAGTGTCCGCAAATGCGCATCTGACTGGAGGACAGACGCGCGTTCGCGGACATTTGTGGAGGCGGGGAGAGTTGAGATCGTTACTTGTTCATAGATTCGCCGGCCTCAGCCTTCGGGAAAGTGAGCAGCCACTTGCCATCGACCTTCTCGAAATCCATCGTCTTCCAATCGCCCTTCTCGGTCAGGTACTCGACCGTTGCGGTGTCGCCCTTGATCTTTTCGTTGCGAGCCTCGGCTCGATCTGCCTGAGGCTTGTCGCACATTTCTTTGATCATGTCGTCGAGTGACTTCTTACCTTCTTCGCCCATCATCGTCAGGAATTCCTTGATGTCCTTCGACATGATCGCCTTCAATCCTTGAACGTCCTTCTTTTTGCGAAGTTCGTACGCGGTCTTGTATGCCTCGGTCGGCGTCGCGAGCGAGCCGATCGACGTCGTTTCCGTCGGCGGAGCCGGGCTAGCTGCGGGCGGCGCGGGCTGCGGATCTTCCGGTTTGGCCGACGTCCTCGGAGCCGGCTGGACCGTATTGCTTGCCGTGTTCGCCGTCGGGCTCTGGCAGCCCGACGTTAAGGCGGCGATGATGAAAAGTACTGCGAGAATGATAAAGGTCGGCATTATGAAACGGTTCTCCTGTTTGGTTCTGTTGCGGCTAAAACTCCGCCGATGTTGAGAAGATAACCCGCTTTATCTATCCCCGACACACCCGTTTGGGTAGGCACGTAGATTATTTTTCGGATATTCTTACGATCGATGACCTTCGCGAACGTTCGACACCTGCTCGAAACCCGAGCCGCCGAAACACCCGATAAACCGTTCCTCTTCTCCGAAGCGGATGGCCGCGAGTGGACATACGCGGCGTTTGATCGAGGCGTCAACCGAACGGCGAATATGCTCGTGTCGCACGGCATCGAAAAGGGCGACGTCGTCAGCCTGCTGATGCCGAACTCTCCCGAGTACGTCGCGGCCTACTTCGCGTGCTGGAAACTCGGAGCCATCGCCGGTCCGGTCAATTCGCTACTCAAACCTGAAGAGGTCGAATGGGTCGTCAACAACTCCGAATCCAAGCTCCTGCTCGTCGGCCACACAGGCGGAAACCCGACCGGTAGGGAGGGTGTAAAAAACACCCCGGTCATCGAGTACGACAACCTCGAAACCGCGACTGACTTCCCCGGCACACTCCCCGAAGTCACCTTAGCCACAGACGACGAGGCGATCATCATCTACACCTCCGGCACGACCGGCAAACCCAAGGGATGCTTGCTCACCCACGGCAATCTCCTCGCCAACGCCGAGCAGATCACCAGCTGGATGGGCTTCGGCCCCGACGATCGGCTGCTCACGATAATGCCGCTCTTCCACATGAACGCCGTTACCGTCACGACCATGACCGCGCTCTTCTGCGGCGGCTCGACGGTCGTTTCACCGAAATTCTCAGCCTCGCGATTCTGGGACATCATCGAAAAGTACGGCATCACATCCTTCGGCTCCGTCGCCACGATGTTGTCGATGCTGCTTCAGAGCGCTCCGGCCTCGTCACCTGTCACCCGTCACTCGTCACTCCGCTTCGCCATGTGCGGCTCGGCCCCCGTCCCCTCTGAGATCCTCAAACGTTTCGAGGACACATTCGGAGTGCTCGTGATCGAGGGATACGGCTTGAGCGAGTCCACCTGCCGGTCAACCTTCAACCCGCCGAACGAAACCCGCCGTCCCGGTTCGTGCGGAATGCCGATCGGCAACGAAATGAAAGTCTTCGATGAGGAAGATAACGAAGTAAAAGATGGCGAGCTCGGAGAGATCGTCCTCCGCGGGCCGAACATGTTCAAGGCGTATTTCAAAAACCCCGATTCCACCACCAAGGCCTTCGCCAACGGCTGGTTCCACACGGGCGACATCGGCTACCGCGACGCCGACGGATTCTTCTACATCGCCGACCGCAAATCCGACATGATCATCCGCGGCGGCGAAAACATCTATCCCCGCGAGATCGACGACCTGCTCTACACGCACCCCGCCGTCGCCCACGCCGCGGTCATCGGCGTCCCCGACGACCTATACGGCGAAGAAGTCGCCGCCTTCATCGTCCTGAAAGACGGCTTTACGGGCGGAAACGCGAGTGTGAACGAGCGTGGCGATCGGGCGAATAGCGATGGACCCGACTCCCCCCCTTTCGAAGGAGAGGTGGACGCCGTTTCGGCGGACGGGGTAGTTCTTTCAAAGCTCGTTACGTCCGACGACATCATCGACTTCTGCAAACTCCACCTCGCCGACTACAAATGCCCCAAGACCGTCCACTTCGTCGACGACATCCCCAAGGGCCCGACCGGCAAACTCCTAAAACGCGAACTGGCAAAGCTCTTTGCAGAATCACGCCCGACCGAAGGGCATGGCATCGAAACTCCCGACTCCCGCAACTAACCCGATACCAATTCATTTGCAACTCGGAGGAACCCCAACAATGAAAACTCTATTCGCCCTTGCGGCATTACTGTGCGCGTTCACCGTTAACTATTCGCAGACCAAACCCGAACCGCGTGTGATCGAGGTATCAGGCTCTGCCGAGCGGCTCATCACGCCGGACACATTCACTTTTAAGCTCACCGTCATCGAGCGGATGGACAAGAAGGAAAAGCAAACGATCGAGATGCAGGAGGCCTCGCTTCGCACCGAGCTGCAGAAGATCGGCATCGACGCCGCGAAAGATCTCTCGGTCTACGACATCTCGTCGGCGTACAACCCGCGTAAACGAGTTCGCGACACGATGGGTGCGAAAGACTATCGGCTCAAAGTCCGTGACATTAATAAGATCGCACCGCTCATCACCGCCATCGACACGCTCAACCTCGGCCGACTCGAACTAATGGAAACCGAACATTCCGAGATCACCCGACTCCGCCGCGAAACCAAAATGGACGCGATAAAGGCAGCCAAAGAAAAGGCTGACTATCTCCTCGGAGCCATCAACGAACGCGCCGGCAAACCCTTTTATGTAAAAGAGATCGAGGAAGAAGCGTCACCCAGATACAATTACGCCGCGAACAATATGTCGAACACCGTCACTTTAGGACGCGGCATCGTCTCCGGGGACACCGACACGGCCGACGCACTAACCTTCACGCCGATCCGTCTCCGCTACGTGATCCAGGCAAAATTCGAGATCGAGTAGTCGAACGGTCCAATTATCTATTGACACGTCCGTTGCATTTATGGCATCATACTTGGCCCGGTCGGTTCCGGGCCGGAAGATCTTTGACAATCCAAGCCGCTAAGCAGTGTCTGTAAGTTGTTGAAAGTTGGTGTAAGTCTTAGATCTTGTTCCGAATGGAACAAAATCACCGTCGCGAAATGGAACGAAACAAACAATTTAAGACCTTCAAGTGTCGGATTAGCTAAAGGCTCGTAAGTCATAGATCTTGATTCAAATGGTTCAAAATGACCCTCGCGAAATGTTTCGACTCAAAACAACTTACGTCAAGTTAGGAGATTGAGGGGTTCGTTTCAAAGATGTAAACTTACGCTTCCATATGACTAAGCGAGTTCTTGGAATTGCGGTAGTTGGCATCGGAGGCGCGGTCGGCACGACGATGGTCGCGGGCATCGAACTGCTCAAAAAGGGTGAGATCGATCATACCGGACTGCCGTTGGCGAACCTTGAGATCGATGGCCTTGGGAATTACTCCGACATCGTTTTCGCCGGCTGGGATCTTTTTCCTGATCATCTCGCCAAGGCTGCCGAGAATCACGACGTACTAACTCATAAGCAGTTCGTCGCTGCCGAGGAAGCCCTTAAGCAGATCAAACCGTGGCCGGCGATCGGCGATGGGCGCTTTCTGTCGCTGATCGATGGAGAGAATAAGATCGCGGGAGTCGGACATCGAGCCGTGATCGAGAGACTTCGAGCTGATCTTCAGAGTTTTCGTGACAAATGTGATTCGGTCGTGGTCATCAATCTCGCCTCGACCGAAAAACTCGCGTCGGAAGGCAACGAGGTCTTCAATTCCCTTACGAGTTTCGAAAGAGTTCTAGACGAGAACTCACCCGACATTTCCCCCGCAATGCTCTACGCGTACTCCGCCATCGCCGAGGGCGTTCCATATGGCAATTTCACTCCATCGGTAGCCGCAGACATACCGGCGTTGATCGAGTTCTCGGTAAAACAAGCCGTTCCGATAGCCGGGAAAGACGGGAAGACCGGTCAGACTTTTATCAAGTCCGTGATCGCTCCGGCGTTGCGTTCGCGGGCGTTGAAAGTGGACGGTTGGTTCTCGACGAACATCCTCGGGAATCGTGACGGACTGGCATTGTCGAATGCAGAATCGCTTGCTTCGAAGGTGAAAACGAAGAGCAGCCTGCTCGACGACATCCTTGGCTACGAGGTAGAAGATCACATCGTCGACATCCGTTACTACCGGCCTCGCGGTGACAACAAGGAGGCGTGGGATAACATCGACATCCGTGGATTCCTCGGCCAGCCGATGCAGATCAAGGTGAATTTCCTTTGCAAGGATTCTATCCTCGCCGCACCGCTCGCTATCGAGATCGCCCGCTGTTTGGATCTCGCTCAGCAACGAAACGAGGGTGGAATTCAAGATCAGCTATCGGTGTTCTTCAAAATGCCGATGGCAAATATTGAAACGCCTGAACAGGCGTTTCATAGGCAGGAAGAAAAGTTAGTGGATTGGCTCCAGTGATCAGCACGGGCGAGATCAGCTATTCTCAAATTGGCCCCAGAATTTCCATTTTCCGTTCCTGTATTCAAACATAAGGTCTTTGTCGCGCGTGATCCGCATAATTGTTTCATCGTTGGAGCGATGCGGCATCGTCCCCTTGCGAACGGACGCCCGGAGCTCCGACCAGTTCACGCCCTCAAGAAATGTGTGTATGGTATCGCCGCCGGCGGTAAAGAAATTCGACGACGCCAGCGTGACCACCTTCTTCCGGTCCTTTTTATTAACAGCAGAGCTAAACCGTGTCCAGAAAGCGCTCCATCGAGCATTGGCGTTCGCCTTGGTTTGAGCCGACTGAGCCGAGACCTCGGACGTCAAGGCCGCAAAGATTCCCAGTAACAAAGCCGCGCATAAAACACCGCGAAGCATAAGATCTGTCGTTTTATTTGATCTTCGTATTATCATCATCCTCTTCTCCTTAAGATCGCCTATGTGGCGGGAATTTTCTCCTCTAATTGCATGCGAAATTTGTTGAGACTCTTGTCCACGACGAACATATAGACGACGGTGCTAACGACATAAACAAGTTTGCCTCGTCTGAATCCTTCGCGAAGATCGTATTCCGGCGCTTCTAGTTTGCTGGTCGGGCCGGGCGGCGTCGCAGCGATGTGTTCCATCCGCTTCTCGGCGTCAGCTTCCGATCCGTATTCCTCGATCTGGACCCCAAACCGGTAGTACATGTTTTTCTCGCGCGGAACCTTTTTAAGACTCTTGATGGAAAATACGCGTTTTTCTCTCATCTTGAAATCACGCAATTCCCAATCGGCACCCGCGGCGGTGATCTTCCACGTGACTTTGAAGCCAAGCGAAGTAATGGCTTGTTCGATGTCGCTCTGCTGAGCCTTTGCGTTTGAGGCGAAACAGATAAGAACGACGACGACAAGTAATGCCGGGGTCATAAGTGCTATTAATTTCTTCACTATTTTAGTTCTCCTTTTAAAACGACTTCCATATACTTTCGTCACCGGTTCGGTGGCGTCACAAACACATAGCTGCCTGGAAATGCGTCCCAGTACCCGCTTTTGATGCCATAACGAGTGCTCGCCAGATACCGGCTCTGGCCGGGCCGCATCTCTATCGTCACTCGTCCACCCGCCTCTTTTGTAATGAGGCCGAAATGGACCGCAGATGGGCAGATCGCGGAATCGGCTGCATAGATATCAGTCCCCCACGCCGAGGCGCCGACCCCTTCATACGGGCTGCAAACGTAGGTGAACTGCTGACCAAGCTTTCCGACAAGATCCGAGGCATTCTGGTACCAACCGATCATCTTCGTGCCTTCCTCTTTTTTCGAGATTATCCAGACATCGTACGCCGGCAAGATCCCCGGCCGTTCGGCAATATTCTCTCCGGAGGTAAGTTTCTCGATGTCTTTCAGGAGGTCTGCGATCGATCCGGCCTCAGCGGCCGTCGCCGATCTCCCTGTGTGATAGATCAATTGATTCGAATGCTGTTTGTTACTTTCAAATCCGACCGCTTCTGTAACTACGGTATAGCCTTCGTCGCGAAGCCGCTCGCCAGCACGGTCGGCGTCTGCTTCTCGTTCGCGAGTGAAGCTCACTCGGATGGTGTTGGCTTTCTTTTCGACCTTGTTGGTTATCCAGACCGCATAGTCCGGCGAACCCTCGGCGCCGGAAACAGTTCCCGCCTTCGCATTGAGGACCTCAACGTCCTTGAGCATTTCTACGATGCCGTCCGCACCACCGTGCGTGCCGTTCTTTTGGTAATAGACCTTTTGGCGATGGCCGACCTTCTCACTGTCGTCGAACGCCTTATGAGTAACTTCAAATCTGCTCGCCCGGAGCCGATTGACCGCCCTCATTGCTTCAACTTCCCGGGACTTATGAAAGAGCACTCGAACGGTCTGCGTCGTACAAGCACCGCGAACTTCGTTCTGGTACACATCCTGAAATTCAACGCCGTATACTTCCGATACCCTTTGCCATGGCCGGAGACTTTCGAAGTCCGTCATATCCTTTGCCCCGACGTCGCTCGTTCGAGCGGCGCTGATAGCCTTTTGCACGATCGCGGAATAAAAGACCTCTCTCATTTCGGCCGGAAGCCGGTACATCCTGAATGGAAAAGACTTGTCGCTCGGCGCTTTATTCTCTACAGCCTCGACGCCGCGAGTGTAAATATAGAACTGTAGGGCTCCAAGCTGCTTCAACATGCTGGCCATCGTACTGTTGTAATCTGCGGCTTCCTCGACCTCCGCCATTGTCCGAAACACCCCTTTGTCGACATCGACCAGGAGAGCCGCAAGGGCATAGACATGCAGCATCGCCTGGGCGTACCCGGCCCTATTTACGTTGGGGGAATGCGCGTCGATTCCACGGCGAAATGTCTCCGCCGGGATACGCAGCGATTCGTTCGCCGGCACAAGCTTGTCGAAAAGTCTCTGCATCTTCGCTTTGTCGTCATAAAACGAGCTGAGAAGTGCCTTCTCGTCCGCCGTCATCTCGCCCGCGGCCGTCCAAACAACAACGTGCTGTGCGACGACCATCTCGGTCAGAAGCTGGTTGAACCGCACATTCCACGCCGGTGCCTCTGGAAGGTTGGCCGCCGGTCTATGACAAAGATGCTCTCGCATTTCCTCCATGACGATGCTCAGCCGCGCCGATGAAGCTCTCTTTGCTTCGCCCTCGAACTGCGGCACCGGGAAAACGGGACCCGCCTCCTGAGCGGTCACGTTCGAGACATATCCCCAGAACAGAAGGGCTACAATGATAACGACATTAATATATAGGCTACGCATGATCTTGATCTCCATTTGATCGGCTTCCCGCCGGACTGCAGCTCGATAACTTCGTCAGACTCCCCGGAATGCACAGGTCACTTTGGAGTGGCGATCCACAAAACATATTGCGGAACCGTTACCCACGGGACGCACTCCGGAACTACCCTCTCAATATTCTTGACGATCTCAGCAATTCCCTTCGCCTCATTTTCTGTCCCATCGTTGCGGGTATAGCAATATACTTTGTTTGGAATAGGGACATCGGACTTCATCAGCTCACTGACGGTAAAGCCTTTTTCTTGCAGAAGCCGGCGGGCCGCTTCGGCATCAGGCAAACGTCCCTCGATATAAACGATCCGGACGGTTTTTTCTGACGGCTGAGCTTGTTTTGGACCGACAATCCACAGGACATATTCCGGTTCGGTTTCGGCGGTAACCACCGTGTCGCACCTGGGAATAAGGCGTTCGACATTCTTGACGATCTTAACAATTTCGCCGGCCTCTGTTTCTGTCGCGCCTATTCGGAGATTGCAAATAAGTCGGCGCTCCCAGGGAATATCAGGTTCATCTGCCTTCCACAACTCTTTGACAATAAAACCGGTTGCTTGTAAAAGCCGCTGGGCTTCTTGAGCGTCCTTCAAACGTGAATCCGAATGAAGTATTCTGACCGCCTTTCCTCGCTGCTGAGTTTGCTTTTCGCTGACGATCCATAATTCGTACGCCGGAAAATTCATTATTCCTTCAGAATTTTCGCTCGACGGAGATAGATCGCCCTCGAAGACCTTAACCAACTCGGCGATCCTTTGGGCCCCGGTTTGAGTGCCCCCCTGTTTCGTACGAAACATAAGCAGTTTGGCTTTATCCTTGAAGTTGGGGTCATAACGGGCCTCTCTTGGTTCGGCCACATATCCACGGTTCTTGAGCAGCTCTATCACGCGCCTTGCGTCATCGCTGCGTTCCACGGTGTGATTCACATATATCCATGGTTTCCTATTGTCGCTCGACGGGCGATCCCAAAAATCCCGGCTTGGTTCGAACACGAATCCGTCCCACATATCCACCCACTTTCCTGTTTGCACATCAAAGAATTGGCGCTCCGGAGCAGCTTCCCAGCTTCGTGTTTCTCGATTCCACTTCTCGTGTCGCTCCAGTACATTAGGGTGCGAACCAGTCCATCGTTCGATGGGAGTGCCGAATCGGTCGTATTGGATCCATTCGTAACGCGAAGGTCCAAGTGGGTTAATGGTCGTAATTTCCACCTGACATTCATGTCCCATTGGATAAGCGCTCGCCATCCTTTTCCTACGCACCACTTGGCCTAGGACGTACTCCTCCTCTTCGACGACCTGCCCGCTCCAGCTTCTGCTGACCAAATTATAATGTCCTTCCCCAAGAGCGACTCTTTCTGGGTCCATGCCGTTGCGTTGGACCCGGTCGGGTTTCACATAGGCGTCCTGCGCATGTGCTCTCTCCACGAAAAGCACCGAGCAGCCGGAAATGATCGCGGCCAGTAACAGCAAATCGACCCTTAGTGTTTTAACTGTCATGATATCTGCCTCCGTTTTCGATCTGCATTCTAGTTGTTCCGATCCGCGATCCCGTATACGTCAAGTCGAACTTATTGCTGCCGGCTTCGCATTCTCGACAAGCTGCTGAAGCTTTTTGCGAAACGCCGTGAGCGATCCGTCCTTTACGAACATGTAAACCTCAGTACCAACGACGTACACCTTTGTGCCGACCCGAAATCCTTCGCGAAGGTCGTACTCAGGACCGGTCAACTTGCTGTCCGGCCCGGGCGGCGTTGCAACGATGTGATCGAGGCGTTTCTGAGCGTCCGCTTCCGAGGTAAGATCTTCGACAGTGACCCAAAAACTAGGCGATATGCATCTCTTGCCAACGGTCTCCGGCCCACACCTGGCGTTCTTAGGGGCGTTCTTTGCGACAATGGTATAGGTTCGTTTCGAGACGATGTTCCACTCAACCTCCCAATCGGCGAGGATGCCCGACGAGTACGTTTTGCTCACCTTATACCCGGCCTTTGTTATCGCCACCTTCAACTCGACATCGTCTTGGGCTGACGCATTTGCAAATGCGGATACGATCAATAGAGAAGGCTAAAGGCCTTGAGCAAAATACGGGATAGTTGGGGATTCATATTAGTTCTCCTTAAGGTCTCCGGCATCGTCATGGTGTATCGCCTCCTGAGCAGACCGAGCAGATCAGCTTGCAGCTTCCATGCTCGGCGGTGCAGCGATTTGAGGTGGACAGTTTGGCGTTGTAGAGGCTGTTGCCGCCGGCCCAAACGTATCCTCCGTTCCTTGCGACAGCGAGGGCTCCGCAGCTATTTGCGAGCGGCAGCAATATCTGGCAGTCACGCCGGTTACAGATCTTTCTTGCTCTATCTTCCGCAGTTCCCTGATCCGGCTGGTTCCAACTCGACCCGAAGCGTCCGGTCGAGGGAGAGTACGCTATCGCACCGAACCGGTCAGCCGTCTGGGCATTCGCGTCGGAAGCGGCTGTCATCGACCCGAACAAAAAGATTGCCGCGAGTAAAAGGTGTGTTCTCTGCTTCATGGTCCCTCCTTCCTATGCTCGTACCCAGCGGCCGGTATTGGCGTTCCATTTTTCACCAGAGTTGATACCATGAGTGTCCCGGTTGTCCCTGTACCTGATCGTCTGACGGTAGCCCTGCCACACTCGCACATTGTTCAAAAACACGTTGGACTGGTACGTTACGCGGTTCAGCCTGTCGCGTCGTTCGATCACTTCGGTAAGCATCAAGCCGTTCGCTCGGACTGTCTTGACCTGTTCCCTCATCTTGATGTGCGTTCCGTCGTAGAACTGGCGTCTCATGATGCGGATGTTTCCGTTTCGGTGTTTCTCAGTCAGGCTGATAAGGTTGTTGTCGTTGTCGTAGGTCGGCTGGCCGACGACCGTCCATTGCGCCTGTGCCGAACCGGTCAATATAACTGCAAACAAACCGGCCATAATAATTGCAAAGAATCTATTGAATTTGATCGTCATTTCTTTCTCCTAAGTTTATTTTCTTGAAATGTCATAAACTGACAATTTCGAAATAGCCGTGCTATTCTTGCTGAGGAGAACGCAAATTCGATGAATAGTTTGCGGCAGGAAACCTTCTAAAAACCCGAAATTTCCCGAAATTTGCTGAAAGAACAATGCCCCGGCGTTTCTTTGAGTTCGAATCGTTCCGCGTCGACGTCTCCGAGCGACAACTTCGGTGTGACGGCGGCTTGGTACCACTCACGCCGAAGGTTTTTGACATGCTTGTCGTCCTGATCGAGAACAAGGGCGAAACCGTCGATAAGGAACGTCTCATTCGCGAGGTCTGGGCCGATACATACGTTGAAGAAGGCAGCATCAACCGAAACATTTCAACTCTGCGCAGAGCCCTCGGTGACGACACGAACGAACAGCGGTTGATAAAGACTCTTCCGAAACGCGGTTACCGATTCACTGAGAATGTCCGAGAGATCGTTGAAGACGCTTCACCCGTTTTTCAGATCAAGCCTCAACCCGCCGCATTAACTGCGGTTCCCGGGACTGCTCGGACTAAATTCCTCACACGAAATCGGCTTCTTGTGTTATTGGCCGGCCTGGCCGGATTTGGATTCGCGGTTGCGTGGACCGTAGGAAGTATCGGTATGCCCGCTGCTGATCTCGCCGGACTGACCGGCCATGAGCGTAAACAACTGGCTAAAAGCGGTCCGAGAAATTCCTCAGCAGTCGAAGATTTCGCGAAAGGACGTTCCCTATGGCGAGAGCGTTCCGCCGAAGGCCTTCATCGCGGCATCCTTCACCTTGAGGCGGCGGTCCGCAAGGATGAGAACTTCGCCCTGGCATATGCCGCACTTGCAGACGCATACGCATTTGACACTGCGAGACGGACGTCCGCGAGAGAGCAAGCCGAAACCGCGATAAGACTCGACCCATCGATCGGCGAGCCGCTCGCAACGATCGGGTTTGTCGAGATGTTCTGGGATTGGAAGCTGAACGAGGCAAGCAAGTCTTTCCGAAAGGCTATAGAATTAAGCCCCGATTATGCAACCGCGCATCAGTGGTACGCGCTGAACCTAGCTGCAAGCCGCTTCGGCGGCCCCGCACTTTCAGAAATGAAGCGGGCAGCCGAACTCGAACCGGATTCTCTAGCAATTAGCGCCGATCTTTGCCAGATATATTATTTCCTTCAAAAACATGACGACGCGATCGAGCAGTGTGACAAAACGCTGGCGATCGACCCAAGTTTTCTGAACGCACACATTTACCTCTACGACATCTACACGGCGCGAGGTATGCATCAGGACGCGGTCACAAAATTCTTCGAGATCGAAAAGTTGAAGAGTGATTTCTCGATCCCGCACAAAGATCTGGAGAAGTTACGCGAGGCATATTCCAATGACGGGATCGAAGGTTTTTGGAGGGCTCGAATTGACTTTCTTGAATCCCGGCCCCACTTTTATAGGTTGGCCCAGTATTGGGCGAGACTCGGCGACGGCGAAAAGGCTCTAGATGCGCTCGAGACGTCACAGGCCGCTCGAGAGTTTGAATTCGTCTACTTCAAAACAGATCCGGCTTTCAACATGATGTACACCCACTCACGTTTTGTTGACCTTGGTCGCAAATTTGATGGCTCGTGACTAGTCGGGTCGAACCACGACAAGTTTCGATAAGTCGTTTCGGATCTCTACCTCAGCGGCGATAAACCCGAAACTCGCCCACTGATCTCCCTCGACGATCTTGCGAAATATGGTCGTCGCCTTCTCGTGATCTCCGTTGTAGAGAAAATAATTCCCGATCCCGTAGCCGAGCGATGCCGACCCGAGCGTGTTCGCGTCACCTCGAATCGTCGATAAGAGATTCTCCGGCCGCTCCTCATCGCGGTTCAGTTTTATCAGCTTGAGATAATCTTCATTTTCGATCACCTCGATCTCCTTAGGGAGAGAATCCAAAAGCTGCTTCGCATCCTTCGCCTTGCCCAGCCGTCGAAGGGTCATATATCGCCAGTAAACGGTCGCGACAAGCATATCGTTGTTCTTCGAAACTTTCTGACACTCAGCGTACGCACGCTCGGCTTTTTTGAGATCACCTTTGAGATAGTACGCAAGCCCGAGGTGATACCAGATGTTCGATTGCAGCGTGCTGGTGGGAATGTTGCGGGCATTCGGCATGCCGTCTGGCTCGACCGAATCAGGTTGCCCTTTTATCAACTTCGCCGCCGCTACGAAATCGCGGATCGCATCGTCAAAACACCTGAGCGTGATGTAGCGATGGCCGCGGTGGCGATACATGCGGGCGTCGTTCGGGAATTTGGTGACGCCTTCCGTAAAGGTCTTGATCGCTTCCTTATACTCGGCGGTGTATGCCATCCGACGGCCATACCAGATGAGTTCCTCCGCCACGTTCGGATTCTTATTGTAGGCCTCACGGGCGATCGCGAGGTTGGCTTGGTGAGTCTTTGTGGCCTCGTCGGAAACCGGCTTTACCTGTTTGGCCGTGTCAACGCAGGACTGCGTCCAAACTGCAGAGACAAACAGCACCGCCAAAAAGAATGACAAGATCAGTTTCATTCCACGAATGTTACCAGACATTTTCGCGGACTGCGCCGGCGCTCACGGTGCAGGTGGTGCACGCCTTTTGATTCCAACCCGCACATACGTGAAAATTGTACATACCGAAGGAAATCAAGGATGTCTATAAACTCAATCTCATACTCGCTGCCGTCCCAGATCGAAGACACCGTCCGTGAACACGTTACGGAATGGGATACAGATAACAAAGTCGGACGCATCTGGGACAAAGATGCCTCCGTTTGGACCGGCGATGACGAAGCGAAGTGGCTTGGATGGCTGACGATCGCTGAGGAAGAAGCGACGGATGCGGCGACGTATGGCGAATTGCAGAAAGACATCGAAGAAGCGGGATTCACCGATGTGCTCCTGATGGGCATGGGTGGGTCATCGCTTTGCCCCGAAGTTCTCGCCGTAACGTTCGGTAAAAAGAATTTTCACATCCTGGATTCAACCGTTCCTTCGCAGGTGAAGGCGGTGGAGAGCAAGCTCGATCTTGCTAGGACTCTCTTTATCGTCGCAAGCAAATCGGGCTCGACGCTGGAGCCGAATTGTTTCAAACAGTATTTCTTCGACCGCGTTTCACAGATCTCTGACGAGCCGGGAAATCAGTTCGTTGCGATCACCGATCCCGGCTCAAAGATGGAACAGATCGCGAAAGACGACGGTTTTCGGCACACCTTCTACGGAAAGCCTGAGGTGGGCGGGCGATTCTCGGCGCTGTCGGCGTTCGGACTAACGGCCGCCGCGTCGATGGGCTTGGATGTCGATATCCTCCTCGATCGGGCAAACGCAATGGCCGAACTATGCAAGCGGCACAACGCCGACGAAAATCCCGGGGCCCTTCTCGGACTTGTGCTCGGTGCTTGCCACAAACTCGGCCGCGACAAGCTAACGATCTTTACCTCACCGGAAGTCTATGACCTTGGAGCGTGGCTCGAACAGCTCATCGCCGAATCGACTGGCAAGAACGGCGTTGCAATAATTCCCGTTGACCGAGAGCCGATGATCGACGCAGAGGATTACTACAACGACCGCGTGTTCGTGCATGTCGGCGTGAAGGGATTTCCGATCAACGAGAAGGTTTACACGCGCCTCGAAGACATCGAACGCTCCGGCCATCCGATGATCCGCGTCGAACTCGAAAGTCTCTATCACATCTCGCAGGAGTTTTTCCGCTGGGAATTCGCCACCTCCGTTGCGGGAGCTGTAATGGGCATCAACCCGTTCAATCAGCCCGATGTGGAATCGGCTAAGATCGAAGCCCGAAAGATCACCGATGAGTACGAAAAGACCGGGTCGCTGCCTAGCGAGAATCCATTCTTCGAAGCCGACGGCATCAGCCTTTTCAGTAATGAAGCTAATGCAACGGCCTTGAACGGCGTCGCGACCGAAATATCACTCGCCGGATATCTCAAGGCCCACATCTCGCGAATCGGCCCTAACGACTATTTCGCCTTGCTCGGATATATCGAGATGAACGTCGCGAATGAAGAAGCATTGCAGTTGATCCGCGAAAATGTAATGCATAAAGAACTCGCTGCAACCTGCCTAGGCTTCGGCCCGCGGTTTCTACATTCGACCGGCCAAGCCTATAAAGGAGGAGCGAACAACGGAGTCTTTCTACAGATCACATCGGACGACGAGATCGACCTTCCCGTTCCGGGACAGAAATATACGTTCGCCGTTGTTAAGGCCGCTCAGGCAAGAGGTGATTTTCAGGTACTGCTCGATCGAGAAAGGCGTGCCTTGCGTGTGCATATCAATGGCGATGTCGGTGCGGGCCTCAAGAAACTTAAAGAGGCTATCGGTTAGGTCCGATAGCCTCCAGCAAGCAATAAAAAGAGTGAATTAGACTCCGACCGTCTCGTTTTCTTCGATTAGGTACGGTGTTGCGACCGGCTTATCGATGTCCTGTTCGAGTACCTTCGCGATCACCGGGAGCGATAGCGAACGAGTCTTGCCGATGCCGGGAACGGCTTTACCTTTCGCATAAACGTCGTGGCGGCCGTTTTCTTTGTACCACTCACTCAGAGACGCGGTCTTGTGCATCTCTTCGATGATCTGCCGCCAGCCGACGCCGGTGTTATAGGCACAGAACGAGATCTCGCCTTCCTGCGTGCCGTAAGGTATGACGCACATCTCGGTACGGCGGAAATCGTAGTTGAAGAGATCCTGGAACCACATCCCCTCAACGCACAGCACGCGCCAGATGTCGTCGTCCTTTTTCTCGACCTGCATCCGGTCGTTGCGGTCACTGTTCGAGGTGGTCGACGAAGGCTTGAAGAGATTGATGATCTGCGAGATCGGGAAGGCTTCCGGAGCACACGATGCGTCGTAGTTACGCATGATCGCCATTCCGAGCTGAGCCATCGTGAGCTTCTTGCCGCGGGCGGTGTCCGTGATCTTCGCAACGTCCTGCATGAACTGCTCGTAGTTGAAGAACTCAAAGAGTGAGCGGATCTCGTTGGTCTTCGTATTTACAACCATCAGCGTAAAGATCCCGCAGTTCGGATGGCAATTACATGACGACCACCCCCACGGAGCGTCCGCTCCCTGCAGCATATCCATCACCGACGTAAACGCCGAATACGATGATAACGGGAACCAATCGCGCATCGGCTCGAGCACACCGTCGAGTTGATCCTTCAGATCGTGGGTCATTCCCGCGAGCGTGTATCGCTGCGCAATACGGTCCGCGTCGGAAACATCCTCGTCGCGGCCTGTGAACGAGACAGGCTGGAATGCGATGGTCTGAACCTTGTCGATGTTTTCAGCCGCGAACTTAACGATCGAGCCGATCCCCTGGTTGTTCCACGAATTGACGATCGTCGTCACGAGCGTGACCTTAACACCGACCTCGGCGAGGTTCTCGATGGCCTTGAGCTTCACGTCAAAAAGGTTTCCAACGCCGCGATGCTTGTTGTCTTCCTCGTTTGTTCCGTCAAACTGCAGGTAAACGCCGTGCTGACCCGCTTCTTTCGCGGCCTTTGCAAACTCAATGTCCTCGGCGTATCGAATACCGTTGGTCGCTGCCAGGATCCGGTAGAAACCGATCTTTTTAGCGTATGCGACCGCATCCAGAAAGAAGGGCGACAGCGTCGGCTCGCCGCCTGAGAAAAGGATGATGATCTGGCGACGCGGCTTAAATGAAACTGCACGGTCAAGGATCGCCTTGATGTCGTCAAAAGTCGGCTCGTGAACGTACCCCACCTGATTCGCATCCATGAAGCACGGATTGCACATCATGTTGCAGCGGTTCGTCAGGTCGACAGTCAGAACGGCTCCGCGGCCAAACTTGATGTCAGAGGTGCCGTGATGATGTACGTGCGAATCTTCCGCAGCCTTGAAATCGCGGCCATAGAAAAGGGATTCAATACGTTCGAGAAACTTTGCGTCGGTTGCCATCACATCGACGAATTCGCCGTGCGTGGGACACGTCTTCCGCATCAGCACCTGGCCGTCCTCTTCGACGATCTGTGCCTTGATCTCGCCCGGATGCGAGTTCATCAGAATGTCGAGCGGAATATCACCGGATATCACGCCATTGCGAACACTCTTCACACACGACGGACAGAGGGAATCGGTTTCACGCGGAAATCCTAGCGGAGGTGCGGTGCGTTCGTAAGATTTAAGTAGAGGCTCGGCGGCCCACGCCGGCTGGATCGACTCGCCCTCAGGC
>JBEBGW010000256.1:0-6597 GCA_040081025.1 Pyrinomonadaceae bacterium | reverse complement strand
CTTCTAGGGGCCGGCGGAATCCACTCTCCATGAGCAGAGAAAGCGAGATTCTGTACCGTTTTACAAGCCGCTTGATTGGTTCGCCTTGCGTATGAACGTTACGAGTTCGTCCAGTCGGTCCTTTAAATCGCCAACTCCAAGATCCCGACAGTTTCTGGCAACAGCATGGGCGATCTTGACCTTGTCAGGTTTTCCGCTGAAAGCCTCACGATTGGTTTGCGTGAAGCTGAGAGCATTGTGAAATCGGTTCGGACTTCTTAGTGAGGAAGCAAACTTATAGACTTCTTGGATGCCCTTCAAGAGTTCAGACTTCGAAATATAGTTCTCGATTTCTCTGCCCCAGGTCACCCATGCGATTCCATTCCCATCGGAGAATTCATCCGAAATCCGCTGCTTTGTCGCATTAATACTCGCTATCGGAGATTTTTTATCGCTATCCATAAGGACGGACATATTTCTGTTTAAACGACGCAAGGAAATAAACTGATTGATCTCTTGATCATCAGCGGCTAAATGGCTTAATAGCCGTCCTCCGTAGAACATGATGGAGTAGTGGATTCCTTCGGTTAAGTCAGGAGCAACGAGGCTTATCCAGTGATTAAGATAAATCCGGTCTGAAGGGCCTTCGACCCAGATAACGGAGTTCGCCTGCAGAATGTCAGACGCTACATAACCAAGATCGAAACAAACTTCCGCTCTCTCAAAGCTAGTCGTTGCACAGTCAATCAACGCTCGCCCTTCCTTCTGTCGAACGTGAAAAACGGAGGCCTGCGTCGAATTCAGAATGTGTGCAGAGTGTGTCGCGAAAAAGTACTGATTTGACGTTTCGGTTTCTAAGTATTCAATCAGCTTTCTTTGCAAGATTGGATGAAGGTGAAGCTCCGGCTCCTCAATACACACTACTTGATCTTTTAGTACGGTTGCGGCAACGGCGAGAATTATTAGCTCGTGAATGCCCGTACCAAGACTTTCAATCGGCAAGACTCGCCCATCAATCGAAACCAGAATGTTGTTTCTGCTGACGGGAACGTTAATTGAAGCCGATGAATTACCAACGACCGACCGAACCAACTCGTTGATCGCTTTGAAGCGCACCATGTCCGCAAGGTTTTCAAACTCCGGGTTCTGTAAGTGCGCCAGCTTTTCAATAATGCCTGTTCCGTCGAAGCTGTCATTTGCCGCGTCGCCACCCTTCCCGATCTTCCTGATAGCCGGAATTAGAGTAACGGCCGGGATCGGCACGGCGTGAAATGCAATTTGTCGAAGGACATCGGGTAAAATCCTTTCAAACAGTGGATCACTCACCGTTCTACCGTTGTTAAGGAAGGACCATATACTGTTCAGCGCTATCTTGGCACGAACTATCTTTGGTTTGATTTCTTCGAGGTAGCTTGGAACGAGAGAATACACCTCATTCTCAGGGGAATTAAAGAAGGGAATATGGTTCTTTTCGGAATCGACATGGAATAGATTAGTTGTGATCGCACCATCAATCAGCTTGGCTATTTCAGGACTGTTCTTGACGAGAGGCGCAAATCTTTGGACGGCGTCGTCAATTGGGAATGCAATGCGTTGGGGAAGTTGTGTATCGCTGTTGTGCGCATCGAGTCTCGAATAGCGGAGAATCTTACCCTCTTTCACAGCCTTAATTGACTGTCCGTACTGTTCAGTCAGAAACCGCAGTACGTTAGATTTTCCCGCGTTATTCTGACCTGCAAGAAAATTAATCTTCGAACAAGGTGAGACGTATTGGGTATCTGAACCGATCGAGCGATAGTTTGAAATTCCGAAGCCATATATTGGTAACGTCATGGAGTTAGAAAAGATTCTTTGTGAAAATCAGGCCGAATTTACCATTGCGTTTCCCCTAAGACAAACGTTCCACGCGTACGACATCAAGGCAAAAGAGAACCGGCAGCCCCTGTCCTCAAAGACTGCCGGTATGCCCTATCTTAGTCTGGTTTTATTTTTGGGATTCGTTCGAGCCGTATCGAGTGCATTTCTTCGATCAGATCTACTAGCTGGCTCGGAAAACGATTCCGCAATGATTCATCGATAACGTAGAGATCAGAGTTATTAATGATGATTCGCCTCTCGGGCAGCCCCTCAATCGAGAAATCGACCGTCAAGCGGGCTGTGATATCTAGCGTCAAACCCACCGTATCGTATTCCTTTTTGATTCGAGTATCATTGACTGCCTTCTTCGACAGCGAAGTTAGACTTTCATACTCATCCTCAGATAACGGGAATGGCGAAATGCTCACAGAGGAAAACACGTACAAGGGATGATCCCCCAAGCGGTTTCGTGTCTTTACCTCATAATCGAATTCAACTTCCCCGTTCTCGTACAGTCTGAAATAAAGAAATTTTCCCGCCAAGGGAACGGACCCGCCGAGTTCCTGCCAAATTTCGATCGCGATCTGCCGACTTTGTTCTTTAGGGACTTTGGGGGATTCGACCGCGTTGGGACTATTGTCGGCCATGTGGATAGCTGATGTATGAGAATCCCCACAACCAATGAGCGCTAATCCAGCGAGCAATAGAACTCCTACCATGCAGTTTCTAAGATTATTCATAGGGGAAAGTATCGCGAATTTACCATTGCATTTCCTCTAAGACAAACTTCCCCTCCGGCGAGGGCGAGGCAAAAGAGAACCGGCAGCCCTGTTCCTCAAAGACTGCCGGTATGCCGCTCCGATTTTTGTCCAAAATCATAGCCCGAAGCGGCGAGACGCAGATTAGCAAATATGTCCACTTCCCTGCAACGCTCAAGCGGAACCCCATTACTTCCAAATACGTCACTGCCAATTAGACACTAACGCCCTTCACGGTTTTAATAGTCTCGATGAACAATGACACAACAGAAGCAGTGCGCCAGCAACAGTTTCATGAGTACATGCTCAAGGAAATGGATATGAGCTATGACTATTCGAAGCATCTACTGGAGCTTGATAGTCGATCGACGAATTTACACTTAAGTCTCTTCGTAGTCTTGGCCGGGGCGGCGGCTACGATCGTTGCGTCAAAAGGAGCGACGGATGCGTATCTGCTGGTTGGCACTACCCTCATCATTCTTGGTATTACGGGATGTATATCCTATCGCCGAAAACTGGAGAATCACGTCAATAGGACCTGTGAGAATGAAATGAGGGTAGGCATGCACGAGTATTTTCGAGAGCTCAACCGGTCTGAATTTGACAAATGGGGTGGGTCTCTAATGGTGGAAAAACATAAAAGCAATCTTGAATCCATGTGGACAATCGCTGAACAGTCGGGAAGGCTCATCCCAAATTTCCAGGGTGTAGGTGCATTTGCGATTCTTAATGCGCTAATGGTCGCAATCGGTGCAGAATTTATCGGGTTTCTACTACTTGAACTCCTAATCGAAAACGTCCTGAGATCATATGGAGAGCTTGTCTTTGCCCTTACCGTCGCAATTTCTAGCTTGGGAATCATGTTGACCTTCTTCGTATTCTTTCGACTCACACGACGGCTGGCGTCCCTCAGAAAAGAAGCAAACGAAGGTCTCAGTGTGCATGTATCTCGAATAAGAAACTGTTCTCACCTGGAATTCGAGGACTCCGAACGCTCTAGGGGGATACTTAATAAGTGAAGTGCGATGAACTCGCCGTCTATATCTGCAGCAGCCACTCGACCACTGGGCCTTCCTCGAAGAATACCTTGGGTTCGTTATACGTCCCGATGCATTAACCCCAGTACCGTTCCGATCACGCCGCAGGCGACAGCGTCCCGAAGCGTTTCTCCTAAAACATCGACTGCGATAATTGCATACCCTCGGTAAAGGTTCATGTATCCGAGTTCGCCTATATCGATGCTCAATGCGAAGAGGAAACCGAGAATCGCCCCAACTGTCAATCCGTATAAACAACGAAGTCGGTGTTTTTGAGCAATCGTAGCCAAGGGCGAGATATAATGGAATCCATTCGGAGGAGTTTTTATGCGCAGTTTATTTCTCATTATTGCCTCATTTGTGGTTCTGGTTTCGGTCGCGTCCGCGCAGACGGCGGAGCGGGACAGGGGGATCGAATTGTATCAAGCCGGGAATTATTCAGACGCGATCGACGTGCTGCAAAAGGTTGTGGACGCGGAGCCGGCTAATAAGGTCGCGTGGACGTATCTTGGCGGAGCACTGATGAACGTCGGAAGGAAGGACGAAGCGATCGCGGCCTTTCGGAAACCGTCGGGCGGGGCAGAAGCCCCAAAGGTCGAGAAGTCGATCAAGATTATTCGGAAAGAACCCGCTCGATATACGGAGAAAGCTAGATCAAATAAGGTTGAGGGGACCATTTTTCTGATAGTCGAACTGAAGGCTGACAAAAAGATCGGGTTTGTCGTTCCTATTAGGACGCTTCCTGACGGCCTCACGGACAACGCGATAGCATCGGCTAAGTCAATCAAGTTTGAGCCCGCCGTCCGAAACGGCCAGCCTGTCACACAGATCCGGATGCTGTCTTACAGCTTCGATACCTACTAGCCGTCAGTATTTCTGGTTCTCTTCGGGGTGAAGGTGTTCGAGCGTGTCGGGGAGTTGTTCGAATTCCATTTCGCCTTCGAATGGGCGGAGGAGTTTTTCGTCACCTTCGAGGAGCCAGAGCTTTTGTTCTTCGATCGAGTTCAGGATCACCGGCATCGCCTTTTCGTGGAGCGGTTTCATAAACTCGTTCGGCTCGCAGGTGAACGATGTGAACGAATATTTCGTCTCGCGATTCTCGTAGTATCGACTCCACAGTCCGGCGAGGGCATACGGTTCGCGGCCTTTGACGAAGATCTCCACAGGCGGTAAGCCCTTCCCTTTTATCGGCCACTCGTAAAAACTGTCGATCGGGAATATGCACCGCTGGCCTTTCTTCAGTAGATCGGGCCAGAGCTTTTTCGTATGCATCGTCTCTACCCGCGCATTGAAGGTGGGAAACTTTGTTTCGAACTGTGCCGCTCCATCCCACTGACACCACCATCTCGCCTGCAGTGTCTTAACAAGCCCATCCGCTCGCCGCGCGACTATCCACGCGGGCTCGGTCGGACGAAGATTGCGTCGGGGAATAAAATCCTCGGGCGCAAGCCATTCGTGGATCTTTTGTTTATAAGCCTTGATCTCGGCCTGTGATGCTCTTCCGCACATACAAGAAATGTAACATCTCTGGCCCAGGCGGCAGCCCCTGGGCATGGCGGGATAGTTGCGCAGACATTCGCAAGCGTGAAAGGTTTTCGAAAATATAGCTTAAAACACCAGGAACAAAGAAAGTATTACTGAACGATAGTATTCATGGTGATAAAGGAGAAATTGACCTATGGGAAGGCCAACTGAAAACGCGATCGAAAAGTTTAAAGGCGCAGCATCTTGGGCTAACTCTGCGAAATTCTCGCTCACGCAGATAGGGATAGGCGGTGGTATGGAAACCGACAAAAATATGGAGAAAGCGTACAGACATGGCCAACTAAACGCGATTATCGACCTTGCAAATGGCCTGACCGAGATGGCAACCGGACTGAGGGCCACCTATATCTTGCTCGAAGAGGTTAAACGGCGGTAGTTAGGTCGTGAGGAAGACTATCGACAGTGCGAGGCCGAGAGTTTCCAGTTATCGAAGATCCCGAGCATCCGGGATGGCTACTCTACAGACGCGAGTACTTCGAGATAGATCAATGGCACTCGGGTTTGGGATCGGGCCTAGATACAACTTTTCCACTGGGAAGAAGTTCCGCGAAAAAAGATAACCGACAGCCTTGTTCCCCAAAGACAGCCCGTATGCCGCTCCGAATTTTTTTCCAACTAGTGTTTCGTTACAGGAGCGCGATCCCTGATATCTTTCGCGACGATGATGATCGTCAGGGCCATCAACGTGTATATTGCGGCTTTCGACCATATCTGGGCGGTTGGGTCCAGGCCGCTGAGTGAAAACAGGTTAAGAGCGGCGTGAAAGATCAGGGCGATCAGAAGACTGCCGGTGGAGTTCATGTGAAACCACGCGAACAATATCGAGAAAGCTGTTGTCGTAATAGTGAAAGCTGAGAAAGGCAGTTCGTAGTGATGATAAGCGGGAAGCAGAAAATTGGGTACGTGCCAAAGCGCCCAGATGATACCGACGATCATGCTGCTTACAAGCAGTGAATAGCGTTCGAGTAAGTAAGGCAGTAAGAAGCCACGCCAACCTATTTCTTCGCCGACGATCAGGGCGGCGATGACCACGCTCAGCACCGAGATCGGGTTCATTTCGAAGGCTGCCGTCCCCCACAACCATCTGTAAAGCAGCCATTGCGGAAGCAGCAGAAACAGCGGGAGAAGAGCGGCCAAAATATACCAACAGATCGACTTGAAGGAAGGTCGAAATCTGCCGGCGAGTTCGGAGATCCCCGCTCGGCCGTCGCGCGCATAGATAACAACGAGCGCGGCTATGGTTGGCCCGAAGAGAGCAAGAAGTGGAAAGACCATGCTGCGTTCGATCAATGCCGCGAACGGCCATGTCCAGCCGAACGCAATCACGACAAAACTCAGCAGCGGATATTTGGAGATCGCATTCATCATCGAGAACGCTCACGCCATAAGCAGACGACATTAGCAACAGAAAGGATCAGATG
>JBEBGW010000255.1:0-6600 GCA_040081025.1 Pyrinomonadaceae bacterium | reverse complement strand
GGTACCTACCGCTCGCGGTTCTGACAGAACACATGAATGAATCGCATGACCGCGAGATCATTGGCGGGCATCTGCTCGTCATTGGCGGTGCCGAGGATAAATACAACGAACGCAGGATATTGAAGAAATTTCTTGAGCTCGCGGGCGGTGACAAGGCGGAGGTCCTGATCGTTCCCGTGGCGTCGGACTATCCCGAATTCGCGGCTGATGTATACACACAAGCGTTTCGCAATCTTGGCGTTGCAAATCCCAGGGTATTGAGAGCGACGGCTCGTCAGGATGTGTTTCAGGCGGATGCTGAGGCCCTTCTAGATGGGGTTACCGGCGTTTTTATCACGGGGGGCGATCAGATGCGCTTGGTCTCGACCCTAGGCGGGACTGAGTTTGCGGCGAAGCTGCGTCGAATGGTTCGCGAAACTGAGATCGTGATGGCCGGGACGAGTGCCGGTGCTGCGGGAATGAGTACCTCGATGATCGTCCGCGGCGAGTCAGCTCCGCATCCGAAAAAGGACTCGGTACGACTTTCGCCGGGACTCGGATTCCTGAAGAACATTATCATCGACCAGCACTTTACCGAGCGCGGCCGTATCAGTCGGCTTATCACCGCAGTCAGCTACAATCCTTACAACCTTGGAATCGGTATCGATGAGAATACGGCGATCATCCTCGATCCGAATGGTGTGATGGAAGTTTTCGGACAGGGATCGGTTACGGTTGTTGATGGTTCGCAGATCACGTACAACGAGATCGCCGAGGTTGCCGAACACGAATCTTTTGCTGTGTGCGGAGTGAACCTGCATATCCTTCGCGACGGCCTCGTTTATCAGTATCTCGACCGGCATCCGCTGCAGCCGAAAACAGAGTTTTTGCTTCCCGATCTTGGATGAAATTCTATTTAAACAGGATATAGAGGATGAACAGGATCAATACAGGGTTGAATCAAGGTTCGATCCTGTTTATCCTGTGCATCCTGTTCGAATTAGGTCTTCGTTCGTAAGCCACTATGGAAATTCTCGAAATTCGCACACTTCGCGGCCCTAACTATTGGAGCGGCTATTGGAAAAAGCTGATCATAATGCGCCTTGATATCGGCGATTATGAGAAGAAGCCGTCGAACAAGCTCAAGGGGTTCTACGACCGAATGGTCGACGTAATGCCGAGCCTTGAGAATCACGGGTGCAGCTACGGCGAGCCGGGCGGATTTCTGAAGCGTGTGGTCGAGGGTACCTGGGCGGGCCACATCATCGAGCATTTCGCGCTTGAACTGCAAACGCTTGCCGGAATGGATACGGGCTACGGCCGCACCCGGGAGACCGGCGAAAAAGGGATCTACAACGTCGTTTTCAGTTATCACGAGGAAGAGGTTGGACGATATGCGGCGAAGTCTGCGGTTCGGTTGTTTCTTGCGCTTGCAGAGAATAAGCCGCTTGACGGGATCCAGCAGGACATCGCGAACGACGTGCAACGGATGCGAGAGATCCGTGAAGAGGTTCGGTTCGGACCATCTACCGGATCACTCGTGGACGAAGCCGTTCATCGCGGCATCCCCTTTATTCGCTTAAACGACCAATCGTTGGTGCAACTCGGCTACGGTGTTTATCAAAAGCGTATCCAGGCGACCACGACTGCGAACACGAATATGATCGCGGTCGATATTGCCGGCAATAAGCATGCGACAAAGAAGCTGCTTGGCGATATGGGCGTGCCCGTACCGAAGGGCTATCGGATTCGGCTGGAAGAAGAGCTTGAAGACACGCTCGACAGCGTCGGATTTCCTGCGGTCATCAAACCGCTCGACGGCAATCATGGCAAAGGGGCGACGGTCGGGATCAAATCACTGGATGATGCGATGGTCGCATGGGAGAAAGCGAAGGAGTATTCGCGTTGGATCATCGTTGAGCAGCAGATACAAGGAGCCGATTTCCGGGCCTTGGTCGTAAACAATCGATTGATCGCGGTAGCCGAACGCGTTCCGGCCCATGTGAAAGGCGATGGGAAACAGACGATCCAGCAATTGATCGACGAGACGAATGCCGATCCGCGTCGCGGATACGGGCACGAGAACGTCTTGACGCAGATCGACATCGACAATCAGACGATGCGGTGCATCAAGAAGGCGGGTTACGAACTCGACACCGTACTGAAGAAGGGCGATAAGTTGTTCCTGAAGACGACGGCAAATATCTCGACAGGTGGGACCGCAATCGACGTAACGGACGAAGTTCATCCGGAAAACGTGTTTCTTCTTGAGCGCATAGCGAGGATCATCGGGCTCGACGTCGCGGGCATCGATGTTATCGCTCCGAATGTCAGTGAGCCGTTACGGCAAAGCGGCGGCGGGATAATTGAGGTGAACGCGGCCCCGGGATTCCGGATGCATCTTTCGCCGAGCGAAGGTATCGGGAGGAACGTCGCCGAGTATGTTCTCGATATGCTCTACCCACCGGGAGCGGAATCACGAATCCCCATATTTGCCATCACAGGCACTAACGGGAAAACCACTACCACGCGCATGATCGCGCATATCCTGCGAAACTCAGGCCGCACGGTTGGGTTCACGACAACGGACGGTACCTACATCGGCAACGAGCAGATCGTGCAGGGTGACAATACCGGACCAGTATCGGCTCAACTTGTTTTGAAAGATCCGACGGTAGACGTGGCCGTTCTCGAAACGGCCCGGGGCGGAATCATTCGATCGGGGCTAGGGTTCGATCACTGCGACGTCGGTGTAGTGCTGAACGTCGCCGCTGACCATCTTGGCCTGAAGGACGTGAACACGCTAGAAGATCTTGCACGAGTGAAATCGGTCATTCCGCGAGCCGTGGCAAAAGACGGATGGGCAGTGCTTAACGCTGAGGATGAACTTGTTTATAAGATGCGCGATCGCGTTGATGGCAAAGTCGTTTGCTTCTCGATGGATGAGAATCATCCGAATATCCGTCGACGTGCTGAACGCGGCCGTGTTTCTTGCGTGTTCGAGAACGGTTTCGTGACGATCCTGAAAGGGAAGTGGAAGGTGCGAGTCGAGAAGGCCGTCAATATTCCGCTAACCTACGGCGGCCGCGCCGAGTTCATGATCCAGAATGTACTGGCCGCGACGCTCGCGTGCTTCGTTCACGGCGTTTCGATCGAAGACATCCGGGTCGGACTCACGACATTCAACGCGGGTACCGCCCAAACGCCGGGACGTTTGAACTTTATCGAAGTCGGCTCATGTACGGTCCTGATGGACTATGCCCACAATCCGGCGGGATTCGCGGGCCTGACGAAGTTCATCTCGAAACTGCCACACAAGTACCGCACCGTCATCATGACGGTGCCCGGCGACAGACGCGACGAAGATATCCGCGAGATGGGCGAGATCGCGGGCAAGGCATTCGATCGGATCGTCATTCGACACGGCCACTACCTCCGCGGCCGCGACCCGGGTGAGGTGACCGTACTTCTGCAGGAGGGCATCGCTCGAACCGGCAGCGACCTCCAGGTTCGTGTGATCCCAAATGGACGCGACGCCATCCATCACGCGGTCAAGTACGCACGCAAGGGTGAGTTAGTGGTGACGCTGGCGGACCTTGTTCCCGAGGACATCAGTTATGTTCAGGAGATCAGGGATAAGTTGCTGGAGGAGCAGAACCAAGAAACTGCGGGCGAATAGCTCGCAGCTATTTGTATATATCGACTGTCGAAACTCCATCGACGATCGAGCCGCGATACATTCCATCTGAATTGAATGGGAGCATTACACCTGCGTGAGCATCGACGGCTATCAACCCGCCTTCGCCGCCGATCGAAGTGAGATTCTCGATCGCTTCGGTAGCGGCATTTTCGAGAGTCAAACCCTTGTATTTCATCCTAGCCGCGATATCGTAAGCGGTGACGCCCAACATAAAATACTCGCCGTGACCGGTGCATGACACGGCGCAAGTGTCGTCGGCGTAATTCCCGGAGCCGATGATCGGGGTGTCTCCGACGCGTCCGAATTTCTTGTTCGTCATTCCACCGGTCGATGTTGCGGCTGCCAGGCGTCCTTGGGAATCGCAGGCAACCGCACCCACTGTTCCGACCGGCTTGGCGGCCGCATGATCTAACTGAACCCTTCCCTCAGCTATCGCGTCCTCGAGCTGCTGCCAGCGATGTTGCGTAAAGAAATAGGCATTGTCGCGAAGTTCGACGTCCATTTCCTCAGCAAACTGGATCGCACCGTCACCAGCTAGCAGGACGTGCTCAGTTTTTTCCATCACCAGTCGCGCGAGTTTGATCGGGTTTTTCACGTTGCGGACGAAAGCAACAGCTCCGGCCTTTAACGATGAACCGTCCATGATCGCGGCGTCCATTTCGTTTTTCCCCTCATGGGTAAAGACGGAGCCGCGGCCCGCATTAAAGAGAGGGAAGTCCTCGAGTGAACAGACCGCTGCTTCGACCGCATCCAGCGCCGATCTGCCTCGATCGAGAACCTGCCAGCCAGCTTTCAAGCCCGCTTCGAGCCCTGCGCGATACTCGGCTTCGAGTTCGGGCGTCATCGCCAACTTTAATATCGTTCCGGCCCCGCCGTGGATCGCCAATGCCATTTTCGCCATATCTAGATTCTAACCCAGGCAACGCGACCTAAAAGAATGCTCGTAACTTGGGAAAAAGTTCTTGAAAATCAAGCCGCCTGACTTTACCATCTAACACATCGGTGCGAGTCCACCCTCGGCCGTCAGCCTTTTTAATTGGAACACCCGGTTCATTCAAATTATTTTAAATCAGGAGTAAAGATTCTTTACTCTTGCTGAGTTCCGGATATCACCCTATCCGATAGACCTTAACCGAAAAGGCAACTGCCGCAGAGCGGCGGGCGCAAAGCCAGGGATCGCGTAGGTGCGAAACGCCCGGCTACCGAAGTGAGGCAGATTGAGATCACCCCTTTACACAATTCTTCTTGGCATAGCTCTCTTTGCTGTTCCCGTTCTGGCGCAGAATGGGAAGCCGCAGCCGATCCTCGTCGGAGTTATCGGCGGAGTTAAGAGACCTCCGGCAGCCGCTCGTACGGTCAATGCTTCTTTTTCGAGCTCGTCGCTGGGTTCGGCGAACGGCGTCGAGTCTCGTGCGTTTGAGCTGATGAACGCCCAGCGCCTAGCCAACGGCCTTCGGTCGCTTGAGTGGGACGAAGAACTAATTGCTCTTGCCCGCTCGCATTCGGAGAGCATGGCCGAAGGGAAATATTTTAGCCACAAAGACCCGAACGGTGGTTTTGTCGATTCGCGTGCGGCAAAACTGGGGATCTTCAACTGGATGTCGATCGGCGAGAACATTGCCTTTATGAAGGGTTATGATGACCCCGCAGCAATGGCCGTCGAAAAGTGGATGCAGTCCACCTCACACAAAAAGAATATTCTGAGCGGCCAATGGCGCGATTCCGCGATCGGCGTCGCCGTTGCAGACGATGGTTCGATCTATTTCACGCAGGTGTTTATAGCTAAATAGACAAGTAGTCCTACCGCCAATTCGCATGCCGCGACCCGTGTCCGGCATGCTTTTTTGTTTTCGAGGCCTCCGCGCATATTCTTATCTAGTGAAGTTCTCGCTGCCGTCCTTTGCCAAGATTAACCTGCATCTCCGCGTTCTCGGAAAACGTGATGACGGATTCCACGAGATATTCACCGTTTTTCAGACTATCTCGCTTGCCGACGAACTATCGTTCGAGCCGGCCGAAGTATTTGAGCTTATTTGTGATGATCCGGCGGTTCCGACTGATGAGGTAAATCTGATCGTGCGAGCGGCAATGGCGTTAAAGCCTAACGGCGGGGCTCGAATATCGCTGATCAAGCGGATTCCGATGGGCGGTGGGCTTGGTGGCGGTTCATCGAATGCCGCGACCGCGCTGATCGGGCTTAATCGACTGTGGCAGCTTGGCTTGAACACCGGTCAACTTGGGTCCGTCGGAGCAGAAATTGGTTCCGATGTGCCATTCTTTCTTTCTGGTGGAACAGGACTTGGAATCGGACGAGGTACCGATATCGAAGCTATTCCGGATTTCGATGCAAGGCCAATGGTTCTAGTTAACCCGGACTTGCATGTTTCTACTGCCTCCGCATACGCGAGTTTGCGCGCTGAAAACTTGACAAATAGTGACCTGAATCGTATTCTTCGAGTTTGCCGTTCAGAGGCTGAATCCCCTGATTTCCTTCGGTCGGCATTGCTAAACGACTTCGAACCTGTTGTTTTTGCTGAATTTCCCGAGATTGGGCGAGCAAACCAAAGGCTGATAGAGCTTGGTGCAAGCCGGGCGTTGATGAGCGGCAGCGGTTCAAGCGTTTTCGGCATTTTTGACAAAGAAGAGACACGACAGACTGCATTGAAAGCCCTTGACAACGAGGTCAACTGGCGAAAGTTTGCCGTAGCGGCTGTATCGCGATCTCAATATCGCGAGAAGATGGGAATCCCGGATTAATTCCTCGTTCCTTAGCCGTTTCCGATAAGTTTCTAAAATTTGCATTGGGGCGTCGCCAAGTGGTAAGGCACCGGGTTTTGGATCCGGCATTCGTAGGTTCGATCCCTTCCGCCCCAGCCAATTTTGAATATCGGTGACGGCTGTCTGTGAGTTCAGGCGGCCGT
>JBEBGW010000254.1:0-6657 GCA_040081025.1 Pyrinomonadaceae bacterium | reverse complement strand
GGCACCGAAGTCGTCACTTCGGGGACAACTACAACCAGCGTATCGACTGGATCGGTTGTCACCAGCTTTAACGACGCGACCGTGCCGGTTAACAGCTTTCTTTGGGTGGAAACCACGGCTCAAAGCGGAACCGTCGGGCAGATCAACATAACGATCAAATACACGAAGGACTAACGACAGCGATGAAATTCACACGCGTATTATTTCTAATCCTGCTTCTGGCCGCGTCATCGCTGGCTCAGTTTCCGACGACCTCGATACTGGACAACTTCAACCGAGCGAATGAAAACCCGCTCGGAGGCGGCTGGTCGGCTGGTCCGTTCTGGAACGGAGATGGGCTCCATCAGATCATCTCGAATCAGGTGACCGCTGCATCGTCAGGGTTCCGCGATGCGGTTTGGAATACCAATTTCGGCGTGGACCAAGAGGTTTACATCACCATTCCGACGGTGAGTACTCTTACCAGTATCGGTCTTTACTGCCGTGGCACGGGGGAGAACAGTCCAGGATTCACGAACGGCTACATAATCGCGGATTTCACCAGAGCGAGCGGAGCAACCAAGATCGACACCACCAACACGCCCGATCTCGCGACGGGGACCGTCTCAGGCGGGATCTTGGACGGCGACTCTATCGGTTTGAGCTGTGTCGGGACTGCCATAAAGGTGTACCACAAGCCCTCAGCCGGAGCATGGACGCAGATCATATCCGCCACGACGTCAGATCAGAATGTTTCAGGGAAGCTCGCCTTCACGACCGATTCGGCGGCGGCGTTCCGCGTAGACGATTTCGGCGGCGGGGACGTGAGTGGTGGAGCGGCACCCCGAAGGGTAATGAACATTTCCAAATGAAGAAGATTTTACTGACAATTCTCCTACTCGCGTCCGTGTCCTTCGGGCAGACGATAACCGTCAATACCGCGAGCAGCTTCCAGACTTGGAAGGGTTGGGAAGTGACTGCTCAAGGCGCCCACGAGTACCTCGTTCCCGCGTACACATTCGAATACCCGTCGACCAGCTACGCGATATACGACGGCGATCTTTTCACCGCGACTCAAGATCTCGGGCTCGACCGTTGGCGGGTGGAGTGGAACTTCAGGGACTGGAACGCGACCGCGTATGATCCCGACAATGGCAACGTCGCGACTCAGCCCTCTACCAATCCGAGCCATTTCCGCAACGACCGTGTACGGCGGGCGATGGACTCGATCATATTGCCCTACGAATCTGCCACCGGCACAACGCAGAGAGTCGTCATCTGCCTGGTCGATTTCGACGATGCAGGTTATGACGCGGAGAACACCCCGAGCGAATACGCAGCGGTGGTTCTCGCGATCGTGAATGACTTCTTCAGTGCTTACGGGCGACGGCCTTATGCGATCGAAGCGATCCTGGAACCGGACGGCGGCGAGAACACGACCAACTGGACGGCGGCGAAGCTCGCGGACAACATTGTGGCCGCGAACACGGCCTTGACCGGCGCGGGGCACACCGGGATCAAATGGATCGCTCCTTCGACCACGATCGGGGCTAACGCGAACGTCTGGTACGAGGCGATGATCGCCCATAACGCGAGCGTACAGGCTTTGCTCGACGAGATCACCTATCACCTTTACGTCCCGCTCGACAACGACGGCCGCAACATCTTGCGTGACAACTTGGAGGCCGACGGGAAATCGGCCGCAATGACGGAATGGATCGCTGCGACGCATCTGACCCTGTACGACGATCTGATCCACGCCCGCGTCTCCTCTTGGCAACAATACGTTTGGGCGTTCCCGAACAGCGGTTGGCCCGGGGGCGGCGATGTTTATTTCGACATCAACACGACCACCTGGGCGGTCACGCTGGCTCCGCGGACGCGATATCTGCGGCATTACATGAAGTACGTCCGCACGGGAGCGGTCCGCAAGGGCGTCACCAATTCGAGCGGGAATTTCCTCGGAGTACCGTTCCAGAACGCGAACGGCAGCGTCGTCGTGCCGGTGAACGCTCTCACCAGCGGGACCGTGAATGTTACGGGACTCCCGAATGGAACTTACGGCAGGTGCGTCACCATCGGCGACGGCACTTCCGCCCCGTCCAGTTTTAACTCGTGTGCCTCCGATGTGGTCGTCACATCGGCGAGCGATAACGTGGCCCTTACTTTCTCGGGCGCCGGCGTCGGCACTGTTTTCGACGTTAACTTCTCGCAATCCGCCGGGGCCGTAAAGGGACAGGCTAGCGGGACGGTGAGACTCAGCGGAGGAGCGAGGTTTAACTAGATGGCGCTGATAACGGTAGCAGCCGGAATGGTCCTAGCAAAAGCAGGTGATGCGGACACCTGCAAGATGCGGATCTATGCCAAGCATCCATTCGTTGCGAATGACGGTGCTGATGGCGTGACCATTGCTGGCTCTCGTTTTCGGTCATCGGAGTTCTACCAGGAGATCGATTGCACAGTCAACGGGCAGGAGGTTTCTTATCCGTCGTTTGATCTTTATTCGACGACAGATGCGATCAGCGACCCGAAAGGCACTTACTACGATATCGGGCTTTTCTCGGATGAAGGGGCTTTTCTTACAAAGCCATACAAGCGGTTGATCGTCGATGACAATCCCACAAACCAGACGCTTGCAGAGATCGCGTTATTCAGCGGTGCGGCTTCTCCAGACCTTCCCGACACGTATTATGACGCTCAAGAGATCAACTTTCTTCTCAGCCAACTCCAGGGGCAAATTGATCAGCATTTAGCCGGAGAAGCTTCGTTGGCCGCTGCAATCACCGCGATCGGCGGAGATGAAGCGGACCTATACGTCAAGGAAGACATCATCGTTGCCGCAAACACAACGATTCCCGCCAATATTCGATTGGTCATTGAATATGGGGCGATCATCACCGTCAATAACGGAAGAACGCTGACCATAAATGCCCTGAAAGATCCCGGTAACGTGCAGGTATTCACTGGCCCTGGAGCGGTCCTCTTCGCACGCGGATCAGTTGACGCCTACCGAACGGCATGGCGGACTGGCGTGGACAGCGGCGATGTCACCTTCGCAATTAACGAAGGGCTCGCAAACCTTGCGGCGTGGAATGGCGGTGTCATCAAAATCCCGGCAGGTGATTGGGTAACAGACGGCGAGCACATCCTCATTACCGGCACCACGATCGAAGGAGTTGGAAGGTCAAGGGACACCACCGGGATGGGGACATCCCTCACTCTGACCGACACGCCTGACGGCATGTTCGAGTTCGGTCCTGACACGTACTTCGTGACGTTCAGGGGCATTCACGCGGACGGTGACGATCAGGGTGCTTCGAACTTCCTGTACGGAGCCGGAGCCGGAATTGGTGCGTTTCCATCGCACGGGTTCTACTTTGACGATTGCGTAATCCGAGGGTTCGCTGACAGCTGCATCAACTTAGATGACACCGCGGGTACGGGATGGCAGGTGTCCAACGTGGTTTTCCGGAAAAGTTTCTTCATCGCCAACGGTGATGCAGTCATCAGGACCAACTCTCCGAACATGGACACGATCACGTTCAGAGACTGCATCCTGCAGACACACACAGGCCAGATCGCGATACTGGATGGCGTGTACAACATGACGTTCGATGCTTGTCACTTTGCGGGACATCACCTGAACCTCAAGGGACGCCAGCAGATCGAGAGTCAGACGATCGTCGCCCCTGCCGGGATCACCGGGGACGGCACGCTTCCCGTTACTGTGACTTGGCCCGGACGTCTTGGAGCCCCGGTTACTGTGGTTGTCAATGTTACGACGGCTCTGACGACTGCAGCGGCGATCGCGACATTTATTGCAGCCGCTCTTGAGAAAAACAGTGATCTCCACACCGAGTTCCTGTTCGGCACGGACAACTCGACACAGCTGCTTGTCGCGGATCTCGTCTGCGCTGCAAACGTAGGCGGAGCGAACATCGAGATCGGATCCGGAACGTCGACGGGCGTAACGCCAAACGCTGCATCCTTCAATGCAGTTGCCGGCCTGGCTCCTGTGATCCCGAACAAGCCTGCGGTCCAGATCGCGAACGGAATCAACAATGTTACGTTCAAGGACTGTACCGAGGAAGGCTTTGGAGTCTTCGTTGAGGCGACGGGGTCTCATGTTAACTTTAACGGCACGACGATCTTAGACCCGGTGAAGGGTACATCACCGTTCTCAACGGTGTTCAACACGAATGGCTGCAAGATAATGCAGAAGTCGTTCCAAGGCGAGTTTGCGAGCATCGATCTGCTTACTTCTTTGGGCGATCACACGTTCCCAAATTCGTTCGTCGGTCCGGTGCTGATGTCAATAGCTGGTACGCACTTGCTCAGGTACGGGTACCCGATCATACAGTCGAACCCGTACACCCTTGAACTTTTGTCGGGGGCTGATGTCAGGTTTCGCGAAAATGGAGACCAAGCTAGACCTACCGAAAAGCCGCTCGTTAAGATCACATCGGGGAACCCGGTCAAGAATCTCCTGCAGCTCGGCTTTCAGGTAGACGAGAATGACGACGATCCGGTTGCAGTCTTTAACTTCTCTCGCGAGGCTGGGCTGGGACACCTGCAGGTAGCTGCTTCCTCGTCGCTGATGGGTGGAGTCTTCGACGGGCTGTACCTGACTGGCCACCTTCGAGCAGCTAGGTTCAACACCACCCGAGAGCAGATCGTTGCTCCTTCGGGGACGGTAGTTCTTGATACGAGCTACAGCAACAGGTTTCAGATCACCCCTGGAGCAGATCTCACGCTTGAGGTCGGCACTTTCACGCCTGGCAGTTTCTTCTTTCTCTACATCCTTACGTCCGGAGTGACCTCATGGAACATCACGTTTGGCACCGGCTTTAACACGATCCAGCCATACCAGACGGGAACGGTCTCGGGAGCAAAGTCGGTGCTCATGTTTTACGTGACTGATAGTGGCCGTGCGGAGCTTGTCTCTGATTCGCGGCTCTCATTCGGTCCGACGACCAAGCTCTACGACAGCCAGTACGCCTCGATCTTCGGAGCTACTACGACCAGCCGCCTCATGATCGGTTCAACCGTGGATCAGGCGGTTCCTGCGGCAAATAATTTTACCGGCCTTGAGCTATACAACAAGCTCGTACTCGCGAACACAGTCACCAAAAGCATCGCGAGCATAATGAACGTGCTGAACATTTCCGGTTCGCCCGCCGGTGCCGTCAATTTGTACGGTCAGTTCAATCTCATCACTTCATCCGCAGGCTCTTCCATTCCCGCCGGCAGTGAGGCAACCGTCTCATACAACAACGCGGACTTCGGCGCTTCCAATGGTCTAGCGGCTCTCACGGGCGTATACGGAGCAGCAAGGATCGGCAGTGTCAATGTCGGGAACATTACCGATATGTACGGTGTCCGCGGGATCGGAGCCTACGGCTATTCTGCCGTCGCGACCAACGTCCATGGCGTTCAAGGTTTGATCCAGGGCGGCTCTGATTTTGGAGGATCTGCTGTCAACGCTGCCGCTCTCAGTGCGATGCGGATCGGGATCGCGGCGAACGTTACAAATCTTTATGGTTTGAAGATCGGTCCATACACGGGAAGCGTCAGTGGCATCATCACAAACAACCATGGGATCTTTATTGATTCTTCCATTGATGCCGGCACGAATCGATGGGCGATCAAGTCCGAGTCGGTTGCCGCCAGCAAATTCGAAGGAACACTCGAAAGCACCAATGTAGCTCTCAACGGACAAGGCGTGTCGCTTCTCGGATTTCCTGCGATGGAGAAATGGGGAACGCACATTATCCAGCACGGATCCCTCGCGGTCGGACAGAACGATGTTTATACCGTTCCTGTCGGTTTTATTTTCGTAAGCCGAACGTGGGCTTTGTACGGGATGGTGGCAGGTCATACGACGTTTGCAGGCGTGAAGATCGGTGCGGACTACTTCCGTTTGGGGCAACTGAACGTGACAGGCGCCAACCTACCGCGAAGTGATGCGTATTGTTTTGCCTATGCTGCCGGCGAAATCGTCTCGATCAGCTCCACAGTCGTCGGTAAGTATGCTCTTGATGGCTATCTCATTCCAGACACGGCGGCGGTCAAGCCTGTACGTCCTATGGTGACGACACAAGCAGCCGCTACGGACACACTTCTCTACACAGTGCCCGGAGGAAAGAAAGCCATTCTTATTCCCCCATACAATCTCGGTGCCATGCTGTCGGGGCTCGGTACTGTTGGAGCAACGAATGACTCCGGTGGTGCTGCCACCGTCCTGCACTATCTGGTGCCGAACGGACAGGTAGTCGGGGCTGGCTTTATCGTGCAACAGGCGATCGCTCTAGCTAATGGCGGCATCGCCCAGCCGGGGGCTCTTCCGGTGTTTCTGAATGACGGCGATCGGATCTACTACCAGACATCGATCGCGACGGCGGGGCAGGTCTTCTTCGCCACAATTCTCGAATTCTAAAAGCAATGTTTACAGAACAAGAACTACAGATCACGGCACAGGCGTTTAGCACGCCGATCAACCCATTGGACCCAAACGCGGAAGCATATGGACGCTCACTCAAATCGATCTTGCAGAAGATGTCGATGATGGTCGTTCAGCAGCCGGTTCAGTTTGGGCCGGGATCGATTGCAGCATCTTCTGAGCAAGCAGAAGGAAATGGAGAAGCAGATGTTACTGCGTATAAATGACAAGTCTCAGGA
>JBEBGW010000253.1:0-6663 GCA_040081025.1 Pyrinomonadaceae bacterium | reverse complement strand
ACCGCGTTTGAAGATCCTGCAATAAACTTCCACATGCAGGGTCTTCGGAAAAAGGGCGGACTCCCACCCGCCCTTTTTCATTTCTCGTGACGGCGTAGGATGCTGCCGGAAAGAGTTCCGGTGACTTTCTCGCCGTCCCAAACTTTAGAACCGTTTACAAAGACCGCTTTGATCCCGCCCGAAGTCAGTTGCGGAGAAACAAAGGTCGCGTTGTCGACGACAGTTTTCGCATCGAAAAGCACTAGATCCGCCATCAATCCTTTTTTGATCCGCCCGCGGTCCTTGATCCCAAGGCGTTCGGCCGGTGCGAATGACATCTTCCGCACGGCTTCTTCAAGCCCGATCCATTTATTCTCTCTAACGAAGCGACCAAGCACGCGCGGGAACGTTCCTGTGCCCCGCGGATGACGGCTGCCGATACCGCCATCGCTTGCCACCATGATCCACGGCGTTTGATAGAACGCCTTCACGTCGGATTCGGTCATCCCATAGCCGATCACGCCTGCGCCGCCTTTCTTAACGATCTCGATGTACGTCTCGACCGGAGACTTGCCCGCGATCGCGGCCGCTTGTTCAAGTGTCTTGCCTTCGTATGCAGGGAACTCACGACAGCTTGTGATCAGGACCTTGTCCGCGCCGCCGATCGCGTCGATGCCCTTTTGAACTTCGGCTGGATCGTCGTGTTTTCTGTTCGAAACCAGGACGGTAATGGTCGAAGCCCACGCGATGTAGGGATACGCGTCGGCGGTAACGTCCTGACCAGAGCCGCGAACTTCGTTGACGATCGCGATGGCGTCGGCGGATTTGCCCCAGACGCTGCTGTTGCCCATCTTGATGTGCGAGATCTGCACCGGGATCTTCGCCTCCTTCCCGATGCGGATCGACTCGCGAATGGCA
The DNA here is from genome assembly GCA_040081025.1 of Pyrinomonadaceae bacterium. Classification (GTDB taxonomy): domain Bacteria; phylum Acidobacteriota; class Blastocatellia; order Pyrinomonadales; family Pyrinomonadaceae; genus OLB17. Next base: position 5,766 of record JBEBGW010000253.1, on the reverse strand, counting down.
TTGAGCACGCCCTCTTCCTCGTCGCGCATATGCGTCATATAGATGCCGCCGTGCTTCGCCGCGACCTTTGAGAGTGCGATCAGTTCCTCAGTCGTCGCCGAAAATCCCATGTCGTACTCAAGCCCCGACGAGAGCCCGAACGCTCCTTGCTTCATCGCTTCGTCGACCAGCTTTTCAAGAGCAGCAAGCTCTTCCGGCCCGGTTGCACGCTTGTAATCTTCCTTCATCACAATGCCGCGGATCGTGCCGTGGCCTATGAACGCGCCGACGTTGATCCCGATCTTGCCTTCGAGCTTCGCGAAGTATTCACCGATCGACTCTGGCGAGCCGCCGTCCGGCCCGACTATCACGGTCGTTATCCCCTGCGAAACCTGATTCGCCGCCGTTCCCTCGCGGAGCAGCCCGGACTCGCTGTGGTTGTGGATGTCGATGAATCCAGGGGCGAGTACAAGACCGGTTCCGTCGATCACATTCTCACCCGCTTTCGGTTTCGCAGAGTTCGGCTTGCCGATCCGGGCGATGACGTTTTCCTTGATCGTAACGTCGCCCGCGAATCCGCCTTTACCGGTTCCATCGACGATCGTTACGTTACGAATGTGCGTCACCGAGCTTTGCGCTGAGGCCGAAAGACAGAGGGCGAATATCAGTACTAGGGTTCTCATCGTGACTCGAATATAAGGAAAATCGGCTAACCAGTCCAACTCGCGTTTTTGACGCCTGACGCCCGCCAACCTAGAATCGAACCTTAATCCAATTGTCGGAGAAAACAATAACTTGAGCGAAAAGCAATTTGAAGGGCGAGTCGCCATCGTCACAGGCGGAACACGCGGGATCGGCAAGGCCATCGTACTCGAACTCGCACGCCGAGGATGCAGCGTTGCCTTCAACTACTCGAAAAGCGCCGATGAAGCCGAGAAACTGAAGGCGGAGGTCGAAGCACTCGGTGTTAAGGCCTACGCGGCTCAGTGCGACGTGGCGAATACGGAAGCCTCGACGGAATTTGTGAAAGCCGTCGCCGCTGAATTCGGTACCATCGACTTTCTCATCAACAACGCCGGTATCACGCGCGATCAATTGATCATGCGGATGAAAGAAGATGACTGGGACGCGGTGATCGACACGAATCTGAAGGGTGCGTGGAACTTCTCCAAAGCTGTCCTGCGGCCGATGATGAAGAACGAGAACGGCGGTTCGATCCTGAACATGGCGTCGATCTCGGGCGTCGTCGGGATGACAGGCCAATCGAATTATTCTGCTTCGAAGGCAGGCATGATCGGGCTCACCAAGTCGCTGGCGAAAGAGGTCGCGAGCCGCAACATCACCGTCAACGCGCTCGCACCCGGAATGATCGAAACCGAAATGACGTCGGAGATGAACGCCGACTTTCGCGAAAAGATCCTCGCGGCGATCCCGCTCGCCCGCTTCGGTTCCGTCCAGGAGATCGCCGACGCCGCGTGCTTCCTTCTCTCGGCCCGATACATCACCGGCCAGGTGATCCAAGCCGACGGAGGCCTCGCGATCTAAAGGCAGAAGCCTGACCGTTAGAAAGGCTAACATCAAATGTCTTACGAGTTCCAGCCGAAAGAAGAAGAAAGCCCGCAGCCAGAAATGTCTGCTGAGGACTTTCTCGCCGCGCAGAAAAGCTCGATCCGAAAGAAGTCCTGGTGGGCAGTCGGGATCGGCGGGTTCGTCGTGGCTGTTCACATCGGCTGGCTTCTCTTCTTTGCAATGCTAGGAGCCGAGCCGGATTTTTCTGTGTTGTTCCGCAGCATCCTTTTCATCCTCGGCCTATTCGGCTTTGCGGCAGGTATATATGGACTCTATTACGCTCGGAGCCTCAAGGTCGATGACCTGACGCCGTCGGCCGAAGCGGTCGAGTTCGCCCAGCGTTCGGCGGCTGTTACTCCTTACTACACCCTTATCCTGCTCGGATGTATTGTCGCAGTTTATGTGGCTCAAACTTCCGTCGGACTCGATCAGTCCATGCTCGCGGCCGGTTTTGTTCGGACGGAAATCGTCGAGGGCGGCCAATACTGGCGCCTGTTAACGGTTGGAGCACTGCATGGCAGCATCCTACATATATTCCTTAACGGAAACGCGCTGTATGGTCTAGGCGGGCTTGTTGAATACCTATCGAACCGAGCACATCTTGCGATCGTTTTTTTGTTGTCGATCATCGGGGGTAGTGTGACGAGCCTTTTCGTTGGGCCGTTTGAGTATGGATGGGGCGCGTCCGGCGGAATCATGGGAGTCTTTGGGTATCTGCTGATATACGCCTACAAAAGGAAGCAGCAGCTTCCACCCGGCTTTCTCAAAAGCCTCCTTATTAACGTCGCTTTCATTGCCGGTTTCGGCATCATTGCCTATCAGCTCGTCGACAACTTCGCCCATATCGGTGGATTTCTTGTTGGTGCCATCTACGCGTTCATCCAGGTGCCGAAAGATCTCGCGGCCGACCCTCGGAAAACTAATTCGATCATCAACACGCTCGGCATAATCGCGATCGCTATCTATATCGCTGAAGCGTTATTCGCCATCTTCCGAATCACAGGCCGAGCATAATTCCAATGGGTAGGGTCCGCGTTCACCAACACGTCAATCCGCTGTCACCTTACTATCGGCAATCGCCGGAATCGGTTGACATCGAGAATGTATTCGCCGATCCGGATAAGCCGCTGCTGCTCGATATCGGATGCGCCCGCGGGCGATTTTTGCTGCGCATGGCGGAGGTGGAACCGTCGTGGAACTACATTGGCGTCGAGATCCGCGAGCCTCTTGTACTAGAAGCGAATCGCCTAGCGGCGGAGGCTGGATTCACGAATCTTCATTACGCGTTCTGCAACGCGATGCTCTGGCTCGACAAGCTGCTTGAAGGAATCCCGCCGAGCCTGCTGCAGTCAGTCACGATCCAATTCCCTGATCCTTGGTTCAAGAAGAGACACGCCAAACGCCGGATGGTGAGCCAGGAAATGGTCGACACCATCGCCAAGCACCTCTCTCCTGCGGGCCAGGTGTTCGTTCAGACCGACATCGAATTCCTCGCTGACGAGATGTTAGCCCTCTTCCGAGCCGACAATCGTTTTGAGGAATCGCCCATCGAAACAAACCCATTCCCCGTCAAAACCGAACGCGAGAAGGCTGTCGAGGATAAAGAACTTCCTGTATACCGGACCACGTTTGGCAGAAGCCCGACCGTTAGGAAGGGCTAACCATCGGACCTGCTTGTCATAACCAGGCAGAAGCCCGACCGTCAGGAGGGCTAATCAGAAGACCTCGGGCACATCTTCGCCCTGGCCGTGTAGCACATACTCGATCGCAGCGTTCACCGAACGATCCTTCCAAAGGTATCTCGTACTCCCGTGCCGCGACCAAACTTTTGCATCTACTGAAACAAGGTCCTCCGATCGTAATCTTCGAGTCGCATAGCTCTTGAATGCCTCTATGATCTTCTCGGGCTTTGACTCGGCAGATACGACAACATGGACGTGATTCGTACGAACATTCAGAGCGAGGATCGTGAAGTCGCGAAAGCGGCACACCTCTCGAATCGCGTGGTACACAGCCCGTCTTTGCTCCCGATTCAGAAGGAACGGAGGGGCCTTAAGAGATGCCTTCTCCTTCTCTTCAAGACCGGTATTCTCCGCGAGTCTACGTCTCCAAACTTATTGAATCCGGTTCGATCGACCGATCCCCGTTTGTCGCCGTGGTGCCACGTTCCATAGGTTCGAAAAGTAAGTAGATAGGCTTTCGGGAAAGCGTTGTCATCCCAGTAAGATTCAGTCATCTCTTTAAAGGGTCAGGGCGTTAGCCCTCCCTAACGGTCGGGCTTCTGCCTTTTTACTTCCAACTCTTCTCTTTCTTAAAACGCTTCACGACCATATCCCGCCGCATTTTGGGTAGGTGGTCGATGAAGAGTTTGCCGTTACAGTGATCGGTTTCGTGCATGAACGCGCGGGCGGCGTAGCCTTCGGCTTCGTGTTCGAGCCATTCGCCGTTGACGTCCTGAGCTTTCAGGCGAGCCTTCATCGGGCGCGTGACGACGGCAGGAACTTTGCCCATCGAAAGGCAGCCTTCGGAGCCGGATTGTTCGCCTTCAGTGTGGATGATCTCAGGGTTCGCTGCGATCAGTTTGACGCCGTCGCAATCCATAACGAACAAACGCAGATTCAGTCCGATCTGTGGAGCCGCGAGGCCGACGCCTTCCGCGTAGTACATCGTGTCATACATATCCGCACACAACTCGGCGAGAGCCTCGTCAAAATCAGTTACAGGCTTGCCGACCTGTCCAAGAACCGCTTCGGGATATTCCGTGATCTTTCTTACTGTCATATGAAATTAGCCACGAATTACACGAATAACACGAATTAAGAAGAAGAAATTAGTGCAATTCGTGTAATTCGTGGCTAATTTATCTTGGAATGACGCCGCTCCTTGCGCCGCGGCGGAACTCGCGATGGGCGAAAAATCCTTTCTCCTCGCGGGCGAGGCATTGCCAGCAGATATTGGAACGCTCATTCGTCGGCGAAACGAACGTGTTGTAGTGCTCCATTTCGCGGTCGCAGCGTTCGCAGCGGACGGCTTCCTTGTCGGTGATCTTTGGATCAAGAGCTTCGACCATAATAGGTTCTCTCCAGTTTCGACGGGTACTTCAACCTATTCTAAACGCCGTCGTAGCAAATCGGCAAAAAAAGGCGAATTCGCGGTTCGTTTGGTATTCTTCTATCGAACTTAAACCGGTATGAAGATCCGCCTCGCACATATGTTCGCATTCGTATTTCTCGGCGTCATTGCCACTTCCGCACAGACTAGAGAGGTCCGCATCAACCTCGTCGATCCGGCCGGTGCGGCCGTTGTCGATGCGCGCGTTCGTGCGGCGTCGGGTAAGAGTGAGTTGAAGCTATGTTCGAAAGATGATGACGCGTTCGTCTGCACCGTAGCTGATTCAGGAGGCGTGAGGTTCGATATCACGGCTAAGGGCTTCAAACCGCTGAAGGTCGAATATGCCGAGAAAGACATCACCTGCTGTGAGTACGTTTTCGTCCTTCAGATCGAGCCCGTTCGAGAGAATGTAGTCACGGTAATGCGGTCAGGGTTCGTGATCGAGAACACGCCCGATACCTTTCGCCGCAGACCTTCCAGGATCCGCGTACCGTCCGGTTCGGTTTCAATTTCTAGCACGCTTTGAGAAGGATCATTTGGGTCCGTCCTTCGGGTCGGCCCTTTTTTTGCGCTCAAGACCTTTCACTGGCGAATATCCGGCGGCTGCCTGTAGTTTATTGGACGGACCTGTCGATGCCGGACGCGGTGCTGGCAGAATTTCACCTCAAAATTTCATCAAAAAACGCGATGCCAGGTGCGCATTTGCGTGGCACCACTTTTCCTCCTACTCGCCGTCTTTCTCTTCTTCTCATTCTTTCTGACCCTTGTGCCACGCAATTTGCACAATGTGGCACGCGGCACAAATCGGTGACGAGTGACGAGTGACGAGTGACGGGAGCCCGATGAATACGGAGTCCTGTCACCGTTCACCTGTCACTTGTCACGCAAATGTGGCATGTGCCACATTTTTCTACGCATTCATTTCAGTGATCGGAGTCGTCGTCTATTTCGCCCGGATCGCGTCCTTCCTAGAGCCGATTTTGGAAGTTAAATTTTAAAATTGGTTCACCACCAAGACCGCGCGTCAGGCCTTTGGATGAGTCTTCGAATAGACATCGATCATCTTTTCCATCGAGACCTGGGTGTAGATCTGCGTGGTCGAAAGCC
>JBEBGW010000524.1:0-1717 GCA_040081025.1 Pyrinomonadaceae bacterium | reverse complement strand
GAAAAAGGCGGCCAGATCCCCGCACTTGCACTAAGCGCCTTTGCTTCAGCCGAAAGCCGGCAACGAGCGTTCGAAGCCGGCTTCCACAGATATCTCACCAAACCTTTCGAACCGGGCCTGATCGTCGATCAGGTGGTCGCCTTAAGGAAGTTGGGTGAGGAAGAGAACGGTGTCTAGCCTTTCAAGTTCCTCGCCCTATCCAGGAGTTCGAGAAACTCACTCCGGTATCCCTTCAAATCGCTCGCCGTTGCCGAAGAAGCAAGCCGCTTCGCCATCGAGAAATCAGCCTGGCCGCGATAGCGCGATTCGCGAAGAAGCAGTCCGAATTGCACGACAGCCGCGGCGAAGCGAAGATTCTCAGACGCCGCCTGGATCGTACTCGGGTTATCGAGAACGCCCACCGTCAAGAGCTTGCTTTGATCTCCCGCCGGCTCTTTGTATCGCAGTTTCACGGTCGCGAGTTCGTTCGCAAAACGAGTATCCGATCGCTTGGTTTCGGAGTATTTTAATTCGATCCCATCATTCTGGATCGCCACTCCGGCCGGCACTACCTCATAAATGGCGGTTACCGAATGTCCCGCTCCGATCTCGCCGGCGTCCTTTCTGTCGTCGTTGAAATCACGGTCGGCAAGCAGCCTATTCTCGTAACCGATCAGCCGATATCCCGCGACCAGGGCTGGGTTGAACTCGACCTGGATCTTCACATCCTTTGCGATCGTAAGCAGCGTTCCCGCGACTTGCTCGCCCAGAGCTTTGCGGGCCTCGGAGCGCGAATCAATGTAGGCGTAGTTGCCATTGCCCTTGTTCGAGAGCTTTTCCATCATCGAATCATTGAGATTCCCTGTGCCAAAACCGAGGACGGATAGGAAAATGCCCGACTTTCGTTTCTGTTCGATCAGGCTGACGAGAGCTTCGTCGCTTGTTGTGCCGACATTGAAGTCGCCGTCGGTCGCGAGGATGACGCGATTGTTGCCGCCGGAGATGAAGTTGTTCGCGGCGACCGTGTACGCGAGATTGATACCGTCGCCGCCGTTGGTCGATCCGCCCGCTTCGAGACGATCGAGGGCGGCCAGGATCTCCCCTTTATTGCTAACAGAAGTCGATGGCAGCACGAGTCCGCTCGAACCTGCATAGACGGCGATAGCGACGCGGTCCTGCGGTTTGAGCTGATTGACCATCATCCGCAGGCCGTCTTTGAGAAGCGGAAGTTTGTCGGGCGAGTTCATCGAGCCGGAGACGTCGAGCAGGAATACGAGATTTGCGGGCGGCGTGTTGTCGAGCGAGACCTTCTTTCCCTGCAGTCCGATCTGGACGAGCTTGTGCTTCGTATTCCACGGGCAAACGGCAGTTTCGGTCGATACTGAAAACGGCACATCACCGATCGGCTGCGGGTAATCGTACTCAAAATAATTGACGAGTTCTTCGATCCTGACCGCATCCTTAGGCGGCAGTTGGCCATCACGCAAGAATCGCCGAACGTTCGCATACGATGCCGTGTCCACGTCGATAGAGAATGTTGAAAGAGGTGCCCGGTTTGCGTCCAGGAATGGATTCTCGTTGATCTCGGCATATCGCTCGCCGCTTGTTTCGCCGTCGAAAGATTCCATTTTCTCCATCATCGGCGATCCCGCGGTATTCGCTGCCGCGTTTGAGGCATTCGCCGTCATCGGCTGCGCGTCGTTTCTGTTTGCGGAAATCTCGGCCGGTTGGCTCGAAT
>JBEBGW010000252.1:0-6681 GCA_040081025.1 Pyrinomonadaceae bacterium | reverse complement strand
TTATCTTTATTTAAACGACGGGAAAGGAAAGTTTCGTGATGCGTCTGCCGAGGCCGGCGTGACGAACCTTGCCACCGGAGTCGCGCCGCTGCTGCTCGACTACGACAACGACGGTGACTCGGACATTTTCATCTCTACGGTTGGCCAGCAGATACTGCTCGAAAATCGCCTCGGACAAGACGGTAAGCTCTCGTTCCGCGATATATCTCTCGAGGCAGGTGTCGCCCGAGACGCGATCGGGTTCAGCGCCGTTTCGGCAGACATCAACAATGACGGTCGGCTCGACATTTACGTCACGTCCTACAACCGCTACGGACAAATAACTCCGAACTCCTGGTTTCGCGCGACCAACGGAACGCCGAACCTCTTGTTCGTAAGCCAGCCCAATGGCGGATTTCGCGAAGAGGCGGCTAGATGGGGTGTGGACGACCGAAGGTGGAGCTATGCTGCTGAGTTTGCCGATATCAACGCTGACGGAAAGATGGATCTTTACGTCGCCAACGATTTCGGCGAAAAGGCTCTGTACATTAACCAGGGCGAAAAGTTTGTCGATGAAGCCGAGGCTCGCGGAGTTCTCGACCCCGGCAACGGGATGGGAGTTTCGTTCGGCGATTACAACAACGACGGCCGGCTGGACATCCACGCTTCGAACATGAGCTCAACCGCCGGCAACCGCATTCTAACAAGGCTGTTCCCGACCGCCGGCCCGCAGGACAACGTGCTCAAAAAGCTCGCCGCAGGCAACAATCTTTTTGAGAACACGGGCGACGGAAAGTTTAAGGATGTCACCGCCGCGGTCGGCGGATTCTCGGGCGGATGGGCTTGGGGCGGCGGCTTTATCGATTTTGATAACGATGGCTGGGAGGACATCTACACGCCGAATGGATTTATCTCAGGAAAATCCATGAAAGATACCTGATCGCAGTTTTGGCGTCAGGTCGTGACGCATTCGAATGAGGGTAAAGATGAAAAAGGTGCCCTTCGGGCCGATCAGAATAGCTTGATGTTCGGGCAGGGATTTTCGTTTAGCGGCTATGAACGGGACCCCCTGTACCTAAACTTAGGCGGTAAGAAGTTCACGGATATTTCTGGTGTCTCCGGTATCGATTCGATAACCGACGGCCGTGCAGGAGCATTCGCCGACTTTGATAACGACGGCGATCTGGATGTATTTTCTACTACGATCCAACATCAGTCACACTTGCTATTTCGAAACAATGTCGGACAGGACAGCAACTTTCTGCGGATAGAGTTAGAAGGCAGCGGAAGATCGACTCGCGACGCATTCGGTTCGGTCGTAAGAGTGAAGACGTCGGCAGGTACGCTGACCAAGATCAAGTCCGGCGGATCGGGGTTCATCTCGCAGCATGATCCGCGACTAGTATTTGGACTGGGCAAGGATCAGAAGGCTGGATCGGTCGAGGTGACTTGGGCGAACGGAAAGGTTGAAGGCTTTGATGGTGATATGGTCGCGAGCGGTACGTACCTGCTGAAACAGGGTTCGAGCAAAGCTCAGGCGGCGAAGGTAGCCAAAGCGAACTTGCCCGAGCCACTGACCAAAGCCGAAGTCTTTGCCGCCGGATTGAAGTTCGGAGTCGGGGCTGCGCTGCCGGACTTCATCTTGAAGAACCTGAACGGAACGGCAACCTCGGCTCGGAAGTTGTTGAAGCCGGGTCGCAAGACGCTGATCAACATCTGGGCGACGTGGTGCATTCCGTGTGCGAAGGAAATGCCGGAGCTTCAGAAGATCCGCACCCAGCTCGCGGCCCGCGGCATAGATATCGTGGGAATGAACGTCGATACCGATACAGGCGCAAACATCCGGCGATATATTGCCGAGAAAAAGGTGACCTACCCGATCGTGATTGGCGGTGTGCCCGCGATCGAAAGCATTTATGCGACTGACGAATTGTCCGTTCCGCTTTCGATCCTGGTCGACGACAAGGGAACGATCATCGATCTGATACCCGGCTGGTCGGCGGAGACGCGAAGAAAATTTGACCAGTTGATACAACCCGGATCGCCGCGAGAATAGGTTGACGAACTCGCGTAGCCCAATTAAATAAAAGATCGTTGAATCTGTATTGAGGTGACTTCATGAGAATCCTTCGAAATCTGCTCTGCGCCTTTCTGGCCATTTCCTTTTGTGCGCCTACTTTCGCGATATTGGGGCAGAAGCATGTTCCCGTAGTGCAGACAAGTTTCGATCCGAACAATAGGTCAGCAGATGCCCTGCGACCGAAGCACGTTAAGTCGGCGGCCTCATTTTGGCTCGACATCGCGCTCGAAGCGACCGCGCGCGAGCATGATCGCGTTGCTCCGCGTCCTACGGTTGGTTCACGGATGCTGATGATCATTGTCAACTGCATGTATGACGCGTGGGCTGCATATGACGATGCTGCAGTTGGGACGCGTTTCGGTGGAAAACTTCGCCGCCCTAAGAGCGAACGAACCGAAGAGAACAAGCGGATCGCGATCGCCTTCGCCACTTACCGCGGGATGATGGATATGTTCTCCGAGGACGCCGAATGGATCAAGGGCCAGATGCGGGCGAATGGTTACGATCCTGAAGACAACACGACGGATCTGAGCAAGCCGCAAGGGATCGGTAACGTCGCTGCCGCAGGGGTGTTCGCTTTCCGACATCGCGACGGCTCGAACCAACTTGGCGATGAACAGGGCTCGAACGGCAAGCCATACTCCGACTACACGTTCTACAAACCGATAAATCCGGTCGACAAGATCATCGATCCCGATTATTGGCAGCCGATCGAGTTCACGCTTGCGGAGAACAAAAAGGCGACTCCGGGATTCCTGACGCCGCATTGGTATCGCGTAAAGACGTTCGCTCTTGACCGAAGCGATATGTTTCGTCCGGGCCCACAGCCAAAGGTTGGATCGCCGAAGCTGAAGGAAGAGGTGGACGAAGTCCTGAAGTTCAACGGTTCACTGTCGCTGGAGCAGAAGGCGGTGGTCGAGTTCATGCGAGACGGCCCCCGTTCGACCGGGCAGTCAGGCCATTGGCTCCGGTTCGCGCAGGCGGTTTCCGAGCGCGAAAGATATAACACTGACCAAGACATAAAGCTGTTCTTTTCGGTCGCGACCGTCGCATTCGATGCGTTCATCGCATGCTGGGAAGCAAAGCGTTATTACGACTCTTCACGTCCCTGGACTCTGATCCGGCATTATTACAAAGGGCAAACCATAACTGGCTGGGCCGGAGCTGGAAGAGGTGTTGCGACGCTACCTGCTTCCGAATGGCATCCGTATTCTCCGCTTTCGTTCATTACGCCGCCGTTTCCCGGATTTCCCTCAGGTCACAGCACCGTGAGCGCGGCATCCGCAAAGATTCTCGAACTCTTTACGGGGAGCGATAACTTCGGGGCGACCGAAACGCGGCATGCGGGTGAACTGACTGAGCCCGGAATCTCGTGCGAGATAAAACAGGCGGTCAACGGAAAGCCGGCAACGACCGGTATTACAGACGATGGCGTGATCGTGCTAACGCTTCCGACATTCACGGCGACCGCTGAAATGGCCGGTATCTCGCGCGTGCTCGGCGGCTATCATATTCAGACCGACAACACCGAGGGGCTTAACCTTGGAAAGAGGGTCGCGGAATTTAACTATCCGCTTACAAAGGCATATTTTGACGGCACTGCGAAAATAAAGGAGCCCTTCGATCCATCGAACTTCGTAAAAAAATAATAACTGCCGAAGTCGGCTAAGGCATGAGATCAATAACCCTATTTGTGATCGTTGTTCTTGCCGCTTTGACGGCTGCATTCTTCGGCCTGCCGACGATCTCAAGCAGTCCCGCGGCGCCGAGGGCTGCTGCTTTCCTTGAACGCGAGGATGCCTATCGGCACAACAATCTTGGCGTTGCATATCTCGAACAGTTCGAGCCGTCGAAGGCCGCCGTGGAGTTTCGCCAGGCACTTGCGACGGATTCGTCAGTAAAGATCGCGCAAGTAAATCTTGCGATCGCATTGTTCTATCAGCAAGACTTCGAAGGTGCGCGAAACGCAGCCGATAAGGCCGTTGCGGTCGCACCCGAACTACTTCAAGCTCACTATATCCTCGGGCTCATCTCCCGGAATGAGAATCGCATCGACGACGCGTTGGCTTCGTTTCAGAAGGTATTAGCTGCCGACCCCTCGGACGTTGGCACTAATGTGAACGTCGGTCAGATCTATGCGCAGCAGCGCAGCAACGCGGAGGCCATCAAGTATTTCCGGCGGGCTTATTCGGCCGAACCCTATAACTCTTCCGCGATCTACAACCTAGCAACCGCGTTGATCCGAGACGACCAACGCGAAGAAGGGCAGAAGCTGATCGAGACGTTTCAAGCCCTTCGCCAGAGCGGAGCCGCAACGAGCATCGGCCAAAACTATCTTGAGCAAGGACGCTATGCAGAGGCCTTGGTGTCCACCGGAGCCGAACCGGAGCTTGTAGATGCGACCGGCGTCCCGATCAGCTTTCGCCCCGCTCCTCCGTCGATTCGATCCACACCCTCCGTTGTCGCGCTTACGGATTTCGACAACGATGGCGATCCTGACATGGTCCACATCGACACCACGTCCCGGCGGAGACTCTTCCGAAATCACGGCGGCAGATTCGTAGATGTCTCAGGGGCATCCGGTGACTTGGCTCGTGCGTCGACTCTGAAAGTCACCGGTGTCATCTCGGGCGATATTAACAACGATCTCTTCGACGATCTATTGATGTTCGGCGACGGCTGGCCGGCCTATTTCAAAGGCGATGGAAAGGGCCGCTACACAGACTTCAGCCCGGCGTTACCGCCGATCAACGGAAGGTTCTCGACCGGAGCACTCGTCGATGTCGATCATGACGGCGATCTAGATATTCTGTTGATCGGCGCAAGCACAAAACTGCTTCGCAACAACGGCGACGGAACGTTTGTCGACAAGACCGCCGATGCGAAGATCGGAGCCGGCTCACGCCCGGTCGCTGTGATCCCAACCGACTTCGACAATCGCCGCGACGTTGACCTGCTCATCTTGAGCTATGGCGAGAAGCCGAGGCTTTATCAGAATCTCCGCGACACATCGTTCAGGGACGTTGGGGATGGCGTTGGATTAAATCGTGTAGGCAAATGGACCGCCGCCGCCGCCGGTGATCTCAACAAGGACACGTACACTGACTTCTTCTTCGGTCGGGAAGACGGTCCCGGCCTTTTCGCAGTGTCCGACGGAAAGGGAAAATTCACTCTCTCGGATGCTCCGCAACAGACATCGGGTGCAACCTCTGCGCAGTTCGCTGATTTTGATAACGATGGCTTGCTCGATCTCCTCGCCGGAACAAATACGGGCGGTGTCTTGCTTAGAAATCTGGGGACGAAATGGTCAGCAGTCAGCGCTGATAAGCTCGGACTGCCAGCTCGAAGCGGACAGCTAATCTCTGCAGATATCGATAGCGATGGGAGCGTAGATATCCTATCGATAACACAGGGCCAGGCGGTTCAGTTTTTCAAGAATTCTGGCTCTGGAACTAACCGGTCCATCTCCGTATCGCTACAAGGCCGCGTCAGCAATCGAACAGCTGTCGGGGCGAAAGTCGATCTGCGATCAGGCAGTTTATCGCAAAAGATCGAGACCTATGCGGCCAGCCCGATGCCCGCGGCATGGGATGTTCACTTCGGTCTCGGCAAACGCAAGCAGCCCGACGCGATCCGCATCCTGTGGCCGTCGGGAGTCGTTCAAGCCGAACTGGATATTGCCAAACTCGCATCGGCGGATCAACGGGCCTTGTCAATCGAAGAACTCGACCGAAAACCGTCCTCGTGTCCGTATCTATACACGTGGGATGGCGAAAAGTTCGCGTTCGTCACCGACTTTCTCGGCGGCGGCGAGATGGGTAACTGGAAGGAACGCGGAGCGTATCACTTTCCTGATTCCGACGAGTTTGTACGAATTCCACCGAATGCTCTCAAGCCGCGTAATGGAAGATACGAACTGCGGGTAACGAACGAGCTTGAAGAGGTTCTCTTCCTCGATCATCTCAAACTGGTCGCGATCGAGCATGCGGCTCAAACCGAGATCTATCCGAACGAGGGGCTCGGCATTCCGACCGCCGGGAAGCAGATCATCTACACGACGCAACGTGAGCTTCCCCCAATTGCGGCCACGGATTCCCACGGCAAGGATGTGCTGTCGGGGATCAAGGAATTGGACCGCAAATTCTACGATTCCTTCGAATCGACGCCTATCCGCGGTTACGCCGAGACGCACAGCCTGACGATGACCCTGGACGACAAGAAGGGATATGACGGGCGCACACTGCTTTTACTGACAGGCTGGACCGACTATGCGTTCTCATCCGACAATCTCGCGGCATCACAGAGCGGTAAGGCTCTATTCTTTCCAAAACTTCAGGTAAAGAACGCCCGCGGCGAATGGCAGACGGTGATCGATAGTATCGGCATCTCAGTCGGGCGGCCGCAGACGGTCGTGGTCGATCTCACAGGCAAATTCCTGACCGATTCGCGCGAGGTGCGGATCGTTACTAATTTGAAGACCTACTGGGACAGGATCGCCGTCGATACGTCGGATCAGCAGGAAACGAAAGCGACCGAACTAATGCCCGTCCAGGCCGACCTCACGGAACGGGGTTTTTCCGCGGAAACGTCGTATGGCGGAATGTTGGTGCCGACCTACGAGC
>JBEBGW010000020.1:0-23945 GCA_040081025.1 Pyrinomonadaceae bacterium | reverse complement strand
CCCTTGCAGCAATCGCAACAGCAACCCTCACCTTCAGCCCCCGAGGCCGGAGCAGTAGCCGCAGCACCATCGCCCTTTTTCTTCATCGGGCACGAATCACCGCAGCAATCGCAGCAGCAACTCTTGCCGTCAGTCGCGGCCGTGGTCGCGTTCGCACCTTCGCCCTTCTTTTTCATCGGACACGAATCGCCGCAGCAGCTCTTGCCCTCAGCCTTAGCGTGATCGCCGTCATGCTTCTTACAGCAATCCATTTTGGCGTGCTCGCCGTTGGCGTCGTGGCCCTCGTGCTTCGACTTCATCGGGCACGAATCCTTCGACTTGCAGCACGACGGTTTGTCGGCAAGCGTGTTGGTGTTTTGCGTGTAAGCGAACGCGGCGATCGCGAACGCGAGAACCGCAAGGATGGATAGAGAAGCAACTAACTTCTTTCTCATTTTATTACTCCTATTTATATAGAACTCGGATGGTCGGATGCGCGCAATAAAGAGCGATCCGCTTCAATGACTGTAGGAGCCGAGGTCTAGATCAGGAGTACTTGATGTTTGATGCGGTCGGGGCGTCGGTCGATCGGCGGCGGGCCGCGATAACTGACTGCCGAACGGAGCGGTACTAAAGAAGCAAACGAAGGCCGTGATACTTCAACCTTGATAACGGCAGCGGCCGCGGGCTGCTTGACAGAGAACGAATGCTTCTCGATCGGACCGGCGAAAAAACTCACCGTCATCGGGCAGCAATCCGCGTCGCTGCCGTTCTTAGAAAACGATGGCGAAGGATTCTCGCCTTCCTTATTGCAATGCCCCGAGAGTTTCTTGAGCGGGCAATGGTCGGCCGATTCCTCGGGCGCGTCCATCGTCGACTGGCAATAGGCCACGCACGCAGCTCCAGCACCGTTCAGACAGATAAAAACCGTCACGAACAGAGAGAGGAACCTAACTTTTAGCGACCGAGTTTGAACCATTGCCAGATTAAAGCCGCCAGAATTATAGCGAAAAACCGCCTAAACATGCGCGATCCAGCCGGCTCATCACCGAGGCATTCGATTTCATGCCAGCATTGCTATATGATGCCAGCGCACGCCCGTCATTGCGGCCGGAGTTATCGCCTGACGCTCAGCTCCGGCAATCTAAATTATCGTCAGTTACTTCGACGGGCGCCGGATACTAACGGCCCTGCAACACGCACAAAGTCTTAGTAGATAGTCGGTCGAACCGTCACGCTCTAAAAACGGCTTAACCTTCGTTCATTCGCCGCTGAGAAGCCAAAGAGGAGAACAATAATGCATAGATTGGCAAAACTATTTATTAGCGCAACGCTAACCGCATCGATAGTCGTTTCATCCTCTTTCGGAGTTAGCCCGCATTCGCCTGCCGTACGAGGCGAAAAATCTGCAGAGAGCGTGGCGACGGACACCATTCTTCCGCCTGAACAGAATTCGGAGCCCATAGATCAGCAGGCGTCGACGGTTACCAGCGATGTCGCATTCGGCCTAAGTACGACAACGTTCGACACACTTGTTGGAACTGTTACTGTCAATCTTCCCGACGATCTCGCCGCCGGCGACACGATCTCCGGTACGGTGATCGCCGAGGTGAAAAAGCGCAGTGTGCCGGCCGACCAGCCTCCCGCGGATCAGACCGCGAGCATGGACGAGCTCAGTGGATATGTCGTGGAGGTCGCTGAACAGGAAACTCCCGTCAAGAAAGCTGATGATAAAGTCGCCGATCTCTGCACCGATCCCGCCGACAAAAGCCGGGCGAATCTGATCGATGTCTGTAAGAAATGGTCCATTCCGGATTTTGTTTCGAAGATCCCAGTAGTTTTGAAGAATTCGGCGGGAAAGGTCATGGGCCGTGCAGACGTTCCTGTTAGCCCGAAAGCAAGCTCCGTAGCCGAACAAGTGGTAAAGCCCAAGTCATCGCTATATTCGATTCCACAGGTTGGACAATCGGGAAGACCGATACCGGTAAAAGGATCATTCGACGGCGATTTCAAATCCACGTCTGTCAAGATCGAAAATGCTCCCGCCAAGTTTCTCGCTTCGTCGCCGCGCAAGCTCATTGTCCACACGCGTTCGACTCTAAATGGACCGTCTCAGATCCAGCTGGAATACAAGGGCAAGCTGGTTGCCAAATGCAGTTATCGCAGCATCAGCATCAGGTTGGCCGCAGACAAACTGAACCTCCTCAAAGGTGAACAGACAACCCTCACGGTGACGCTTGCCGGTCTGACCGGTATGCCGAGCGCCGACGCGAAACCTGCACCCATCTCGATACAGCTAACGAACAAGAGTCCGCACGTCGTGAGCATGGCTGGCGGCGAGACGCAAAACATACCCGTCGACCCGGCACAGGTTACGGGCGACACTTTCGCGACGAAACGTACTCTTACCGGAGTGAAAGCCGGCGGGTTCTCGATCAGCGCGATCGTCGATCCGGCAAAGATGGTCCCGGTTCCTTGCGGTTCGATTCCTGATGAAATTCCAAAGGGTGCTACACCTGATGCCCAAACAGCGTATCCGGCACCCGCAGCGTCACCCAACCCGGGTGACACGGCACCCGACCAATGCGATGAGACCCCAGGTCGAAATTGGGACTTCGAAGAGGGTCGTTTCGGATGGACGCCGACGGGCACGGCATTTTCGAATCAGCCAACGCTTGGCGACAACGTGGTCGCCTCGCGCGTGCGCACCGACATGATGCTTGCCGCCGGCGGTGTCGGCGGTGACTATTGGTGGCGGATCCCGTACCCCATCGGCCACCACCTCAACTACTGGGTCGGAACTTACGAGGATCATCCGGATGCCACGAGACCGCTCGGGAGAAATGTCGGCAACGCCGGGATCGGGACTTTGACATCGGGTTACTTCCCTTTGGACGACGAGCATCGCTTTATCGCGTTTGTCGTTGCCGGCGGACGCGATGTGACGACTGAGCGAGTCGAGCTTCAAGTCCGGGGCAATGACGAGGCGGACCTTGCTGAAGTCGAACGACTTGTCGGTGCGAACCGGGGCGGCTATTCCGCTCTCGCCGCCGCACTCTTCGGCGGCACGCCAGAGGGCTCCAGGCTACCTCTCCGTGACGGCTGCTATGTCGTCGCACTAACCGCGAGCGGCCAGGACTCGGAAGTCATGCGGCCGGTCGTTTTCGAAGTGCCGGCGAGTTTACGCGGCCGACGCGGCAGGATCCGGATCGTCGACAATGCGCGCGAGGCGTGGGGGCACATCAACGTTGATGATTTCAGGTTCGGGTCGACTCGTCCTCCGGACCGCGTCACACCGGTTTGGGGATTCGCCGACACACACGCCCATCCTATGAACGACCTTGCTTTCGGCGGGAACCTCATCCAAGGATCTTTGCACGCGCGTGATGGGTCGACGTATGCCAGCGAGCGTTATCGCCGCACCGCGCTTCCGACGATGTTTGACAGTGTCGGCCGTCCACAGCTCGGACCACTGGGTACTCTGCTCTCGCCGATGATCGGCCATCGCGCCATTCTGGATTCGGCTCGCCTCATCCGAAGCGGCTATCCCGAAATGCAGGGTTACCCGACCACCAGCCAAATGGCAGGTCAGACCGTGTATAGCGAATGGGTACGGCGCGCCTATGACGGCGGCTTGCGTCTGATGTCGGCGCTTACCGTCAACACATGGGTCATCAGTTCACATCCGGTCAAAAGGTTGGCATTGGGCAGCACGCAGCCCGAGAGCGACGCGGCGAGCTCCGATGTGCAGGTAGCGGATGTAAAGGCGTGGGCTCTGCGACCTGAAAACCGCACTTGGGTCGAGGTCGCATTTACGCCGGCCGACGCGCGCCGGATCATCGGTGCCAACAAGCTCGCGATCGTCATCGGCGTCGAGCTCGACTCGCTCGGAAATTTCGTTCCAAACAATAACTTCCGGGAGCCCGGTGCGATCGTAATGCCGACCGATGCGACTGAGCAACGCAGGCTGATCTCTAAAGAACTGGACCGGCTATACGCCCAGGGCGTGCGACAGATCGGCCCGCTTCATTATGTCAGCGGCGTCTGGGGCGGCGCGGCTATGTCGCAACGTTTCTTCAACGATATCAACCGCGGGGTCACCGGAAACAATGTAGACGTCGCAAGCGGTGACGCCGAGGGTATACGCTACCGCCTCGATATGGACGGATGGGGACCTAGCGGCGTTCTGACCCGCACCGCGCTGACGGGTGACGCGCCGGGCAGGCACCACGGCGAGAACTGGGAAAGGACCGGCTTGGGCCACATTAACGCAATGGGCCTGCTGCCGGCGGGCGAGATCCTCTTTGACGAGATGGCGCGGCGCGGCTTGCTCATAGACGTCGATCACGCATCGCATCGATCGGTGGAAGGCATGCTCGCACTGGCTAGGGCTCGCGACTATCCGCTCATGTCGTCACACTCCGACTACAACGATCTGGGTTTCACCGGACCAGGCCGTTTTTCTTTTCTCGGCCTCGTTTACCATGATGACGTAAATCTGGGGCAGTTCGATACAACGATCCAGGATCCGCTTCGCAACGAGAGGATGATCACGCGTACGTCGGTCCAGACGATCGCGAGCCTTGGGGGAGTCACCGGCGCGATCATGTGGCTGCCTCGCCGGACCGGCAGCGGCACGCCCATTCCCAATGACTGCGACGGGTCGTCGAAGACCTGGGCACAGGCTTACCAGTATGCGGTCGAGACAACCGGCGGCCGCGGAGTTGCCCTCTCGACCGACAGGATCACGGTTTATCCCCGCTTCGGTCCGAACGCCGCCTTCCCAATGGGCGCCGAAAATACCACGATGCCCCGTCGGGACGAGCGCCGCTTCAGGCAGCTCGAACTTCAACACAACGGAGTTCGTTACGACACTCCGCTCCGCGAGTGGGGTGCTTACCGTTTCAAGCTTGCCATCGGCACGTCGGGCGCGTGGCAGAAGACCCCGGTTCGTGACTTGAGAGGTGTTGACCCCGATCCGTGGGAATCTCGACCCGTTGAGATGGGCGACGCCTGGATGGCGGTTGCAGCCAACGCCGCCGGCCGCAATCCCAGGATGATGCCAACAAGTCACGGCATCGATGGCGGGCCACGTGTTATCGATTACGCCTGGGGTCTCGGATCCAGACTGGAGAGTGACGTTACATCGGACGGTGTGCTGCAGCAAACCGGCGCTCTCCATTCGCGCTACGCCGCATACTGCGCCAAGAACGGGCGATTGCCGAGCGATCTGCGCAGCCTGCGGTTTGACGTCAGCGTCGCTCAGATCTGGAATGAGTACTGGTGGGTGAAGCGGGCGTTGGGGCAATGGCAGCGGATGACCGGCACAAACGAGCCGCTTCGCAGGTACTTATTCGGCTACCGCCAACTTGGCTCGGAACGCGTCGATCGCGACTTCGACGTAAACATCGACGGTGTTGCTCACTACGGTATGCTTCCTGATTTCTTGCAGGACGTGGCCAACTCGCACCCCCGGGCCGAAGAGGTAGGAACGTACCTGGATCCCCTGTTCCGATCGGCCGAAAGTTACATACGGATGTGGGAAAAGACCCGAATGACGGCGGGTTTGCGCGACGGCGATAGGTGACGCGTGGGTTCAATACACTCTTGTCGAGCGACTAACCTTGATCATGAAAATGGTTGATGAATAGGGAACTGCACGCTTCCTTCGAGGGGACCGCGACAATAGGCTGCACGAACTATACATTGAACCGAAAATCGACCACGTCGCCGTCCTGCATCACGTACTCTTTTCCCTCGAGCCGCGCCAGGCCCTTTTCGCTGGCAGCCTTGCGTGAACCGCACGCGACCAGATCGTCGTAACCTATTATCTCCGCGCGGATGAAACCGCGTTCGATGTCGGTATGGATCTCGCCGGCGGCTTGGGGAGCTTTGGTGCCGATGGGGATGGTCCACGCCCTCACCTCTTTCTCACCTGCGGTCAAAAACGACATCAACCCGAGCATGTGATACGCGGCCTTGATCAGCAGATCGACACCCGAAGACGTAACGCCGTGGCCTTCGAGATACTCGGTACGCTCGGCCTCATCCAACGCCACCAACTCCGCCTCGAGCTTGGCGCAGATAACAACGACATCCGAATTCTCGACAGCCGCATGTGCGCGAACCGCAGCCACGTGCGGATTATCATCAGGCGAAGCCAGCGAACCTTCATCGACGTTGGCCGCATAGATCGTCGGCTTCGACGTCAACAAAAACCACCTGCGCACGATCTCGCGATCATCGTCAGATAAAGCAGCGGCGCGGATCGGTTTGCCTTCTTCCAGCACCGGCAGGATCTTGTCGATTATCTCAAGCTCCCGCTTCGCTTCCTTATCCCCGCCCGATTTCGCTGCGCGGGTCGCCTTGTCCTTACGCTTCTCTATCGAAGCGAGGTCTGCCAGCGCCAGCTCGATCTGGATGGTCTCGATATCGCGGATCGGGTCGACCGAACCTTCGACGTGGATGATGTTCTCGTCCTCAAAACACCGCACCACCTGGATAACCGCATGCGTCTCGCGGATGTTCGCCAGAAACTGGTTGCCCAGGCCCTCGCCCTTCGACGCACCGCGAACCAGCCCGGCGATATCGACAAACTCCACCGTCGCCGGCACAACCTTCTGCGCCTTGTTCAACTTCTCAAGCACCGCCAGCCGATCGTCCGGCACCGCCACCACCCCGACGTTCGGCTCGATCGTCGCAAACGGATAATTCGCCGCCAAAGCCGCCTCCTGCGCCGTCAACGCATTAAACAACGTCGACTTCCCCACATTCGGCAATCCCACAATTCCAGCCTGTAACATAAGATACGATCCGAGCCCACGCTCAAAACTTCATATTCTAACAGGAGGAAGGAATTTGTCAGAGCGGCCGCGCGAACGATCCGAGCGCCGCAGTCTTCTTATGTGAGCGATGCGACTCGCGATCCGTTAGACGAATTATGCTATTTTGCTAGTCATGAACCTTGTAGATCTTTGGAATTCAGCGAGGGAGCAGATCGAGGATAAGCAGCTAAGGCAGATCATCGGTTTCGCGGGTGATGGTCTTCTGCGCAACGGGAGTTCGGCATCAGTGGAATTTCGAGACTTGTTGGCTGCGGTTCCAATAAATCTTCTATCTTCATTCGCTACTGAATGTCTCGAGAAGTCATTTACCGATTCCGGGTTCGCGCTTCAGGACATCATGAATGAGATTGGACGTCGGTTCGGCTTTGAAGTCGAGAACGGACTTTATCAGGGCACTCGCACCGATGTCGGACATGACGGGCTCTGGCTGCTACCGACGCCGCATCATGTGATTCTCGAAGTCAAGACCACGGACACGTACAGGATCGATATTGACAAGGTTGCGGAGTACCGTAGAAAACTCATAGCGGGAGGCCAAGTTTCCGAGGCGAGTTCCTCAATCCTTTTTGTTGTCGGGAGGGACGATACCGGAGACCTCGAAGCTCAAATCCGTGGCTCCCGTCACGCTTGGGACGTAAGGCTGATCAGTGTTGCTTCGCTTTTTCGCCTGCTGGCCGTCAAGGGGGCGGTGGATGATCCCACTATCGTCCAGAGGATCTCTGAAATATTAATTCCAAAGGAGTTTACAAGACTCGATCACATCATTGACATTGTCTTCTCGGCTGCAGAAGACGCAAGTGAGGAGGAAGAGGAGTTTGAGGAAATTGCGACGCCCAACTCTATTGTCAACGATGACAGAATCCCGTTCACTCGCTCCGAGAAATCCGTAAATTTCAACCAGGCATGCGCTATGAATTTCGCGCAATCGTACGATGCTAGCTTACGCCGACTCTCGAGGACTACGTTTGAATCACCGGATAAGTTTTTACGAATTGTCTCGCTCGTGTCGAAGGACTATGAGCGCCTGAAGGATATTCCGGACCCCACAGTTGGCACGTTCTGGTTCGGCTTCCGTATGTATCAAAAAGATTTTGTGGAGAAGAGTGCAAACGGTTATGTAGTACTGGGGTGCGGATCTCCAGAGCAAATTCTTTCGGTAAACTGTGAGTCTCTCAAACAATGGCTGCCGGAACTTAACACGAGCACCAAGCAGTCGACCGGAACCGTTCATTGGCATCTTCATGTACACCGTCAGAATGATCGCTTTTTTCTTGAGAGGAAGAGAGGGCTCGGGCGACTAGATATTACGGAATATAAGCTGGGTAACACTCCGATCAACTGATCTAAGAACTCGAAAAGCTGCCGACCCCGATAGAGTGGGAATTGCAAGTGGCGACAACGTTCCTGTCTCCTTGAAATTCAGTACTGCCTGTATCCAGTAAATGCCTCGCTATTATTCTAACTATCTTTGCATTTACCGCATTCCCAAGCGCCCGGAACGCGGCGTTATCATTCTGGGGGAGTTCTAGCCCGCTGAGAGCTTGAAGGCGAGACGCCTCGTATTTTGAAATGTATCGATCTTCCCAACCAATAATCGGCGTCTGGGTATTCGTACAAACGAGAGAGGGAAAGTAGTTTGCCTCCTTAACCCGTATGCCAGATGCCCTAAACTGAATCAAATAATCTCGTATATTGCGCTTGGTTTTATCGACGTTCCATTCGAGTTTCTGCCAGGAGAAAAACTCGCTTTCGGCGATTTTAGCCGTTACCTTCTCAAGGTGATTCCGATATTTGGCGTAGAAATTCCGATTCGTGCGAATAAAGTGTTTCTTCCACTCAGGAAATTTCCGGAGGCCGTGCGAATATCGAGGAATATTTGCCATCTGATCTGCCTTGCGCCTATCTCCTAGCTGAACGCCAAAACTTCCTCGGTATTTGCCCAGCTCAGTCGAATTAAACTTCGCTGGAGGCTTGTCTTCGAAGGGGTAGGTTGCACCAAATTCCATTGCCCAGATGGGCACTCCCGGAAGATCCACATCGCGTGGCAATTGATCAAGAAATTCCTGCCAAAGATCGAGCTGGCGAATATTCTTTTCTGGGAGTGATCTTCCAATATCTGTCGTGCCTGAAAGGTAAGTTTGGAGATCGGTAAGAGGCTCCATTTCGGCAACGACGACGCTAAAGTCGAATTTGCATTCCAACTCACGGAGCGAGCCGACGATGTAGATTCGCAGTCTGTGCTGCGGAATTCCAAATTGGTGCGGAGAGTAGTTTCGGTGATCGACCTGGTACCCAACCCGCTCAAGTTCCTCCTTCATATAATTCCAAGTCGCTTCGTTATCGTGCTTTGCGATGAAGGGGACGTTTTCCAGGATGAAGTATTTCGGTTTTCTTACCCCGAGTACCTCCACAATGTTATCGAAGAGGCCCCCGTGATCTTGATCGTCCCGTCCGAGTTGCTTTCCCGCCTTCGAAAACGGCTGGCACGGAAACCCCGCACAAAGTATGTCGTGGTCTGGTATCCGATCTAGTTCAGTTTTGATGATCGCGCGTATGTCCCCAAAGGGTTTAAGACCGAAATTATTTTCATATACCGCCTGCAACTCTCGATTGATCTCACTCGCAAACACACATTCATGTCCAAGTTCAGCTAGCGCCTTGTGAAAACCACCGAGTCCTGCGAATAGATCAATAAACTTCATTTTTCTTTAAGTTTTCCACTACACCACTTGAGGATAGAGTTTCGGAGGGAAGTTTTCGAGGTGAAGGATGTGGAACTGATTATGCGATAAAGCCGGGCGCGGTCGAGCACAATGCCGTAGTCATCAGTAGCGTTTCGCCAATCGTTGAGATCGATGACCTGTGTTATAGCTAGACTAGAAATCGTAGCCTTGCCCGAGAAGTGAAAATAGCGTTTAAAGGATTCGATAGGCACAGGTTTTTTGGTATTCCATTTCGCACCTGCCGTGCATTGGATAAACATCAGGACCGAATTGTCTCTATGGTCATCAAACCGTTTATAGGCGATTACATCTACATTTCTGTCGTTGTCGGCCGGCTGTGGGTCGTCGATCCGTTTCGTCCTCATGAGCCCGGCGAATTCATCAAGCCTGCTCGTGAAACTTTTTCCTTGCGGAAAGCCGAAGGGAAACGAACTGGAGAAAGAGACCTCTGTACAGAGCTGCGTAATCCGCTCAAAAAGTTTCGTGCCGTGGTCCGGAAAGCGAGCACCGTAAGTCGAGTAAAATACGCTTAGCGTGTGCTCTGGAAACTTCTTCCAAGTAAAGTTCCTGTAAACTACCGACCCCGAGATACGATAGGGCTTGACGCGCCCGTACAGATCCAGCCGGCGACGAAGTTCGAGGAAGGCACTGTCTACCATCTCTTCGTCTTCAGACCACTCATCGTCCACCGCCGATAGAACTTTGCTTTTCGAAATTGATGAGGATTCCCATAACAAAAATAGTTCTACCCAGTCTGCTAGGCGACTCGGGTCGTGAGGACTTGGTAATCTAAGCATTATTATAGGGAATGGATTTAGGAAACTGATTGCTTCAGTTGTTCGGCAGCATTTGCGCACTCATGGACAGCGGTCCTCACGTCATCGTCGTCGTCATATTTGTAAACGAACGATAGGGCCGACTCGATACTCTTCGTAGCTCCGCTGATCTTCTTGAGTAAGAAGGTTCGTTCTCCACCACTTCTTTCATAGGCGTCTTCCAGATTTTCGTACTTCTTGAGGTATGCGAGTGCGTTTTCATCGTCAAGAACAGGTGCAAGTCGGGAAGTTATTCGCCGTGAATCGGTAAGGATAGGAAGTTTGTCTTTGCCATTGCCATAAATCCAAGTCAAGAGCAGTTCGAGGTTCGGAAGTTGCTTCCTTGGCACGACGCGCTTGGAAAAATCCACCGACTTATAAGAATCAATTCCGACGAACGCCCGCACACTTGGCGAATTTAACGCGACTGCGATCAACGAAAATCTTTCCCTAACGTCTCTTGTGTCGAAGCCTAAATCCTCTTCAGCTTCCCGCAGAACGCGGAGGTATAGATACTGTTTCCGAATGACATCCGTCCGGTCGGCTGTCTGACGTTGAGTTTCCTTAATACTGTCGTCAATGCTCTTTCCTTCTTCCACACCTTGCTCGATTCGCTGGGCAAGGAAAACAGCTTTTGCATATGCTTCCCACTTCAAGAGTCCGGCTATATGTCGAACACCTAGGTAGGCCGAGATTCCCGTACGATCGGGGTAAAATATACCCGGAACTATTCTAAGATCGTCGAGCACCGCCTTCGAAGTAGGAACTGGGAAGTTTCGTATATTGATTTTTAGTCTCTTGCGCAGGTCAACGTCGGTTAGCAACTTCAACGTGGCGGCACGACGATTTCCCTCTACTACTGTGAAACGAATGGCCTTCTGTTCGATTAGTTTTTGAAGATATTCCTCTTGGGCTCGTACTTGAGAGGGCAACTTGAAAGCCTTCGGAGTCGAAGTGGGAATGACGACGATCGGTTCCTCGTCAAAATAGCCATTCTCAGACATGGAATAGGCGAGTTCCTCGAGATCGAATTCTTCGTATAGTATCCTCGTCAGTTCGATCTGACTTGGTTTGTCGTCGGGTGAGGCGAGCCTTGGATTCCGAGCATCTAGGTCTACGAGCGAAATCGGGATATTTAATTGTGGGCGTTTTCTCCCTATGCCAGGGATTTGCGGGGCCATTTTCTTGGTCATAACGAGAAGTTGAACCAAAGACGGAACAAGTATCAAGAAACTGTAAAAATAACACAAGTTGAGAGCGCTTCGAAGCCTGAAATCTTTAGCGTTTATAGGTGCAAAGCTGAGTTCGAATAGGCGGCGGTGCCAGGCGGCGGAGAATTTTCTTGTTTCGGGGGTTGGAGATAATGCCTTCGTTATCGACCTCGATATCGGTGAAGCGGATGTCGTGTTTTAGGTTTAGCCCTTGTTCGACCATCACTCGAAAATGAAAAGCCTCGCAGCCACTGCGAGGCTTTTTGACTTTAAATAGGATCTATCGCCTACCTCGAAAGCCGACGGCCGCTTGCCAGGCGGAAGATCGCCAGGACGACGATCGCGCCGAAAATGGAAGAGAGAAAACTTGGGAGGTTGTTGCCGATGTTATCGAACGAACTTATCATCGGATATCCAAAGAAATATCTACCCAGGAATCCGCCGACAACGGCTCCGAGGATTCCCAGGATCGTAGTCAAGATCACGCCGCCGCCATCGGGGCCCGGCAAGATAAATTTGGCCAGATAACCTGCCAAAAACCCTAGAACTAACCAAATAAGTAAAGAAACCATTCATTCTCCTTTCTACCGCGTCAGAGCCGGCCAAACGCAACTCGCATGGCCATCAAATTTTGCTAAATGCACCTAGCTTCAATTTGATCAGACGAACTAGCCACTGTCTGTGCGCTCTCACACGTAGAAAGCAACAGCTCGGCTCCAGCTTGCCAATGACGAAGCTCACGCCGTACGCAGGATTCAGTAGGTCGGCCTTTTTCCGACCTTCCCGCCGATCACCCAATCTCGCAGTTTTTCGTGAAACTCTTTCGAAGCGCGGCGGACCTTATCGGGTACGGAGGTGTCGTCATCTTCGTAGACCTCCGGCCCGCAGGTCTTGCAATCGTCGCCGCATGACGTGTGCTCGTTCATGCCGATCTTGTATTGATCGAGAGATCCCGCCCGCGAGAAGCAGATCAGGCAGTGAGTGCAGCGGTCGACTATACATGCTTCGAGTCCGTAGTATTCCCTGGGTTGTGACTCGGCCGTGGCACGTAGGATCTGCAGATATCTGTGAACCGTCGATTTTGGAACCTCTAGAGTAGCGGCGATCTCGCGTACCGAATAGTTACTTTCGTGAAAGGACTTTATCTGTTTGATCAGGTCTGCTTCATCGCCCTCCTCTTCGCGCACTTCGAATTCGGCCCCGAAGCCAAGATGTACGAACTGAGGGAAATTCGCCTCGATATTGTCTATGTCGAACCGAGGCACGGTTGCCGTTCCGTAGATCAGCGGAGCAAGCCTCGGCTTTATGTGCTTGATGTACCGTTCGGACGAAGAACTGCCCTTGCCCACCGCAAAGATGTTGTCGGCGAGCGCTGTGATCGTCTGCGACCATGTCATATCCGCTGCCGCGATGCCGCGTCGTGACGTCGAACGTGACGTCTGCGTTATG
Source organism: Pyrinomonadaceae bacterium (assembly GCA_040081025.1). Lineage (GTDB taxonomy): Bacteria > Acidobacteriota > Blastocatellia > Pyrinomonadales > Pyrinomonadaceae > OLB17. The sequence goes on along the minus strand of JBEBGW010000020.1, from coordinate 10,923 downwards.
ACCAATATCGAAAGGCCGTACGCCGTCCGCAGCCGCCTCAACTCGCGCATCACTCGTCCCGCCTGGCTCGGGCGGCCGCTTGCTACGAGATGCGGCAAGTTGTCGATGATCACGATCTTGGCTCCGCCCTGCTCAACCATCTTTTCGAGCTGACGAATTGGCACGGCACTTCCCGCGGCCGGAACAGCCCGGTGAAAGTGTCTCGAAAATTTGTACCGTCGCGTTCGCGAATTCTCGCCTTCGCCCCGGGCACTGTATCTCTGCTTGAACTGATCCGCGGTCTTTTCGAGATCGACGTACAGAACCTTCTGCGGCTTTGCTGTAAGCCTGAACGGGCCTATCGGGTTACCTCGATTTATCGAATCGGCTATCTGCACGGCAAGCAGGCTTTTGCCGATGCCCGGTTCGCCGAACATTACGCAAAGCTCGCCCGTCATCCAAAGTTCGCCGAACAGCATGTCCGTCCTGTAAACACTTGTCGTGTTCATCCATTCGTTCGCCGGTCGCGAATCGAAATACGTTTCCGTCTGAAGATCTTCCATATCGCCTCAAATTAACGTTGACTTACAACGTTCGTGCGATGTACTATAACAGTGATGTTGCGGAGAATGCAAGGCATGTTATAGCTGCAACATCGTGATCTTTGATAATCCGGAAAAAGTGGGTGTGTGTCGGGACGCTGGGACATGGGACACTTGAACCCTACAAAATGGGCTTCGCAAGCGATCTCTACCCCAAAATCACTTCAATTTCTGCACTGTTTTGGAGTGCTAATGTCGCGTTTTTGAAGCCAAATTCGACCTCGGAGCCTCCTAATTCGACGCTCGGAGCCCCAATTCGACGCAAAAAAAGGCGGAACCTAGGTCCCGCCGAGTCGAGCATTGCTCTTCAGTGGAAATCAATGCGCCGGGGCAAGGGGTTGGCGTGCGGGGACGCGGGCGGACATCATGTCCCAGGCGGTCAGGCGAATATGGCGTAGCGTGTCGATATCGTTCTCGGAAAAGCTGCCACTGATGACCTTAAGTGAACGCGGCGGAATGTTGATGTGCTCGCCGCGGGCGTTGATGATCTCGGCATAGCCGGTCGAACCCGTCTTTAACGTGATCTCGAAACCCGCATGAAAGCTCATGCCGTCGCGAGCCTGTACCCAGCCCGAGCGGCCGTCGTGCAGCATTACCTCTCCATCAACTTTCGCGATCGAAAAACCTTTTTGTGCTGTGGACATAGAAATGATCTCCCCCAAGAATATGAATGTTTTTGTATGAATCGGATGCTGGGAACTACCCGACAGATTGAAATTTACGCGCTATCTAGTCGTGAGTCCCCATCCGCTTGGGTAGTAAAGAATCGGGCTTTTGCGGCCGCGGCGTTTTACGCGAAAGCCCCGTCTGCGTTAACTTCTAACAAGTCAGGATGCTGATCTCTCTAATAATTGTGGCGGCCATAACCGCCGGCGGGCTCGGGCTTACCTACCTAATTGAACGGGACGAGCCCCTGCTCCGGCGCGTCGCCGCCGGCAATGTGATCGGATCCGCGATATTCGGCACCGTTGCTTTTTGCCTGGCCATGGCGTTTGGTCTGACCCCGGCGACCGTCATCGGAAGCCTTGTAATTACGCTGCTTCCGATCGGTTTATTGGTTAGCGGCGACCGTCGAAAAACATTCGATCACGACGTCGCCAAAGCGAAAGGCAAGCTGCAGGGAGCCAATCCGACCAAGCTCCTGCGATTTGGATACTACGCCGCGTTTCTTCTTTTATTCGTTTTCTTTTTCGACCGGGCGATGATCCAGACGGACCAAGGAATCTTGACCGGCGGGTCGAACAACCTCGGCGACCTGCCATTCCACCTTGGCGCGATATTTAGTTTCTCGGAAGGAATGAACTTTCCACCCGAGAACCCCAACTGGGCGGGGGCCACGTTTTCATATCCGTTTATTGCCGACTTGATTGCCGCCAGCTTTGTAAAACTCGGAATTGGCGTACGCGACGCGATGCTCGTCCAGAACGTGGGGTGGGCATTCTCGCTGTTGGTCTTGCTTGAGAATTTCGTCCGCCGCCTGACCGGTCTCGACGTTGCCGCCAAGCTCGCTCCGGTGCTGCTGTCCTTCAGCGGCGGGCTGGGATTCATCTGGTTCCTCGTCGACTACTCCGCCCAAGGCCGCGGCCTCTTTGAATTGCTCAACAACCTGGGCAAAGATTACACGATCGGCGATGAGTTTAGATGGGGCAACTCTCTCATCACCTTGTTTTTGACCCAACGGAGCCTGTTGCTGGGAATGCCGATAGCCTTGATCGTCCTAGGATTTTTGTGGCGGTGTTTTGCCCCGGCGAAGAGTCTAACCACAGAGAACGCAGAGGTTACAGCGACGGATGAATGGATTCCCGCCGTCGTTTTGGGATTGTTGGCAGGCCTATTACCTCTAATTCATCTTCATAGCCTTGCGGTCCTTTTTGTTGTTAGCGTTTTCGTGCTTGCCATGAACCGCGACCGGTGGCGTGAGATCGTCGCGTTCGGCATAGGCGTCAGCGTTATCGCGATTCCCGAATTGTTGTGGTCCATGTCGGGAAGCGCTACCCGGGCAAGCGAATTTATCGCATGGCACTTCGGCTTTGATTCGCGCGAGACGAACATCGTGTGGTTCTGGATAAAGAACACGGGGCTGTTGATACCGCTCGTCGGTTTGGGGATCTATGTTCTTTGTTTCCCGCAAAGCCGCGAAGACGCAAAGGCGGGAAATAAAAAGGAAAAGGTAAAAGGTAAAAAGGAAGCGTCGGAGTCGGCTGATGTGAAGTCGATGCTGATGTTCTATTTGCCGTTCGCGTTTCTGTTCGTATTGGCGAACGTCACCAAACTTGCTCCCTGGGAGTGGGACAACATCAAGGTCCTGATCTATTGGTTCGTCGGCTCGCTGCCGTTTGCGGTCATCGCGTTGGCGTGGATGTGGCGGAAGGAAACCGGCTGGAAGGTCGCTGCGGTTGTGAGCGTTGGGTTTCTGACGGCATCAGGCGGGCTCGACGTGTGGCGGACGGTTTCGGGGCAGATCAACTATCCTGTTTTCTCGGCTGATGCGGTAACCCTCGCGGATCGTATCCGTGCAGTGACTCCGCCTCGTTCGATGTTCCTTAACGCTCCGACCTACAATACGGCAGTGGTGCTGACAGGCCGCCGCTCGCTGATGCGATATCCGGGCCATTTGTCGTCGCACGGCATCGACTATCGCGGACGCGAGGACGACGTGAAAACGATCTATCACGGCGGACCCGACGCTCTGGGACTGATGGAAAAGTACGGGATAGAATACGTGATGATCTCGCCGGAGGAACGAGAGATGAGTCCGAACGATGCGTTTTTTTCGAAGTTCTCGGTCGTCGCTCAATCGGGTCAATATCGTGTTCACAAGATCAAGTAGAAGATGACGGAAGAAACAGAAAAGCCGGCCGAAAATGAGAATCGATCGCAGACAATGTGGCTGCTGTCTTGCAGTCTTGTCACCATCCTGGCGACATTTCTCCGATTCTATTGGCTGGGGCTGAAGCCTTTTCATCATGATGAGGGCGTCAACGGTTGGTTTCTCACGAACCTGTTTCGCGACGGCGTCTATAAATACGATCCGGCAAATTACCACGGCCCGACTCTCTACTACATTTCGCTTGCGTTCGCGGAGGTCTTCGGTTTGGAGACGATCCCGGTCAGGTGGAGCGTCGCGATCTGGGGTGTGCTGATCGTCGTTCTTGCGTTCTATCTTCGGCCTTACATCGGCCAGATCGGAGCGCTTACGACGGCAGCGTTTCTCGCGATCTCGCCCGGGATGGTATACATCTCGCGATACTTCATTCACGAGATCTTCTTTGTGTTTCTCGCACTCGGATTTGTGCTCGCGGTGCTGATGTTCATGGATCGAGAAAAGGCCGGGCCGGGTGCGATAGCGTGGATGGCGTTGGTGCTGCTGGTATGCTTCTCGCCACCTGCGATGTATCTGCCGCACCAGTTGGCGGGCGAGAATGTTGCCTTTCTTTGGGCGATCCGCGTCGGACTCTTTGCGTTCGCCGGGGCGTTGATCTTTTTTGTCATCAAGCTGGTGCTCGAATGGAACGGGGGCCGCCCGATCTATGCACTGCTGGCCGCGGCGTGCGTCGCATTGATGTTCGCGACGAAGGAAACGTCGTTCATCACGCTCGGCACAATGGCGATCGCGTGCGTGTGCATCTGGGCTCGTGAGCGGATCAGTGGGTCGGTCGTGAAAGGCGAGTTCCCGACAAAGATATTTTCTGCTGCTGCAGCGGGTTCGATCTTGTTCGCGTTCGCGGTCTCTCGCCGGCTGCCTGAGATCGCTGCAGATTTTGGCAAACGTGCATTCGACATGACGGCGGCAGGTACGGCGGAAACGTTTACGACTCTTTTCTATTTACTCCTTGCTACAGTTCCTCCGATATTGATCTACCTGATTTACGCATGGGATAAGGGCGGTGAGCGGGTCGAACTGGATTCGACGCTGTCGCTACGGTCGTTCCGCGACGCGATCGGGGCAGGACCAGACATCCCCATTTTGATACTTGCTTCGGCGACTCTGATCATTTACCTGATCGTACTTTTCTTCTCCTCGTTCTTTACCTATGCCGACGGCGTGAAGGGATTTTTCGAGGCCTACGAGATCTGGACGAAGACCGGGAGTAAGGATCATACGCAGAACGGCATTTGGGCGTATTTCGATTGGGGTATCAAGTCCGACGGGCCGATCATGATCCTTTCGCTGGTCGGGACTATCATCGCAGTACTGCGTCGCCGGAATCGCGTTGCGATGTTCGCGGGTCTGTGGGCGATTGGGTTGTTTCTCGCGTACACGATCATTCCTTACAAGACGCCGTGGCTTGCGCTGAGTTTTATCCTGCCGATGTGCATCGCCGCGGGATATGCGATCGGCGAGATCTTTGAATCGAAGAGCAACGCTCTGCAGGGCATCGGGCTTCTCCTGGCTGCGGGATCACTCGCGATACTTGCCTATCTGACCTACGACCTGAACTTCGTCCGGTACGACGACGAAGACGCTCCGATGGTCTATGCTCACACGTCGCGTGAATTCCTCGACATGATCCGCGACATCGAGCGATTCGCGGACGCGAGCGGCAAGGGCAAGGATGCGTCGATCGACATCGTCTCGCCCGATTACTGGCCGATGGTCTGGTATATGAAGGACTATCCAAAAGCGATATTTCACGGACGGATCTCCGATTCCAAAGCCGAGATGATCGTCGCGAAGAAGGGCGAGCAGGACGAAGACGTGATGCGGCGTTACTCCGCGAACTATGATTACTATGCCTCGTATCATCTGCGGTCGGGAGTCGATCTGGTACTGCTTGTTAGGAAAGATCTGTCAGAAACTCGTCCTAGCGGAGAATGACATTCAACTTATCTAACTTTTCGGAATCGCGTATAAGTTGGTTTGATGATTTTCGAATAATATCTTCCGATCGAAGCAGCTCCGACAAGGTCGTCGTATTCTTCACGCGGCACGTCGAAATATTGGTAGATCCCGTCGTTTCGAAACTCCACCTCCAGAATTCGGTGGTCGGCATCATATCCGATCGATCTAATGCTCGTCGATGAAACGCGCTGTCTCGTCACAACAAATTAGATGCGAATATTGCCAATTTTCTCGGGCTTTTTGTCCGATCCCGGCTTCAGATATGGAGCCTCGTCCTGAGTTCGTTTCGCCGACTCTCCCGACGAGTGCCACTTCATCCATTCGGCAGGAGCGTCAAAGGTTTCGCCGCCGTGTTCGGTGAGACGTGGACGAATACGGCACATCACGGGCGTGTTGACACCGACGCCGCAGATGATCGCTTGGCCCTTCGTTAGCGCCGGTAATTCTGCGAGCATCTCGCGACCGGCTCCTTCCACAGATTGAGCGACCGTCTGCTGATCGATCGGGTTCACGATCCGCATGATGATCTGCGTCATGCATTGCGAGAGCACATCCTGATCAAGCTTGCCGGGACGCTGTGTGATGAGCCCGATGCCGACTCCGAACTTTCGGCCTTCGCTTAGGATCTGTCGTAGGACGTGAGTCGATACGACGCTGGCTCCCGCGGGTGCGAAGCGATGGGCTTCTTCGAGCAGCGTGAATACGGGATAGTCGAGATAGTTCTCGCCGGCGGTTGATTCTTGGCGGGTCGTCATCATACGAGCTTTGTTCACGCGGCGAAGGAGCGTGCCGACGATCACCTGCTGTTCGTGCTGTTCGATGTCGGATAGCTGCAGTATCGTGACGCGGCCGGGTTTGTAGAGCTCCTGAAGCTGAAGGTGATCGTGAGCGTGGAAGATGCCGGTGTCGCGGTCGAATCGCGAGTCGAGCCGCCACATCAATCCCTGGATCGACGATACATTCCCGCCGTCGCCCGCCTCGTTTTCTTTCCCGTATTGCTGTCGCTGAACTTCCTCGCGAAGGTCGAAATAGTTATAGAGATAATCGCGGCGGCCCTCTGCCTTGAGCCTATCTTGAAGACTGCGAAAGGCCTGACCGAGGTAATGGAGCATCTTGTCGGATGTTCCATCGGGAAGAAGGTACTTGACGTCGGCTTCGGTCAGGGTCGAAAAGCGAACCTTGATCTTGTCTGGTGTGAAGATCTTCACCTCGGGCTGATATCCGTCGGCGCCGGCAAACTGCGAATCGCCCTGGATGGTCGTGAGCGTGTGATATTCGCCGTGCGGATCGACGATCAGAACCGCGGCACGGTTGTGCTGCTGCATTAGTTCTTCGATGAACACGCCGGCGGTGTAGGATTTCCCCGAGCCAGTCGAAGCAAGGATCGCAAGATGCGTCGAGACAACATCGCGGACCGACAGCACGATCGGCACTTCGCCGGGATCACGGGTAAGCAGACTGCCGATATGAGCCGAACCGGTCTCGCCGATCCGACGCGGGCTGAGCATTTCGCCTAGAGTTTCGCTCGACGCGAGGAAGACACCGTCGCCGGGCCGCGGCGGAATACGAGGATTTACGAAATCGCCGAGCTTGTGGCTGAAGTAGCCGATTGCCGACGCGGTTATCTCGTAGATCTCGGTATCGCCTTCGATGCCGATCATCGAAGCAATAGCTGACGGCGGCGTCAGCGGGTCTGCTAGGAATGAGTCGGGCAGATTCCGTGCGAGTTTTCTTTCCTTCACCGTCCCGACGATCTTTCGCTGCTCGCCGGCGATGTCGGCCGAATAATACACGAACTCGCCGATCCGCGTCTTGTCGTTATCGCGGGTGATGAACAGGAAATCGTGCGGGTCTTTCCCGGGGCCCTTTACGGTTCCCGCCAGGAAATCGTTGGTTTTTGTCATGCGAAAGTCAGATGGATAGAGCTTTGGTTATGAGTATAGACTACCAATTTTTTTGTCTGGAAGAATCTGACACGTTCGAGCGTCTAATTTACTTATTTCGATCTGCCGAGGAAAAGACAAAATGAAAACATTCAATACAATACTGATTTTTCTAGCGACCTTCATTTCTGTCGCTGCTCAGGCAAGCACATCGATCATGTATCAATCGGTATCGTGGTCGCCGGACGGGAAGTATTTGAGTTATACACGGATGGAAATTACGAATTCCCAGCCGCGAAAGATCAGTACCGATGTTTATGTGATGAACGCGGACGGGACAGCCGTAAAGAAGGTCACTGGAGACGGCATTAACGAATTTGGCCCGGTATGGTCCAAAGATGGGAAAAGGCTGTATTTTGGAGCATCGGCTCCCGACAGTAGAGACGCGCAAATTTACTTTGTCGGAACTGATGGCCAGGGACTGATGCAACTCACCAGCGATGCGGGACGTAAAGGCTCACCGGCCATATCACCCGATGGCAAATGGATCACCTACAATTTAACTCTTGTCGAAAGAAAACCCCAGATCGCCGTGATGCGAACCGACGGATCAGATCAAAAGACTCTGACATCCGATACGGCGATCGCTTTTTACAGTCCCGTATGGTCGCCAAACGGTAAAAAGATTGTCTACTACGTGGAGAAAGGCGACGGCAAGGATCAGATCTGGGTGATGAACGCTGACGGATCCGACAAGAAGCTTTTGACTAATAATATTGCCCACAACTTTTTCCCTTCGTGGTCGCCGGACGGAAAACGGATCATTTTCACCTCGAAACGAGACGGTGCAGAGGAAACGACGTATTCGATGAAAGCGGACGGTTCGGATGTTAAACCTTTTCCTGGTGTGCAAGGCTTTACCGCACGATACTCACCGGACGGCAAACAAATGGCATATATCGCCGGAAAGTTCCCGGAAACAAGCATCATGGTGGCACGAGCAGATGGAACCGGTGCCAGAAAAGTGTCGCCCTGACCGGAAGCCAAAAATGGTCGGGAACAAACTAGCCTCGGACGGTGTCCAATTACCATCAACACAGGAGGTAGCCAATGCCGGAGAAACTGAAATTTCGCTTGAGTTCGATGTGGCTGTTTGTAAGCCTTTTCACGATAATCCTGCCGGTGTTCGTTCCTTCCGTTGCAAATTCGAACAATCCGGCGAGCAACGCGATCGGCGTGGCGACGGCGGCGATGTTCATCCTGTCGTTTCCGAGCAGCCTGTTCGGGCTGGTGGCGATGATGTTCGTTAATGTCATTTTGGGAATGAATGTGAACTCGATCGAAGGGCTGTATGTGAATCTTTTGGTGATGTTCACGCTCGGCCTGGTGCAGTGGTTTTGGATCGTGCCGCGGATCTGGAATCGCGATCCGGCATTTCAGACGGTCGAGATCGGTACCGGTTGGGTGCCTCAGGGATTTCTTACGAGAGCCGTGCCGGAGGAGACATTCCGACGTTACGATGCCGACGGACGAACGCCTGTCGAGTGCGTCATCGGGGAACGGTCGGAAGCCGAAATGACCGATCGACATCGTACTGAATAGTCTCGTTCCGTCCGCGAAAAGATTCATTTCGTCACAAGTAGTTTGGTGGTAACATCGCCGGGTGATAGAAAAGGACTCGATGGCATCACCAGTTGCGAGCAGAGGCCGGGTCATAAAGTGGCTTTTGATCTTCGGCGTTTGGACACTTTTCGGATTGTTCTTCGCGAGCCAGTTCGCACTTCAAAATCAGCTCTCTGAGAATCCGATATCGTTTTGGCGGATCCTTTCGTGGCAGCTTTCCTCGGGGTATGCATGGTTCCTCGCCAGCCCGCTGATCTTTTGGCTGAGCAAGAAATACGCGTTTGACGACGGCAAGTGGAAGGCTTCGGTGCCGATTCACCTCGTCGCGAGCATACTGGTAGCGTTGGGCATTCTTTGCATCGACGCATATGTATTGCCAAAACTCGGTTATCTAGCACGGTTCAACCTCACCTCCTTCTGGGAAACTTTCAAGATCTTGTTCTTCGTCAATTTCCATTTCTCGATCGCTATCTATTGGGGCGTCGTCGCGATCCATCAGGCGATCCTGAACTATCGAAAGTATCGCGAGCGTGAGTTGCAGACCTCGCAGCTTGAGGCCCGACTCGCTCAATCGCGGCTGCAGGTTTTGAAGATGCAGCTGCATCCTCATTTCCTCTTTAATACGCTCAACGCCATCTCTGAGCTGGTCCATCGCGATCCGGATATTGCTGATAGGATGCTGACCGATCTTTCCGACCTGCTGCGGATGTCGTTCGAGAATCTTGAGGTGCAGGAGATTCCTCTTAAACAAGAACTTGAGTTTCTGCGTAAGTATCTCGAGATCGAGCAGACGCGATTCCATGACCGGCTCGAGGTGAAGATGGACATCGCGACAGATACGCTGGATGCGAGTGTGCCGAATATGATCCTGCAGCCGCTGGTTGAGAATGCGATCAAGCATGGCATATCGCCGAAGGCAGAGGGGGGGCATGTTAACATCCAGGCGTCGCGTAACAACGGCCATCTGCATTTGAGCGTAAGCGATGATGGCGTGGGCATGCTGCAAGAGCTTGATCGTTCGGTTGAAGGCGTTGGTCTTTCGAATACACGCCGACGATTGAAGCATCTTTATGGTGACGGCCATAAGTTCGAGTTCCGGCCCGACGGCGATCACGGTGTTAGCGTGAAGCTCGATATACCGTATAAGCAGTACAAGGACCAACCGCGGACAATAGAAGATTGAACGTGAAACTCAAGACCCTCATAGTTGATGACGAACCTTTGGCCCGCGAGCGGATCAAGCGGTTTTTGCGTGACGAGACCGATGTCGAGATCATCGGCGAGTGCGGCAATGGCACCGATGCGGTCGCGGCGATCAAGAACGAATCGCCGGACCTCGTATTCCTCGACATTCAGATGCCGGAGAAGACGGGCTTTGACGTGGTCAAGTCGCTGAACGGCGGGAAGATGCCGGCGATCGTGTTCGTCACGGCTTACGACCAATACGCGCTGCAGGCATTTGACGTCCACGCTCTTGATTATCTGCTGAAGCCGTTCACGCGAGAGCGGATCCACCGGGCCGTATCGCGGGCCCGCGAATCGATCGAGAACCGGCGGATGGGGAACATCGACGAACGCCTTATTACGCTGATCGCCGATCTGAAGCACGAGAAGAAGTATCTCGAACGGCTGGTCGTGAAGACGACGGGCCGGGTGTTCTTTCTACGCGTCGACGAGATCGACTGGATCGAGGCGGCGGGCAACTACGTCAAGCTTCACGTCGGCCGCGAGACGCATATGATCCGCGAGACGATGAACGGCATCGAGGGCAAGCTCGACCCGGATAAATTCCTTCGGATCCACCGCTCGACGGTCGTGCACATCGACCGCATCAAAGAACTCCACCCAATGTTCTCGGGGGATTACGCCGTCATCCTCCGCGATGGGTTCGAGCTCGCCTTGAGCCGTAATTACCGCGAACGCTTTCTCGAACTCTTCGAAAACCAGGCCTAAGTCGTTTGATTCGATTCATTTCGCGACGGTGATTTTGATT
>JBEBGW010000251.1:0-6712 GCA_040081025.1 Pyrinomonadaceae bacterium | reverse complement strand
TCGCAGTTCAGGCAGCGCGCGATCGATGTGATCGTCGCGGTCGAGCAGGCTTACTGGAACCTCGCGTTCGCTCTTCGCAATGTTCAGGTGCAGATCGACGCGGTGAAGCAGGCCCGGACGCAGCTCGAAAGCAATCAGCGTCTGGTCGAGAAAGGCGTTCTACCGCCGATAGATCTCGTCGCAGCGACCGCTCAGATCGTCACTTTTGAGCAGGCGGTCTACGCTGCCCAAGAAGATGTCACGCGGGCCGAGAATACGCTTAAGACCCTTATGCTTGCGGATCGAACGGCAGGCGAATGGTCGCGGCCGATAACGCCGGTATCGCCGATCGACTTGAACGCCCCGCAAATCGGGCTGGAAGTAGCAGTTACTGAAGCCCTGAAAGGACGGCCCGAAATCGTCCAGTTTGAGGCGAGCTCGGACATCAACGCTATCGATGAGCGTTATTACCGCAATCAGACGAAACCGCAGATCGATCTGGTTGGCAGTTTCACGTCGCAAGGACTTGCCGGATCGGAAACTGCAGCCGCGATCAATCCCGCCACCGGACTAAGCCGCGTTCCGCCAAATCTGGTGGGCGGCTATTTCACATCGCTCGGCAATCTCGCTGCGTTCGACTATCCGTCCTACCGTTTCGGAGTGCAGATCTCGTTGCCGTGGGGAAACACGGTCGCAAAGGCAAATCTTGGGCGCGTTCTCGTTGAGAAGAACCGGATCGGAAATCAACGAGCCCAGGCCGAACAGGTGATCGAGGCCGAGGTACGAAATGCTCTTCAGGCACTTCGCTCGACCGAGGCACGCCTTCAGTCCGCGGCAGCGGCACGGGCGGCGGCAGAACAGCTTTATCAGAGCGAACAAAGGCAGTTCCAGGCCGGCACGACTACCTTCTTTCTTGTTCAGGAACGTTTGACGCAGTTGCTTGTTTCCCGCAGCCTCGAGCTGCGTGCCCAGACTGACCTGAATCGTGCTATCTCAGAATTTCAAAGATCTATCGGTTCGACGCTCGAAGCGAACAACGTGACGGTTTCGGCCGGAGGCGGCCTGACCAAACTTCCCTCTACATCGGGATCGCGATTCTTCAAGGGTAATTGACATCTGAACCCTCGAAACCAACCATCCGCCACATAATTGAAACTTTCCTGGCGAATTTTCGAATAACTTCTTTTCGAACACTCTTTTCACGAGGAATTATGAAACATATCCTTTCCCGGCTTACCGGTGCGTTTGCAATAGCTTTGCTGTCGATCGGAATCGTCGTCGCACAGCCCAAAGCGAACACCGGCATCAACGTCCCGGTCACTTACTACAAGCTTCCGAACGGCCTTAAGGTCGTCCTTTCGCCCGACGGCAGTGCTCCGTTGACGACGGTTGCCGTTTATTACAACATCGGCTTCCGAATCGAACCGCGAAGCCGAACCGGATTTGCTCACCTGTTCGAGCATCTGATGTTTCAGGGCTCGAAGAATCTTGGCAAGATGGAATACATCAGACTTGTCGAGAGCAACGGCGGCGTGCTGAACGGTTCGACCCGATTCGACTTCACCAACTACTTCGCGGTTGTTCCGTCGCACAAGCTCGAAACGCTCCTCTGGGCTGAAGCCGACCGGATGCGCGGGCTCGACATCACGCAAGAGAACCTGAAAAACCAGCAGGGCGTGGTCGGAAACGAGGTAAAGGTTAACGTTTTGAACCAGCCTTACGGCACCTTTCCGTGGATCGATCTGCCGATGACGGCTTTCACCAATTGGTACAACTCGCACAACTTCTACGGCGATCTCAAGGATATCGAAGCCGCAACGCTCGAAGATTCGAAGGATTTCTTCAATAAATGGTATTCGCCGAAGAATGCTGTCCTCGTCGTGACCGGCGACTTCGAAGAAAAGGACGCGAAAGTATGGGTCGACAAGTACTTCGCGAAACTCGCCGCACAAACTCCCGATCCGCTTCCCGACATTTCCGAGCCGCGTCAGACCGAGGAACGCTCGATGACCCGGACCGACAAACTCGCTAAGAAACCGGCCGTCGGCTTCGGCTGGCAGATGCCGAAACGCGGCACGCCCGAATATTACGCGATGGGCCTGATCGACCAGATCATGCTCCAGGGCGAGGACAGCCTTCTCTATCAGGAGCTGGTGAAAAAGAAGTCGTACACGAGCGGCGTTAACGGCGGCATCAACGCGGGCCTTGGGCATATGTTCAACTACAACGGTCCGATGCTGATCTCGGGCGACCTGATCCACGACGAGAAGTTCACGGCGAAGGAGATCCTCGCGTCTGTCGACACCGTCGTCGAGGGACTTCAAAACAAGCCAGTCGAACAGGCCGCTATCGACCGGGCGATCGTAAAACTCCGCTCCGGCCTTTACGATACGATGCAGCAATTCGGCGGTGTCGGACGAGCCGATCTGCTTGCCTGCTACGCTCTTTTCGACGACAAACCGGACAACATCAACCAGATCGAAGCGAACTTTCGAAAGGTGACGCCTGCACTGATCCAGGCCACGGCAAAAGAATACCTCCGCAAGACTAACCGGACGATCGTAATGATCAACGTCGAAACGGCCGCCGCTGAAGGAGGCGTCCAATGAACAAAGGTCAGAACCGCCTGCGTAAGCGGGCGGCCAGTTCGCTTATTTTCAAAGATCTTATGTCCAAACTATTTCTCCGTCTCTGCGTCTTCGCAGTGATCCTTACTCTAACGGCGATCGCAACATTTGCTCAGAAAGAAACGCCGCCCGCCGGCGGACAGCCGAAACCGTTCGTATTCCCCGCGACCGAAGATTACACGCTTCCGAACGGGATGAAGGTGACGCTCGTTCAGTATGGCTCGGTGCCGAAGGTTGCGGTTCAGGCCGTTATCTACACGGGCACGAAGGACGACGCCAAAGGTAAGAAAGCCGTCTCCGAGATGACGGGCTCGATGCTCAAGGAAGGCAGCAAGGCTCGAACTGCCGAGCAGATCGCTCTCGATACGGCAAAGATGGGCGGCAGCCTGAACGTAGGCGTCGGCACGGACAGCACGAACGTACGCGGAGAGGTGTTGAGCGAATTTGACGCTCAATTCATCAACCTCCTGGCCGACGTGATGCTCAATCCGAGCTTCCGTCAGAAAGATCTCGACCGGCTCAAAGCGAACAAGCTCCGGCAGCTTGCCGTGGCTCGGACTCAGGCCGGGACGTTGGCCTGGGAAAAGTTTCGCGAGATCGTTTTCGCAGGACATCCTTACGAACAGATCAACCCGCGTGACGAAGAGGTCAACGCCTACTCGCTCGACGACGTTCGCAAGTTTTACGCGGCCAATTACGGAGCTTCGAAGACGCATCTGTACATCGTTGGAAAGTTCGACCAAGCGGCTGTAAAGGCGGCTATTTCCAAGGCTTTCGCCGGCTATGCGAAAGGCACGGAATCGACCCGCAACGTCCCGACGATCGCGGGTAAACGGTCGCTCACGACCATCAATCGTGCGGACGCTCCGCAATCGACGATCTATCTCGGAATGCCTTCGCCGTCCGCGACCGATCCCGATTATGTGAAGTTCGTCGTTATGGACTCGCTTCTCGGCGGATCGTTCGGGTCGCGGATCACGTCGAACATTCGCGAGAACAAGGGCTACACCTATTCGCCCGGCAGTTTTATCTGGAACCGGTTCAAGACCGGATACTGGATAGAATCGGCCGATGTCACGACCGAGCAAACCGGCAATTCGATCAAAGAGATATTGTTCGAGATCAACCGGATGCGGAACGATCCGGTCCCGGCTGCCGAGCTTCAGGGCATCAAGAACTATATGGCCGGGCTCTACGTCCTGCAGAATTCGACCCGCTTCGGCGTGATCGGGCAGCTCGAGAATATGAACTACAACGGGCTCGACAAGACTACGATCGACAACTACGTCCGGCGCGTTCTCGCCGTCACGTCGGCCGACGTTCAGGCGATGGCTAAGAAATATCTGACCGAAGATCGAATGACGATCGTCGTTGTCGGCGACCTCGCAAAGGTCAACGAACAGTTGAAGCCTTACGAGGTGCAGTAACAGACGGGTCCATAGGAAAGCTGCGGCAGGCGATTCGCCTGCCGTTTTTCTTTTTGTAACCACGCTCCCCAGCTTCATTGCCCCTCCCACAAACTGTCGCAGATCCCGTTGTCCCACTGTCCCACACACAACAAATTTACTGTTTTGTGCATAAAACGCTTTACAAGCGACGGCACGGCTGTTACTTTACATCCTACGACCGTCAGGGTCAAGGAATTATTTGTTGTATGGAAGCGATGACGAGCACAACGGTTGATCTCAACGATCTTGTAGAGATCAGGCCTATGAACGACTGGATGCGGGCGGCGAGCACGCTGCCGGTACCTAAACAGTTGTTTGACGACCTGTGGCGTGAAGGGGAGCTGGCGATATTGTTCGGCGACACGGGCAAGGGCAAGAGTGCTCTGGCGGTGCAGATCGGGGAATCGATCGCACGCGGGCGGCCGATGCATCCGTTCGGACTGACGGCGAAGCCGCGTGACGTGCTGCTTTTGGATTTCGAGATGACGGAAAAGCAGATCGAGATGCGTTATTCGGCTGACCACGACCCCGATAAAGGCGAGGCCCTAAAGAAGAAGTACAGCTTTTCGAAGCGTTTTCACAGGGTCGTCGTACGGCCAGAGATACTTTACCGACACGACGGCGAACCGCTCGAAACGGTGCTGCGAGATCTGCTACAGCCGCTGATCACCGAAACCGGAGCGTCCGTTCTGATCATCGACAACATCACGCACCTGAAGCGCACGGCGGAGAGCTATCGCGAGACGGTGCCGATAATGAAAGAGCTGCAGCGGCTTAAGCGGCGGTTCGGTTTGTCGATACTCGTGATCGCCCATACGCGGAAACGCGACGCGAAGAGAAAGCTTTCGATAAACGATCTGCAGGGTGCCGGATCGCTGGCGAGCGGGGCCGATAACGTCTTTGCGATAGGGCAAAGCCGTCGAAACTCCGGCGAACGCTATATCAAACATCTGAAGCCGCGAAACGCGGAGGCGATGTATGACGGATCGCATGTGCCGGTGTTCAGGCTGAACAAGATCGGCGGGAACTTTCTAGGTTTTGCATTCAACGAATTCGCCTCGGAAGCGGTGCTGCTCGCCGAGCCGAAGGAGGGCAAAGATTGGCCAATGATCGAACGCATCAAGCAAATGCACGACGAGAAAAAGTCGATCCGGGCTATCGCCGACGAACTGGATCTTACAAAAACTTCCGTTCACAGATATCTGCAGATGTGGCATCCACAAGCGGAAACGGAGACGGCCGCCGCTAACGCACCGAGCCGGCCGGTTTACGATCCGAAGTCGAGCCCGCATTACTTCCCCGGCCGCGAGGAATACGACGCCGCAGCAGATGAGCGTCGCGATCTAGACGATGACTACGCTGATGAGCCCGGTGACAATATAGAATCCGCTTTTCGGAATCGAGAAGGCTGGATAATCGAAGCGGCGTCCGCCGCGGCCCGGAACCAATACCTAGAAACAGGAATCGCTCCGAAGCTCGACGATAACGAAGAATACCGTGCGTTCCAGGAGGCCGTTCGCGTTTATGACGAAAGCGGCGGCACTGTCGTTCAGGAGCCGATAGAGGATATCGTGCGGAGTTTCGCCCCGAGGTCTGTTGAATCTGCTCCTGTTCGGACCGAGATCCCGCGAGGCGATCTGCACGGCCCGCACGCGGCTCCCTTTATGTACGACGGAACGCCGTATGCCAAGGCGTGGCTTCAGCACCTTTTGAAGAGTCATCCCGACCGCGGCGACGTCGAGATAATGAAGGACTATCAAAACGCCGAACCCTGGTGCCGCCCGCCCGGTGCCATCCCCATCTACGACCCCGACGATCCGTTCTCGGCCATGAACGTAGACTTTGACGAACACCGCGATAGGATCTTCGTCGAACACGAATCCGACGACGGCAAACCGCGCGTCTGGTACAAATACGATCCTAACGGCCTTTTGCACCGCTACGAACGCGACGGAAATGGCGTCAGCCGCTCGAGACCGAATCCTAATCTGTTTGGACGATTCGTGAAACGGAGACGCGAGTGATCTGAGCGTCATCTGACGCGGAGTTTGGTGGTCGTTTGCTCGGTGACACTTGTGGGAAAGTGATCGGCGGCGGTTATCGGAGGCAGTTGATTTGTGGTGTCGGCTTTTTCCAGGACGGGCGGCTGGGGATCGGGCTGTGCCGCTGTTCGACGGCTTCGTCTTGGGCTATCGGCTAGGATCGCGCCGAGGAGCATTACGCCGAATGAGAGCGGAGCAAAGACGGTCCCAGCGAAGGCGACCGCCTTTATGTCCATAAACCCGCCAAACAACACGATCAGCGCCCCCAGGAGGCAGCCGAAAAGCCCCCCAATAATGATCGTCCGCGGAGCGATCCCACGCTTTCCGCCCGCAACGGTAAGCTCAACCCCGCACGAGCGGCAGAACTGCTGCTCCCCGACGATCCGCTCACCGCAATTTGAACAGTGCTTCATCTTTATTCAGCCTATCAAATATCTAATACGTCAGGTACGTGCCGTTGGTTCACTCCGAGGTCGAGGTACGACCCGAACGGCACACTCCACTATGAGGCCGAAGGTGCGGGGCTTATTCGTCCATTTTCAGTCGTTGAGAATAGCTTCTTTTGGCCAGTGAAAGAGCTGTCTAAGTTTTGAATTGTAATGGCCCCAACTTCTCG
>JBEBGW010000019.1:0-24087 GCA_040081025.1 Pyrinomonadaceae bacterium | reverse complement strand
CGCGAAACGGCATTTCGGTGAACGGAGCAAGAGTATCTGAGGCCATTCTCGTACACGGCGACAAGATCACGATCGGCGAGCACATTCTCCGGTTCGAGCTCCTTGACGAGATCGACCGCGAATACCAGCAGCAGATCCATCGTCTTATTACACATGACGATCTGACAGGCCTGCTTTCCAGCCGCTCGTTTTTCTCGGAGCTCCGGCGGGAAGCGGCCCGGGCCCGGTCTGATTCCCGTCAGCTATGCGTCCTCGTTATGGACGTCGATCATTTCAAGAAGGTGAACGACACTTACGGACATCTTACAGGTTCGAGAACGCTTGAAGAGATCGGCCAGTGCATCATCGATATTATGCGAAGCGGCGATGCTGCCTCGCGGTTCGGCGGCGAAGAATTCTCCGCCTTCCTTCTGGACGCCGACCTTGCTCAGGGCCTGGTCGCCGCCGAGCGGATCCGGACCGTTATCCAGGACAAAGAATTCAGCGTGATCCGCAAGGGCAAGCCGCTCGAAAAGCATCACGTGACGATAAGTATAGGTGTTGCAGCATTTCCGAGCGATTCGAGCGATCCGATCGAACTTGTCGAGATGGCCGATTCGGCCCTGTACCGAGCCAAACGCGAAGGCCGCAACCGCGTCCGCGCTTACCGGCAGATGTCGGACGAAGAAAAAGCGAAACCTCTCGCGCAGCGTGAGGACTGATTTTTGCAACCAATCCCCGCCCCCTTCGTGAAAAATACGGTTGGATTTTGTGCTAAACTTCTCGGCGAGCGCTCGCATCTGAACACTTAAAGTCCGACCCGGTAGTAACACGTGATCACGAAGCTTAATCTTTCAACGCATCCTTTCAGGAACCGCACGACGCCGTACATTCTTGCCCTTGGGCTTTTGATACTCGGCGCTCTCGGCGGCATCTTTGCACTTAGCCAACTCTACAGCTATTCGCGGGACAACGAACTTGCCCGAAAGCAGGTAGAGCAAATGGAAGCCGAGGTCGCACGGCTGAAGAACGAGGGGGCAAAAGTTCAGCAGTCGCTCTCGCCTGAACAGCGTGAATTACTGATCGCGTCGCACAAGCTGGTTGCCAACAAGAGCTTTGGCTGGTCGCGACTCTTCGCAGACCTTGAATCCGTACTTCCCGGAAGTGTCAGTGCATCGCGTATCGCGGTCGAGAACGTCTATCGTGACGGCGATCGCGTAAAGGCCGAGCTCGAATTCGGCGTGATCAGCCGTGACTATCAGGCGGTCATGGGAATGATCGGCTCGATGAACAATTCAGGACTGTTCCAGGCCGAGCTTCGCGGACAGGATCGCCAGCAGAGCGAGAGGCAAACATTCACCGAATACACGCTGCGGCTGGTCTACACACCGGCCTATGGATATTCGACCTCCACACCTGAAGAAGTAGCACAAAATCCGGCGGGAGGGACAGCACAATGAGCGAGCTGAATAAAGACCCGAACGCACCAGAGCAGCAGCCCGAGATCGCCGTTAACCGGCACGACGGCGTAGTCGCGGTCGAAGAGGCTGATCGGACGGTTCTGCTTACACCGACGGAAACGATAATCGTCGAGAAACAGCCGCAATACGACATTGCTCCCGCGAACCGCCCGAAGAAAGTGTACGGCGGAATGTGGGGACCGGCCGAGATAGGCGTCGTTGGCGTTGCATCTCTGGCCGTGATCGCGGCCCTTGCTGCATATTTCTTTTTCACTTTGCCGGCCAAACGCGAACTCGAACGCAACCTGTCAACTCACGATCGCCTTGAAGCCGAGCTAGTCTCCGCTAAGTCGAAGTACGGCGATATTACGAACACTGAAGCTCACGTTGCAAAGCTGGTTTCAAGCGTCGGTGATTTCGAATCGACTTATTTACCCGTTGCCTTGAATGGCCGCACCACCCTCTACCAAAAGCTCAATGGTTTGATCGCGGGACATGGTCTGGTAAATACCAGCGGTCCGGATTACGCCCCGCTCGACATTGCGGTGGTGGGTGAAAACAACGATTCCGAAGAGGAACGCGGACGATCGCGTTTCAGAAGTTTATTCCCCGGCACCTATGTGACGATGACTCTGGAAGGGTCCTACTCAAACCTTCGCCAGTTCATCCGCGAGATCGAGACCGGCAACGATTTCGTCATCATCAGCGCGATCGAACTCGGGCCATCGGACAGTCAGCCGGATGCCGCTCGTTCGGAGCAGCCCTCGCAGGAAGACACATTTGAACCGGGAGGAATTCCCGGCATTAGTCGTGGAAGTCAGAATCAGGTCAAGCGGCCAACCGGCCGTACCCTCGGACAGGTCGTGAGCCTGCGAATGGAGATGGCGGCGTATTTCAGACGCTCGACCGTGGAGGCTCAGACGACGAGCATCCCGCAGCAATAGCAATGGCAGTACTCGAAGGAAAATCCCCGGCCGAACGGAATAAGGTGATCGCGGCTATCGTGCTCGGCGTCCTCGCTCTTGTTGCTCTATGGTTTGCCTTCGGGCCGCGATTCGGCAGCACCTCGACCAATGTCACGGTCACGGTTTCCCCAACTCCTCGTTCGGGTTCATCACCGAACCGCGAACTCGGTCCGGTAACG
Organism: Pyrinomonadaceae bacterium; assembly: GCA_040081025.1. Lineage (GTDB taxonomy): Bacteria > Acidobacteriota > Blastocatellia > Pyrinomonadales > Pyrinomonadaceae > OLB17. The sequence continues at coordinate 21,504 of JBEBGW010000019.1, read as the reverse complement.
ATGCCGTCGAAGGCTGATCAGGATCTCGGCTACATGGTTCCGGTGGTCTATGATCCGAGATCTGCGGACGCACCACCTGCCGGCCGCAACATTTTCGCCTTCTACGAACCGCCGCGTCCGTGCCCTGAATGTCCTCCTGATCCGACACCTACGCCAACGCCGCTGCCGATCCCGACACCGACTCCGCCGATGCCGTTTGAGCTTACTCTGACGACGCCGACCAGCATCTATGCGGGATCGAAAGCATTTAGGCTTGAGGTTATCGGTGATCGATTTACGCCGGATGCTAAGGTCTATTTCAACAACGCCGAGCTACCGACGACGTTCATCAACGGCCAACGTCTCGCCGCAAACGTTCCGGCTAACCTGATCGTCACCCAGAGTGCTGCGAACATAATGGTGCGCACTCTGGACGGCAAAGGCTATTCGCTCGGCCGCGGATTCTCGGTACAGCCGCCGCCGCAGCCAACGTTCCGCTATGTCGGTATGATCGCTCGTCGGCTCGGCAACAACGATACGGCCTATCTCGAGGAGCAGGGCAAGCAGACGCCGACCGGTTACCGACTTAATGACGTCGTCGCGGGCCGATTCAGGATCGTCAATATCTCGTCTGAACGGGTTATTGTCGAGGACACGAATCTCGGATTCCGCCATCCCGTGGACCTGTTCCGTCCGGCGCCGGGAACCGCGAATACGACACCGACCGGCCCGGGTGGTTTCCCTAGGCCCGGCGGCTTCCCAAACAATCCGAATGTGCCTATGCAGGGGATTCCCGGCATTCCTGGCAACATACCGGTCTATCGACCGCCGAATCGGAACAGCAACACCCGGCCGGCCGATGACGACGATGATGACGAGGACACGGACAACCGATAAACGCCAGCGCGGCGCGACGATGATGGCCGTCATGGGTATGATGACCATCTTCGCGATCGGCCTGCTTGCCGTGGCGCCGAGCATCCAGCACGAGGTCCAGCGTGAAAAGGAATTAGAGGCGATCGCACGGGGTGAAGAGATTGCCGACGCCATCCGTCAGTACGTAACGTTTTACAACGGCCAACGTCTCCCCGAATCCATCGATGATCTGCTCGAAGGCTTGCCGCAAGGAACGAAGAAGCGGCAGATCCTGCGTGCGTCTGCGGCGATCGACCCGCTAAGCGAAGACGGTAAGTGGAGATTGATCAAACCGGATCCTGAAACGATCGCACGCTTCGCCCAACGCGTTCAGGAACACAACAACGGCGTTCTGCCCTCAAACCCGTCGCGAGTGTTCGACCGCTACACCGTTGTGATCGTCAATTCTGTAGACACTGGTACTTTGGACGAGGTCGAGGAAGATTTTGACGTAGTTACCGATAATCAGCCCTTCATCGGCGTCGCGAGTCAGAGTCGAGCTACCTCGATCATCAACTACTACAGCATTGAAAGACATTCGAGCTGGATCTTCACTCCGCTCTTCAGAGGAACGTCAAGCTTCGGAGGCCCAGGCGGAGCTCCTATTCCAGTACGTCCCTCGATCCCGCGGCCCGAATAGGTTCTGGTTCTCGTTCTTTATCCTTGTCAGCCTCAGCCGTCTTCATATTCACTTTCTCTCCGGCGGCATTCAACGCCTTCAAGACCGCGATCGAAACCGAATCGAAAACCCGCAGCGGCCTATTCTCATTCGTGTCTATCCAGAATTGAATTGTCAGCATCGCCCCGTCAGCGGTGAACTCGGTGACGTACACGTTCGCCTTCGGGTCGGTTTCGACACCATCGACTTCTCCGATGGTTGAGATGATGATCTCCTTCGCACGTTCGAGATCCGCGTCAAACCCGAGCGTGAATTTCAACGTCATCCGGCGAAGTTTGCCTGCTCCGCGGATCGTAAGCGCCGCCGAGTACATCTCGCCGTTCGGTATCAGTACCGCCTCACCGTCATCCTTTCGCAGCTTCGTCGCCCGCACACCGATGTGCTCGACCTTGCCCTGATTTGCCCCGACGAACAGATAATCGCCGATATTGAACGGCCGCTGCCAAAGGATAAGAATCCCCGAGAGAAAGTTGCTTAGAATGTCCTTCGTCGCAAACCCGACAACAAAAGATGTGAATCCCAATCCGGCTACGATTTGGCCGAAGTTGAAGGATTCGATCACGACCGACAGAGCCGTGAAAAGTCCGATCACGAACATCATCACGCCGATCAGCCGGCTGATCAGGATCCGCAGCTGCGTGTCCATCCTCGTCTTTCGCGTCGTTGAGAGAAAGATCCAGCGGATCAGTTTCGAGAAGAGCCAAAAGATCAAAAGGACAATGATACCGGCCACGATGTATGGCAGGCGTCCGGCGATCCCCTGGAGCATGCCGCGCATCGATCCCGAGATCGCCTGATAAACAACCTCGTACTGTTGAGTAAGCCAGTAGGCCCAATTAATGCCTTGCAGAAGGAACATAAAACTTCATAGAGTTAAGGAATAGTTGAATGATAGCAAATTGGGTTCTGACGGCAGAACACCTTGACTTTGGTCATGATTGGATTTAGAATAATTCTAAATTAAGGGGGAATTATGGAACTTCACGAAACAAAGATAGATCTAGCAAAAGGTAAGCGGGAAAAACTGATCGGCATTCTCAATCAGAGCCTCGCCGACTCGATCGACCTCGTATATCAGGCGAAACAGGCACATTGGAACGTTAAAGGCCCGAATTTCATCGCGCTTCATGAACTTTTCGACCGCGTTGCGACGGAACTCGACACTCACGTCGATGACCTGGCCGAGCGAATCACAACCCTTGGCGGTGTTGCGATGGGCACGGTCCGCATTTCAGCCGAGAAGTCGTCGCTTGCTGAGTATCCTCACGAGATCTCGGACGGAACAGCCCACGTCGATGCGCTCTCGACCGCCTTGAGCGATTTCGGAAAGAAGGCCCGGAAGAACATCGACACGACCGACGAGATCGGAGACAAGGACACCGCGGATCTCTACACCGGCATCTCGCGAAACGTCGACAAGCTTCTCTGGTTCGTCGAAGCTCACAATCAAGCGTAGAAAGTGGAAAGGTAAAAAAGTTCAAAAGTGAAAAAGGGGAGGAACGAATAACATCGTTTCTCCCTTTCCTAACTTTTAACCTTTTTCACTTTGCCACCTTTTCACTTTACAAAGTCGAAGACGATGTTAGCGAACGCCTTCACACCTACATCGAGGCGACTGTCGTCGATAAAGAAATCAGGCGTGTGATGCGGTGCGGCTTCCTTGACGTTCTTGCCTTTCGGCATTCCCCCGACCTGAAAATAGAATCCTGGCACCTTCTGGTGGAAGTATGAAAAATCTTCCGCACCCGTAACCCATTCGGTCAGGCGGACGTTTTCCTTTCCCGCCGCCTTCTCGAGCGACGGCACCATCTTCTTAACAAGTTCGGGATCGTTGAACGTAACAAGCGTCTTCGTATCGATCGACACCTCCGCCGTCGCACCCATACTCTCAGCGATGTTCGTCGCGGTCCGACGGATCTTCTCGTGAACGTCTTTCTGCATATCCGAATCGAGCGTGCGGATCGTGCCCGCCATCGTCATTTCTTCCGGGATAATGTTCTCGCGGATCCCCGCGTTCCAGCGTCCGACCGTGATCACGACCGGGGCTTTTGTAAGCTCGGACTGCCTGGAGACGATCATCTGCAGGCCCGTGTAGATCTGGGTCGCTACGGCGATCGGGTCAACGCCTGCCCACGGATAGGCACCGTGAGTCTGCCGCCCTTTGATCTTTATCTGAAACCAATCGCTCGACGCCATTATCGCTCCCGGTTTGTATTTGATCGTCCCGATCTCGGTCTGCGAATTTACGTGAATGCCAAATATCGCGTCGATCTTCGGGTTGTCCAGCACGCCCTCTTTCACCATCAGTGGAGCACCACCTTCTTCGCCCGCGGGCGGGCCTTCTTCAGCTGGCTGAAATATGAACACGACCGTTCCCTTGACCTTGTCCTTCATGCCCGCGAGAACTTCCGCCGCGCCCATCAGCATCGCAACGTGAGTATCATGTCCGCATGCATGCATGATGCCGGTCCTCTGTCCATTGAACTCGGCGGTCTCTTTCGACGCGAACGGCAGCGAGTTTCTCTCCGTCACCGGCAGGCCGTCCATATCGGCGCGCAGCCCGATCACTGGTCCCGGTTGGGCGCCTTTCAAGATGCCGACGACACCGGTCTTCGCGATCCCCGTCCGCACCTCGAATCCCAAACGCCGCAAATGATCTTCGACGTACTTCGCCGTCTTGACCTCATTGTTGCCGAGCTCGGGATATTGATGCAGATGCCGCCGCCATTCGACCAGCTTCGACATTATCTTCGCCGTCGCGGCATCGATATCACGGCTCATATCGTTAGCGAACTTCGGTGAAGTGACAGTTAGCAATAGGAACAAGAGCGCAAGGGTTCTTTTCATTTTGAAATCTCCGGGATTCGATTGGTGCACCAATTGTAATGCGGGGCCACACAAAAGAAAAAGGCGGACCGGATGCCCGCCTTTTCAACCACTCGTTTGCCGTGCTAATTCCGTGCCGTGCGCCTTTCAGCCACCGCCTTCTTCAACTCTTCAAGAGTAGACGGCGGTCCGTGCACTCCGATGACCCGTTCGACCGCGAGTCCGCTCTTTCCCAACCATTCGATAAAATGAACCGTCGAATCATTGATCGTCGCCAGATCGCCGTTGGCAGGCCGATTTACGAGATCGCCTTGAAAGATGAGCCTTTCGGCGGGGAGATACGCGACAAGCATTTCGTCCGTGTGGCCGCCTGGGCCAATGTCGATCAATTCAACGGTTGTCGACCCGTCCGTAAGAATGCGACGACCCTCCGTGATCGCTTCGATCTTGAGCGCCTTCGGACTTAGCATCAAAGTATCCGGGTCGATCGTAAACTTGGCAGAGGCCACTTTCTCGAAAAACTTCCTTTCGCCCGGCAGTCCGATCAGCGTTGAGCCTTCGGCAATGTATGTGCGAATGCCGCCCGCGTGGTCGTCGTGGTGATGGCTAACCGCGACATACTTGATCGGCTTGCCCGGAAACAGCTTCTTGATCTCGGCGATCGCCTGCTTCGAAGCGTTATCGCCGATCGGCGCTTCCATCACGAAGACGTGATCCTTCATCCCAACCGCTAGCACGTTATATCCGGACGCGTTCACCGTATAGACGTTCTCGGCGTACTTCGTCGAAGGTTGCGCGGCCGGCGCGGGATTCGCGGCTTTCAGACCGACAGGAAGCTTGAAACTCTCGTCAGTCAGTGCGGCGTTGAACCTGACGTCCGCGAATCTAAGATCGTTCATCAATTCGCCGCTGCGAAGGTCAGTTCGTTTCGCCGGTACCATCCGTCCATTCTCTTGTCGATAACCCGAGAAAAGCATCTCGATCACCGCGTCGCCCACGAACGGATCCGTCGTCATAAACTCGTGTTTCGAGAGAAGTCCCGTTTTATCGTCTACGTATAGCGAGATCTCAAGCCCGTCCTCATTGGCGTATGAGATCACGGTGTGCGGGCGAGCATCGAGCATCGCCGGACCCAGATATCGAAGCCTTGATGAGCGATCCAGCGCGTTGAGTACGACGAGATCGGGGAACATTCGAAGCCGCCCTCGGAAATTCGCGGGCGGAACATTCGGCACCGGATTGAACGTGCCGCGAAGCTCGTCCCAAGTCACACCCTCAGCTTTGTTGATCGCGAATCCGTTCACCCAGTCGAACCCACCGGGATAATGACCATCCTGCCGCTGACGATAGCGAGTGTTCTTAACGTCGATGACGTATTCCGCCTTGAATGGAGTCCGGTCAAAGGCGAATGCCTTTTTGCTCTGGTTGCGATGAACGGTATCACCCTCCAGCCGAAACGTAACATTCTCGATCACCCGCAACGTTTGGATACCGCCGTGAGCCGCAACCGCCCGGTCCAGAACGGCACGTGCCTTGACGTATGAATCCATCGTCGCGTTGTTCTGTCCGAAAGAGGCGGAAACCGCGGCGACCGTCGAAATTATCGCTAAAAATAGTCGCTTCATATGTATTCTCCTTACCGGTCTAACATCTCAAGCAAGATTCGCGTCAAGAGACCTTCCTGTAGTTGATACGCCATTCGAGCGTCCAGGTCTTCCCGCCATCCTCGGTCTTTTCCCAGTCCCAGGTGAACGAATCACCCTTGATATCTTTGAATACCATTCTCTGGACAATCTCTTTCCCGTCGGCCGTTCTTGGCAATGTCTTGAATACCCGCACATCGCCGCTTCGCTCGCCGACAAGATTGTAGTAGCCGCCCTGGTTGTCAGCCCATGCCTGATGCCACTGATTCGATGCGGAGCCAAATACGGAGAGGCTCATACCGCGAAAACCCTTTTGCAAGCCGTCAGTGATCGCGAAATCTTCCTGCACCACCGTGCCGTCAAGAACTTTGGTGATCGTGTTCGTCCCTCGGGCGATCTTGCCTTCGCCTTCGGACCAGCTCGCGTCCCATTTACCGACCCAAAAATCGAACCATTTATTCACGTCTGACTGCCCTGCCACATTTTGAGAAACCATAACGATAAGAATTAACGGAACTATTAGTCTTCGCATTGCTGGTAAAAACTCCATTCAAGCGGCGGCCTTGAGCTGCGAACTTGCCCGCTTGAGCATTTCCAACAGGTTTGGCATATCGACATCTGCCAGCCGCTTGAAGCTGATGCTGCTCGCGCCGACCTTGACCTTTCCGAGTTGATCTGCATATTTCTGCGAAAGATATTTGTTGTCCTCCACCGCGTTTACGTAAAGGCTGATGTAGTTCTTTTGAACCGCCAGGCCGATAAAGAACCACTCGACCTTTTTGCCTTTTCTGACGTACGGAAAATCGCCGTAGCCGATGATATTCTGTTCGCTGCCGCCCCAGAAGACACCCGACCAAAGAACTCGGGACGTGCCATTCATTATCTTTGAGATCTCTTTATCGAGCTTCTCAATGTCTACCCGGACATCATCCGAAAGCGACTTGATGTAGTCGTCGGGTTTTGTCTTAACTTTCTCCATCTTCGAACCTATCGCAATGATTGGCGGCCTTTCCGTATAGAAATGAGCCCTCCAATTCAGAAGAATAAACACGGTTCAGCACGTAAGAACAACTACGTCGCTACGTCATAAAGAAGTAACTAGCTGGATGATCCGGGCCCATCACCTCGGTCACGATACGCTGCCACATCTTGTGACCGTTCTGAGCATTCGTGAAAACCACGACGCCCGATCCGTTTCCGGTGTCGCCCATCATGAACGCCTTGAAATTCCCGTTGTCGCCCCAGTGCCAGATCATTGTCCGCCCGCCATAGTTTTCCAACCCAACGCCGAGCCCCCATGAAATAGCGCTGTTGATTTTGGTTTGCGTCGTTAACATGTCGCGTCGAGAGTCTGCGGATAGATCCAGCTGGTCGCCACGAGGCTTCAGCAGGCGACCAAGGAACTGCGCATATTGATCGACCGACGTGATCAGACTTCCGGCAGAATTCGGCAATAGAAAGTTTGGAAAAACAGGCGCGTCTTTGTTCGATTCGGAGTATGCCTTCGCGACATCCTCATGCTTCCATGACGCGAGCGGTTTCTTTATCTGCTCGGCGGTCGCGGCCATCTGCCGTCCGCGTTGAGCGTTGAAGCCTTCGCTCGGACGCATTCTTCCGTTGTGCCCCCACGTCATCTTTGCCTCGACCGACGGCGTCCATCCGTATGTGCTGCTGGTCATGCCGAGCGGTCTAAGCACCGCGTCCTGCATGTATTCCTCAAATCCTCGTCCCGTGATGTGTTCGATCACACGCAGAAGGTAATAGAATCCCTCGCCCGAATATTGAAAACTGTCGCCGGGCTTGAATGCGAATTGCAGTTTGTCTTCACTGCCGAATCGCCAATTCTGCAATCCCGAGGAATGACTAAGGGCATGCCGGGCCGTCATCGTCTTTGCATGTTCCACGTCCGGGAGGTCAGGGTAAGGCAGATAGCTCCACAGCGGCCGGTCGATGTCGATCAGCTTCGCGTCCCGCATCCGTAAGATCGCGTAAGCGACAACGGGCTTCGAGAGTGACGCCGCGGGAAAGATCGTGTCAGTACCGACCGGTGTTGATTCGCCCGCCTTGACCACACCAAATCCTTGCGACGACGCGAGCTTTCCGTCTTTAACTAGTGCGAAAGAAAGCCCGGGGACATTTGCCCATTCCATCAATTCGGGCATTCGCTTGATGAACCCTTCGGAGAGACCTCCAGCGTCGGCCTTCTTTTTCTGCGCGCCGGTCGCGAGCGGAGTCGCCGCGACAGCCGCGGCAGTCGATAACAGAAACGATCGTCGTGATGGACTGTGAGCCATATTGTGCTTACTGGTTCGCCGCTGGTGCGGAATTGGGACTTACGATCTCCGCTAGTTCAGCTAATAATCTTGCCGGTGGCTTCCCGCCAAAGATCTGGGGAGCGCTCGAATTCACCTGAACCGCGATCGCTATCTTCTTATCGGGGAAGTACATCATGTCCGTCAGGTAGCCCGGGAAAAATCCGCTGTGGCCATACGTTATCCCGGCTGCGGTCGGGCGGATGATAGCGCCAAGCCCGTACTTCACGTTCGGCCCCAGCTTAGCCGGAACGCCATCCACCATCTGCATAACCATCGAGGCATCCACGGCTTTCCCTTCGTACAATGCCTTCGCCCACCGAGCAAGGTCCTCGCCCGTCGAAGCCCAGCCGCCGCCCGTCCATTCGAGCTGCGGGTTAACGATGAACTTGCCGTTCTCGATCATCGCGTCCTTTCCGCCGAACGGATTGTTCGCACCGGCGTACCCTTGCACGACGCCCTTCATCACCGGCCCTTCCTGCGGGATCGTGTTCGAGAGCTTAAGCTTTTTCACGTAATGCTTTGTCGCCTCATCGAAGAACACCTTGCCTGTAACTTTCTCAATGATCATCCCGAGCACTATGTAATTCGTATCCGAGTAATCCCAGCCCTTACCCGCTTCGAACTCGGCCTTCGAATCAAACAGATAAGCGAGCCGATCCTCCGGCGTCCAAACCTTGTACGGATTCGCGGTAAGAAAATCGGTGAACTCTTTCTTGAATTCGTAACGAACCAAACCACTCGAGTGATTCATCAACTGGCGGATCGTGATGTCCTTTGCGTTCGGTAGACGGCCATACCACGGCGCGGTTCCGAGATACTTCGCGACCTTGTCGTCGAGCCCGATCTTTCCGTCCTTAACGAGTTGCAAGGCCAACGCAGCCGCGAACGTCTTGCCTGTACTTCCCGCCAGCATCCGATCGGTCGGCTTCATCGGTGTCTTCGCATCGCGGTCAGAATATCCGACCGCAAGCCCAAACGACTCGCCGTCGGCGAGCGCGACTCCTAACGTTGCACCGGGAAACTTCCCAGCCTTGTGCCATTCGTCAAGTTTCACTTGAATCTCTTTCCTGAGGGCTGGGGTTGACTTCGCCGGTGCTTGAGAAATGCCGCAAACGGACAACGCAAGGATGAGAAAACAGAGAAGTATATGATTGGATCGCTGTCGCATGTGCTTATGTAGATCGAGGGTTATTGAGCCGTCATTTTATCTTAACGCCGCGCTCATTTGACCGGCGGTAGAAGTCGGTTTAGCTCTGGGAATAGCGGTCGCGGAAAGCCTTTTTCGATCGAAAACCGATTGTCACTCGTGAAATAGACTAGTGACACTCCATCGTCGACGAAATTGACGTATAGCGAGCTGAAGATATTGTTGTCTCCCGACGGGCTCATCGTACGGCGCCCGGTTCTGCCCTTCTTCGCTGCCGTCTCGAGATAAAAATCTTTCTCGGATCTAGGAAGGATCTTGTCCTCCAGTATCGCCGTAAAAAATGTGTTCAATTCGCTGACGGTCGACATCATGCCGCCGTTCGCAAGCAAATTCCATGACGGCTCGGTCTTGCCGTAAAAATCCCGAACGCTGCCCCATGGTTTTTCATCGAGAAAACCACATACCACTCTTTCGCTCTTCCAGTTCGGCTTACGGTAACCGGTGTTTTTTAAACCGATCGGCTGGAACAAGTTCCGGCTCACATATTCCTCGTAAGAAAGGCCAGAGATTTTTTCGATGATCGCGCCCAGTAGGCTGTACCCGGCGTTCGAATAAGTATCTTCAATATCGCCGGGCTCGCCCGGCTTAAATCTGAGCTTGGATTCGAAGGCCTTTTTCAGGAACCAATCTTTTGTGACGTAATCTTCATCGGCACCGAATACATCCTGTAATCCGGATTGGTGACGTAACAACTGAATGATCGTAATGCCGGTCTTATCCGCAGGCACGCCATCCAGATAACGCGAGATGGGTTCATCGACCTTGAGCTTGCCCTGCGATTGAAGTTTGAGGATCGCAACGGCGGTGATCGGCTTGGTCAGCGATCCGATATCAAAGACCATCTCTGTCGCAGTTCGCTTTTCCCGCTTACAGTCTGCAAAACCATAGCCCTTTTGCAGTATCGGCTTGCCGTCCTTTATTACTAAAACGGAACCGGAGAAACCCTTTTTCTCGCCTTCGCTCAGATGAGCGTTCATCTTCGCCACAACATCGGCGATCAACGGGTCAACCTGCTGACCGATCACGTTCATTCCCGCGGAGAAGATCAACAGTGACGCAACGATCGAAACTCCGTGTCCTGCAAATCTCATATTATTTGCCTCATATCTGAGAAGGTCGTGTTCCTTCATTTACCCCTATTTAAGCTTGTAATACGCCTTGTCCACGCTCATCCACTTTTCTGGGTTCCATAGATCGGCGCTCAGGTCGATGTCCGCCTGAATGTCGGTGTATTCCTCAAGCGTCGTGCGTTTCCCGTCAACGTTGAAGATCACCTCGGGAGCGACCCATCCTCCCTTAACCTTGATATACTTGTTGAATTGAGTCTCTTGTACATTCTTCTTGTCTTTTCCTGAAAGTTGAAAAAGGCGGACGAAATAGAGGTTCTTCTTATCCACCCAAACCTGCGGCATTGCAAGATCGCCTTGTTTCGCCCCGACCACATAAACGTCGCGGCCCTGCCATTTCTCTTCATGGATCACGGAAAGGTCAATGCCGATACCCTTCACTTGCTCGATCGTCGTCTCGGCCGGCTGGCCATATATGTCGAACCCGAGCACCATCAGCGGATGTACGAATGGACGCCCGCCTGCCAGCTTTCCGTCGCGGAACGAGTGAATCTTTCCGCCGGAAAAAAGGAGTCCGTCGCCCTTATCGGTCGGATCGAAATCTATCCGAAGGCTTCCGGGAAGGCTCATCGCCTCATACCACGTCGCAACAGTCGAGGTGCCGTCCGGCTTATAGTTCGTGGTCTTTTGAACGAACGTCAGCGTCTTGTACCACTTGCCGACGTAACGTTTGTGCATCGCGGCGATCAGTTCTTCACCATTCTTGATATCAGCCCCGAAGGCGGGAACAGTAAAAATGATCAGGAGCGAAAGTAGGATCAGTTGTTTCATAGTTGATGATGTACGGTATCCAAACCGATAAGGTTTACAAGCGCCCTTAGTTAGCCTTCGCTTTCTTCATAGGCGTCTGCCAAAGAATATTTATTATCTGCCACTTGCCGTCATATTTTGCTAACTGAAGATAATCAAAGCCCCAAATGGCGGTAACCTTCGCGCTCGCAGTCTGGTCAGAGACAACAACTTCTTTGACGGCATCTTTAGGAATGCCGCCCTTCTTGTTGTAGGTCTTCGAAAGCTCGACCAACTGAGCGAACGTCATCGTGTGCGGCAAATAGCCGGGCTTATCCTTTTCAACGTAGAAGCCGCGTTTGACCAGGTCTGGATGAACGGCGCGTTCGATCTTTTCGGGATTCACTTCATAAACCCCTTCGACATAGTCCAGAGCCGCCTGTTTTACAGCGCTTCGATCATCGTCAGTCTGAGCGAAAGCGGGGAGTGAGAGAACGACGAGCGATAGGATCAGTGTTATTTTTCTCATGTGAATTCAGATCTATAGATTGTGTTTAAACCAGGCAGCGATCATTTCCGGCAGCCCGGGCGTCGCATCCAGGAGGTCGGATGCGTGTTTGCTTCCCGCCACCTCAAACAGTTCGGCGGTCTTGCTTATCTTCCGGATCTCTTCATGCATACCCTTGAGATTTCTCTCATCCGCGGAACGCACGAACAACCATCTCGCTCCGCTGGTATCGATCGCGTTGATCGACTGTTCGCTGTAAGAACCCGGCGACAATGCGACGTAGGCCTTGGCGTATCCCATCTTGCGGGCGGCGATCGCCATTTCCTCGCCGCTGTAGCTGGCACCGACGATGCCGATCCGTGCAATGTCGATCCCTTTCAGTCCCTTGACATACGCGACCGCCGCGTAGACATCCCGGTCGCTTTCCTCGGTCAATGCCAACATCGGTGCGTCGAAGGGCGGGCCGAACTTGCCCTTGTTCGTACTTTCGCCGTGACCACGAAGATCAATCCGGAACGAAGCGATGTCTCGATCCGAAAGATATCCGGCCAGGGGTTTGTAAGCGTCTCTCGACCCATTGGCCTTATTAAACATCAGCACGACCGGCACAGGCCCTTTAACCTTCGGCATTCTCAGGTCACCGATCAGCTTCCATCCGTAGCTCTCGATCGTGACTCGTCGGTCAGCCTGCGCAAAACAATTCAGGCCAGCGAGGCCTAACAGGGCAGTCGTCAAAGCGAATGAAAGCACGAGTCTCATAACTGATCCTACGAACCGCCCGCCGGCAGCCGATCGAGAAGCTTCGCAAACCGCGGATCCGATCGAAGTACTTCAAGATCCGTATCAGAAGCGAAGGTATTTCGATTCGCAAACCCTTCGTCGACAGCTTTGCCGAGCATCTCGAACGACTTATCCAGATTCTTCAACCGAGCGTAAGCGCACGCCATGTTGTAATAAGCGACTCCTCGCGTATTCGCACCCGGAGGAATTCCTGCCTCGAACGCCTTTTCGTATGTGCGGATCGCCTCCTCATTTCGATTCAGACTCATCTGCGAAAATGCGAGTTGGCCATAAACGAGGCTGTTTCGAAAACCGTTCTCGATCGCCTTTGAAAGCAGCGGGATCGCGTCTTGATATCTGCGCTGGGCAAACCGAACCTGTCCGAGACCCGCGGGTATCGCCTGATGGTCGGGTGCGAGCTGCTGTGCCTTCTCATAAACCGCGGAGGCTTCGTCGTACTTTCGCAGCGAGTTCAACGCTCGGCCGCGCATTACGTAAGCCTGAGCGTCGCTCGGATTCGCCGCGATATAACGCTCAAGCAGATCGGCCGTCTTCTGAAAATCACTACCGTATGTCGTCGCCACGATCTCGCGCGCAGGCGAGGGCTGCCACGTCGGTTGCGGCACTGGCTGAAGATGCGTGCGCCAAAAGTCGATCGTCTGAATCACGATCCGCCGCGATGAGTCGTTATCCTGAAACGCGTCGAACGCATGCAGCAGATCCGCCGCGAACATCAGCGTCCACGGAGCACGCTCCTGCGCGACGCGCTGCCACAGCCCCATCGAAGCCTGGCCCATGCCGCCTTGCGCGTCTCCCTCAGCGAGGATGAACAACACAGGAAGGTCCTTTCGAAGCCGTGTTTCCGCACTCGGCGTCGCTCCATAATAGAGTGCCGCTGCTCTTATCCCCTTCGCCGCTCCGTCACTCATTAGGTAAACGATCGATTGAGTCGTGTTCGCACTCGCTGCATACACGCCCAGCCGCGAAGCGTCGATCCCGTAAGAAGCTCCCTCGCGCTCAAGAAACGCGAAGATTCCCTTAAGGCTGTCTTGGATCCGCGACGCATCCGCATCCATCGAGATCCCGATCATCCCATGCGCCGCGATCAATCGAGGCCAAGAGCTGTAGATTCCCCATTCCTTCACCTTTCCAGATGGGTTGTCGCCGATAGCGTTCAAGAAGATCACCGCAGGACGTTTCTCGCCGGCCTTCATCCCTGGCGGAGCGTAGATATCGATCCCGAGCGTCGAGCGATCATCTTTCAGGTAGGTGACGTCTTTCTTTACCGTCACGTTTTTTGCCTCAGGCGAATCGAGCACGACACCCCAGCGAGTTGGCGAAAGTTCAGAGGTGGATTGAGCAGAGACCAGTCCAGCCGCCACGATTGTGATTAGACCGACGCACAACAAATACTTCATTTTTCTGCCTCCAATACTAAGTCGAAAACGACATGCTCATAGGACTCTTAATGTCGCGGCAATCTTCGGACCGCATCGGTCGCAGCCTGTTGATATATCGGATTCGGGTTTAGCCGCTGCTCGCGAATACAGGCCTCGGTAAATTTGATAGCGTGTTCCTCGTTTGACGACACCGCACGGTCGGTCAGGTCTTCGATCTTGAGTTCCGGCTCAAGTGCACGTTGTACGGCCGGATGGTCGCCGCTGATCGAAAGCAGAGCGGCCGCCGTTTGCCACCCGTATCTAAGCACCCGATCTGTCGTCTCGGGTGTCAAATACGGCAAGAGCGACCGAATCCCCGATGTCGCCGTGACTGCATGGATCAGGATCAGATCGTTAGCCGGCGTCACGCGCTCAAGATAAACACGGACGAAGACCTCGGTCAGCTGAGAGATCACGGCATCTGCCTTTCCGGAAACCTTGACGGAATTGATCACGTCGCCAAATGCTGCGAAGTCATCGAGCGCTCGCAGCTGATCCATGATCGAACCGCGGCGGCGTTTGTCGTCGGGCAGCATCGGAACTCTCTTGACGGCATCAGGCAAACTAAATGCTTCAACCGGCCGAACGGAGGATTCAGGCAAAGGCTGATAGTAGGCCGCCCAGTATCCAAGACCCTCCGCGAGTTCATTCAGGCGCAAGTTGGTCTGGCGGTTCGAAAGACTTCGCAATGCGTGGCATGTGCGGATAACGCCATGACCTGCGGCGGCGCACAGGCCGGGAGCCAAAATGCCAGCCCACTCTTCAACGACCGGCTTCCAATCAGCTTCCGTTAGTTGGCGCTTGAAGAAATTGACCCAGTCGAGGTTTCGCTCTCCTCGACCAAGAGCTTCCTTCCAATTGCTCGTCGTGATGGGTGAGACGGCGGCCGGATGTCCGACATTAAATCGCTTCTCGTACTTTTCGATGAACGGGATCGCACGGTCAGCCCTGCCCAGGGCTATTAATGATTCCACGGCCATCGGCGCGTGGTTCCCGAGCGGAGCAAACTTCGCCATGAGCGTCAGTGCTTCGTCCATCGCGTCCGCGGCCTGCGCCGTCATTGCGAATTCTGGCTTGACCGCGCATCCGCCAAAGGCCGCGGGCAGCAAGAGAGCGCTGCCGGCAAATGCCGAAGCTGTCCGAATGAATTCGCGCCTGTGTAACATGGTGGTTATTTAGTCGGCATATTTTGCGCCGGTTTGATCTCACCGCGGTGACAGGTAGTGCAGTTCACGATCGGGGTCTCGCTCTTGAGATTCTTAATGTTTCTCAAAAGCTCCCTGTTGATCGTCGACACCATCGCGGACATGTCCCGGGCGACCTGTTTCTGAGGTTTTTCCTCCGAATCCCACTTATCAGGTACATGACAATGAGTGCAGTTGACGCCGAGTGAACGTGCAAAACCCATCTCCATAACACTGAGCAGGCGACCCGCTGTCGTATTCTTCATCGTCTGGATATTCTTGAATACGGTCGGAGCTAGGTCATTTTCTTTCCCCTTGATCTGCTCGCGAAGCTTCGCAAGCCCCGCTGTCTGGTCGAATGCCGCAGGAGTCGCAGACACCTGAGCTTCCACTGTCGTTAAAGGCGAATGTTCAATACGCGGCGACAGAAACACTGCCATCGCAATGCCGAGAATTGCGATCAGAGCTACCAGTTTCAATGTGCGTTGCATACGAAACCTCCTACTTTTTCCTAACGTATGTAAAATCGAATGTCGTCGTCCACGTCTTTCCGCCGTCGGTCGAGTTCTCGCCGTGTTGTCGGACATCGCCGTTCTCGAGTTTTGAGAACGTCATGCGTGAGGTCGTCTTCGTCCCGTTCTGTACCGATTCCGAATCGAGAACCATCTTGCCGTCGACAAGTCCGCCGACGTAGTGCGTTAGTAGTCCGCGGTTATCGACCCACGTTTGATGCCACTTTCCATCGCGCACGTCGAACACATTAAAGCTCTTTCCAGCAGAGGCGGGCGTTTCCCAGTTCTCGAAGATGATGCAGCTCGACAGGATCAGTTGAATGCTGCTCGTACCGACCGTCACGCCTTGCGGGTTCTTCGGCAGCCACTCGCCTATCCAGAAATCGAACTGCCGAAACTCCGGCTTGTTGCGGCACGGGTTAGCGAGTGTATCAAGCTTTTTCACATACTCAGCAAACTTTGCCTCCGACTTGATCGCGGCGAAATCCTTTTCGTCGTTCAACGACTCGGCCGCGACCCCGCCGAGAGCGACGGTGCGTTCGAACACCGCGTATACCTTCTCTTTCTGGCCAGCACGAGCCTCCGCACGGGCAAGCGCCAGAGCAAATACTGGATTCGGCGAGATGGTCATCGCGGCTTCGAGGTGCTTCGCAGCCTTAGCCGTGTCATTCAGATTCAAATAAGAAAGGCCGAGACGATAGTTCGCCCCGGCATTCTTCTCTTCAACCTTCACGATGGCTTCGTACGCCGCAGCGGCCGATTTCCAATCCTGCTTTTGGTAAGCGTCGTTCGCCGCCGTCCGCATTTCGGGCGTTATCTGGCCGATCGCTGCCGAACAGAAAACGAATAAGACGAGTACTGCTGTCTTCATTTCATCACTCCTTCGCCGGCCATTTCTTCGGATCGGGCTTCATCGCTTTCTCTTTTTCCGAGCAATCGCCTGGATCGATAGTCGAAGCGCCGTTCGCGATCTTCCAGACTCCATCGATGCGGATCAGGTTGAACTGATTGATGCCGCAATGCGAAAGCTTGTCGCCATTGAAGAAAACGTATCGGCCCCAAACCATTGCCCAATCACCGTTCATCTCGACCTTCGGCGCATACATCTCTTCGCGCATCACCTTGGTCTTATCGGTGAACATCTGCGAAAACTTCTCGCCGTTGAATGCCTGATAGCGTGACTTCCCATCGCGTTGCTTGAATACCGCCGCGAGATCGGACGTCGGCGTATGAAGCGCGACGATTCCTGCTGGATTCGCCGCAGCCATCTCCGTGAACAGTTGATTCACAACCCCGATCGCGGCCTTCGCATCGTCGCTTTGCTGAGCGGGAACACCCGTCGCCCCGATCGCAATGAACGCCGCAAGGATCATTAGTTTCTTTTTCATAGTTCTCCTGATAGCAATTGAGATCATGACCGGCGATACAGCGAAATTACCCATTCCGTCATCGCCCGATCAAATTCACTATTCACACGCGGAAAATCCCACTGTCCGTCGGCGGCTACGAGGTTATTACCGTGATCGACGTTTGGGAAGATCTTCGTGGTCAGATTCTGATTACGCGCCTTAGCCTGGGCACGTTCTATTATTCCGCGGCTCTTTTCAAAAGGAACAACGGTGTCCTTGTCGCCCCAAATTACGAGCACCGGCACCTTCAACTTTTCCCACACCGGACCCGGATCAAAGAACAACAATCGCAATGCTCCGTCCGGCGGCAGATCGCCCGCAAGCTGTGGCGGAAGCTCGGCTGGACTGAACCACCGAGCGTCTTTATTCGCGATCAATTCCTGAGAGATCGCCGCCCGATCCGTTTGATACGGCTTTCCGGCGAGGATCTTCCGATTCATTTCGTAGAGCTTCTCGCGGAGCTTCGTCGCTTGCGCGATCTCGGCTTCGGAGATTCCTTCCGATCGCATCACGCCCGCCCGATGATAGATGCTCTGCTCGGCCGGAGTGACCGCCGCCGCCGCACTCGCGATCACGAAGGCGACATCCTTCGATCGGACTGCTGCGAGCGGTGCGATCCACCCGCCTTGACTGTGTCCGGCAACGCCGATCTTCGCGGAGTCTATAGTTCTTTGAGTCTTCAGATATTGCAGTCCCGCGATCGCATCGTCGGCGAGATCTTCCATGCTCGCTGCCCGCGTGTTTCCAGTGGACTTTCCGGCTCCGCGTTTGTCGTAAATCAACGCAGCGATACCCGCATTTGCAAAGCTCCTGGCCCACGATCGATAGCCCGCTCGCTCGTTTGGTGAACTGCCATGGGTGATAACTACCGCGGGAGACTTGGGATCTCGTTTGACCGGAAGCAGCAGCGTACCTGACAGTGCGACCTCGCCATTACGAAACGTCACTTCCTCTTCTCGAACTGGCTCCGATTTCCGATTCGTTCGCTTCATCGAGAACGTTCCGGTCACCCCGAGACCGCTCCACGAGCCCGCGAAGACGTTTCCGTCGACCGAGCCGTCAAAGATCACTGGCGGCCGGCTGTTCGGCTGTGGTTTCTCAAGCCGAACGCGTGAGCCGTCGACGAATAGAGGAAACGCAATGTCGGTAATACCAAGATCGACAAAATCCACGGTGGCTGATGTCGGCGCAATATGAGCATTCACGCGCCATGTTTTGCCTTCCCGCGTTACTGCACCTTCCCAAGACCCCGCGGCAGTCGCCGGCTTGGATGGAAGCCGGAGCCGGGCCCATTGCGCAACGTCGAACTTCACGTCGCGAATCGCATTACCTTCTAGCAGTTTTTGCTTCAACGAATCGTCGTCAAGCGTCGCGGGAAAAAAGGCGGGAGAAACACCCGGCGACATGAACACGGCTGCGATACGAGCTTCGCTGCTTTTCACCGCAAGCTTGTACTCGACCTCGTCCGCATTTCCCATGTTGTTATTGCTCGCGACCCATCCGTTCTTCGCAAGATACGCGTCCATCACGTTCGCATTAACGACTCGCTCACGAACTTGCCACGCAAACTCATTCATGGGCTGCCATAGCTTTCCGTCATCCTGTTTGTAGATGATCCGTCCAAGTGCCGCCGAAGCATGGACAACCGAGACATCCGAGCCGCCTTCATTCAGGTACACGTGACTCCAACCCTGCTTCTGTCCGCGCATCCCGACGTAAACGTGCGATCCATCGGTCTTGAGAAAGAGGGTTACGCCGTTCGCAAGTTCGTGACGAGACGCGTCGGCCCATTCCTGAGCATCGATCTTTCCATCTATGTTCGCGGCCTTGCCGTACGGCACATCGACGGAGCCCTGAGCGACGGCACTCAGGACACCGATCGAAACTACGAACAATGAAGCAAAGAAAAAACGCATCTTTACTTTCCTGCAGCGGGTTTTGGTTCGATATGCGAATCCGCGATCTTTGGCGCGATCGCATCGAGCCAGCCATTGAGTTCCGTTTGCGTGTGATACTTGCCCTTCAGCATCACACCGGCTCGATCATACGTCGCTGCGATATCCTCAAGCGGATTTTTGTTTAGCAGGATCAGATCTCCGGCCTTCCCTTTCTCAACTGTTCCCGCTTTCGATAGCGACCCGAGAAACTCGTGCGGATTACGCGTCCCGGCCGCGAGTGCGGCATAGTTTCCGATTCCGGCGTCGCGGAGCGCTTTCAGTTCGTGGTGCAGACCAAATCCGTACAGCCACAGGAATTCGGGCGTGTCCGAACCGGTCATCAACTTGCCGCCGTTGTCGTGGATCGCCTTGATCAGCTTGTTCCGCGCGTCGATCCACTTCATCTTCCGTTCGGCCGACACCTGGTTGATCAGCGAAGCCCGCTTGTACCACGATAGCCATTGATCCTGTACCTTCTTTGGATAGAACCGGAAATCAGGCTGCGCGCGGATCGACTCCTCACTTCGCGGAATCGCGAATGAGTTTTTAAAGAAGTGCTGCGTCGGATCGGAGAACGGGTTCGCCTCGACCGACTTCTTCGCCACGATCGCGATCTTCGCCTCGTCGATATAGTCGATGCTCTCCCAGTTCTTCGGGTTCGACATATAGAGGTCCGAGACGGAACCCTTCATCGGAGCATCGTCGCGAAGTATCTGCTCCATATATCCATCGAGATGCTCGATCTGCTGCTTCGCCGTCCACGCTCGCGGAGCCGTCACGTATTCGCGATCGGCGTGCCCGACCATTCGAATTCCTTGCTTAGCAGCTTCATCGACTGCCGCTTCATAGATCGCCGCAGGCACGAATGTCGTCACCTTGATGAAGTCATACCCGGCAGCCTTCGACTTCCTCACCGCATCGCGAGCATCTTCCTCGGTCTTCACGACGAAGTTGTTTCCCTGTTCACGTCCGGTGAGATGCGGCGACGCTACCCAGATCGTCGGCGCGGCGATCTCCCCGCGTGCCGACTGTGCCCGATACTTCAATAACTCAGGCGTCCCGATCATGAATCGGACCGTCGTAACACCGTTCGCCACCATCACGCGAAGCTCGTCGTGAGCGATCGAATCGGGGTAATCGTCACCGTCCGACAGCAGGTGCGTGTGCATATCGACAAGGCCAGGGATCAGGTACTTGCCCGTACCGTCGACGCGGACCGCATCTTTCGGCACCTTCACCTTCTTAGCGTCACCGATCTCGGTGATCACACCGTTTCGGACGATCACCGTCTGGTTGGCCAAGATCCGCTCGCGGTCCATCGGGACCACATTTACACCAACAAACGCAGTCGTCTGCCCGAGCGAGGTCACAGCGACCAACGACATAAATACAAATAGGAATAGGGTTTTCATTTTCTTCTCAGTCCTTATTTAGGGAGTGGATTTTGAACATCCGCGACGAGCTTCCATTCACCTGACTCGTTTCGACGCCAGACGTGAACGTAATAGCCCTCTTCAACGGTCGGACCATTTGTAGCCGAAACGTACTTCCCGTATGTAAATGCAAGATCGCCCGATGAAGCAGCCTTGCCGCCAATGAATTCGAACCTGTCACCCGAGCCCAAGACTTTCGCAAGTTCGTCTTCGTTCGTGACGGGCATCTGGCCTTTCCGATGTATCCGAAATTCTCTTCGATCCAGGTACTTTGCATAGCTTATCGCCATACTTTTCGTCGAGATCGAATTCGAAAGTGCTTCGTCCAGACCACGCAAATCGTCGACTCTCATGGGTCTCGATTTGTACTTCGAGTCCCGCTCGTTGAGGCTCGCGGTGGCAAACTTTGTATCTATTGCAGCCACTGCAGAAGGAGTATCAACTCCCAGATCGATTGCAACTTTCCAAGAACCGTCCACTTGTTTCTGCCACACGGAGAAATAGATGCCGTGAAAGGGCGGCTTTGCGTCCGGCCCCTGCGGCGTAAAAAGAACTGGACCGGTCGTGTATCCCATGTCGCCGGCTGCCGAGATATCCCCGAACATCGGCGCCCAATTGAAGATCACTTTTCGCGGACCGGTCGCAGGCGGAGATTTCAGAAGCTTCTCACGAGTCCGTTCCGGATGCGGCCCGAAGCCGATGCCATCGTCCGCGAAGAATTTGGCAAATCCGTCGCGAAACCCGACCTTCACCGTTTCGGCAGCGAAGGCCCGCTCGGCGTCCGCCAGATCCGAGAGATCCTTGGAGACCTGCGCGGAGCCGATCACGGTCATGGCGAGTATGAGCATCGCCACTACAAATAATTTCATTGCGATCCTCCTC